>NZ_JADCJY010000001.1:1800000-2100000 GCF_014982715.1 Gallalistipes aquisgranensis | reverse complement strand
CATTTCTGAACCCTTTGTTGCAGACTGTTTCGCAGGAAGTCACGGAAAAAGGATTGGAGAAATCACGGAAAGGCTGGTGGGTTGCAGCCGGAGTCATTCTTTGTCTGTGGATAGTTGGTAATCTCTCAGATAATGCCGATCGTTTATCAGAGAAAACTTCTACAAATGCTCTTGAGGCTACGAAACGTGCAGTTGAACGTTATTTGAAATGGCATATTACTGATTCGAAGAGCTATGTGAGTGTATATTGGTCTGAGGTGACGGAAACGACATCGGAAGAATGGGGTGATTATCGTGTGAGACACAAATATAGAATGAAAAACTATTTTGGAGCGTATGTGGAGAAGGATCAGATGTTTTATCTGACGGGAAACGGAGCAGTAGTTATGGTAGAAGATTTATAATGTTGTTATTTTGGGTAGGTATTTAAGGGTGGTGTGAAAATTATGGACTGGAACGAAATCAAAGAATCCATCGTTGGGGATTTGCATTCTCGGGGATTGAAAGATACGGAAATCCGACTGAGGGCTTTGAATAGGATCGAGAATATCTTGCAGCTATATTATGCCTCTTATATTCGGAATCCGGAAAAACTTAATGAAATAGATAAAGAGGTGTTTAAACGAGGAATATCCGTTCGGAAAGGTAAGGCGTTGAGCAGTGCAGAACATGGCGTGGTGAATGAAATCTATGAAAGGATTGCTCCTCCATTGTTGATGCCTGTTCCTCGGAAGAAACCTTTGGTTGAAGGGAAATATAAAGTATGTATTTGTCCGAATTGCTATACACCTGCCAAGGTCACGGAAGATTTGTGGGATTGCAAGGAGTTGTTCTGTCCGGAATGCGGAAATTTCATGCCGAACCCTATCCGTGAGGAAAAAGTATTGGAAAGTGTCGGTCGCATGGTTGTAACCGGTATATTGCTCGGTAATATTGCAAAATTATTTTGTGGGTTGTTCGTCCTATTTGTGATTTTATATGCGTTATGGGGTTGTCGGGGTGTGACGGAGACGACCGGTTGCAGTTGGCGGACGATAGCGGGTGTTTGTATTCCGGTAGATTCGGTTATTTGTAATGATACGGCCTCTTGTTCGATTCCTTCAGAAAAGAAGATAACTCTTAGTACAGAAAAGGGAAATATCCCGCGGGAACAGCGGGAGAAACTGTTAGGTGTTTGGGCCGATTATTTTAATGCGAACGGAGAGGTGCTTTGGCGGATAGTAAAAAAGGAGAAAGGCTTGTATGCGCTGGAAATAGGGAGAACCGGTACGGATGAATGGCAGGTGTCCTGCGAATTGATTGAAGCCCCCAATGGCGGATATACGGTGTACGAAGCAGTCGAATCAGTTGCGGAAGAGTATTACCGGATAGAAACCTCAGGCGGTTTGTCTGTATTCGACAGATACGGATATATTACAACGTACAGAAAAATCAGTACCCGGTAAATCCGGTTTTGGCGGCTGGCTGTACTGTCCCGGTTACCGCGGAATGGTAACTGCGGTCACACCTCCGGTGTGTAGTCGATCTCCGTGATTTCGTCGGGCGTGAAAAAGCGGCTCCATTCTTCCCGCGCGTTTTCGGGGCTATCGGATGCGTGGATCGCGTTGCGGGTGACGCTTTCGCCGAATTCACGGCGGATCGTGCCCGCTGCGGCACGAGCGGGATCGGTGGCGCCGACCAGGGTCCGGAGGGCTTCGACGGCCCTTTCCCCGTCGCGTTCCAGTACGGCAGCCACCACGGCGCCCGAGGTCATGAACCGGACGAGGTCTTCGAAAAAGGGTTTGCCGCGGTGTACGGTATAGAACCGGGCGGCCCGGTTGCGGCTCAGAAAATCCATTTTCAGGGCCCGGATGCGGAATCCGTCCGCGATCAGTCGGTCGAGGATTTTGCCCGTGGCTCCGGCTGCCACGGCGTTGGGCTTGATGAGGGTGAAGGTTCGGCTGGTCGTCTGCATGGGCTTGTCGTATAAAAGGCGGTTCCGGATGCGGGCTCCGGGGCCGGTGCGTTTTCCTGTGTTCCGTGCATGTTCCGTGCCGTGGGCGTCACGCTTCCGTTTCGCGGTGTGCCGCGTAGCTCTCCCATTTCTCCAGCACGGCCTGCATGTCGGCGGGCAGCGCGCTTTCGAAACAGACCTCCTTCCCCGTACCCGGGTGGACGAAGCCGAGACTGCGGGCGTGGAGCGCATGACGGGGCATCAGGGCGAAACAGTTCTCCACGAACTGGCGGTATTTGGAAAAGGTGGTGCCTTTCAGGATGCGGTCGCCCCCGTACCGCTCGTCGTTGAACAGGGGATGGCCGATATACTCCATGTGCACCCGGATCTGGTGGGTGCGTCCCGTTTCCAGCCGGCACTCCACCAGCGTGACGTATCCGTATCGTCTGACCACGCGGTAGTGGGTCACGGCATGCTTGCCGGCGCTGCCGTCCGGAAAGACGGCCATCCTGAGCCGGTCGCGCACGCTGCGCCCGATGTTGCCTTCGATCGTCCCTTCGTCCTCCTCGAAATTGCCCCACACCAGGGCCAGGTAGCGCCGGGTGATCGTATGATCGAAAAACTGTTTGGCCAGCCGGACGTGGGCCCGTTCGTTCTTGGCGATCACCAGCAGGCCCGAGGTGTTCTTGTCGATGCGGTGCACCAGACCGGCCCGCATGTCGCCCTCGCGGAACATGGGGAGTTCGCGCAGGTGCCATGCCAGCGCATTGACCAGCGTGCCCGACCAGTTGCCGTGGCCCGGGTGCACCACCATGCCCGCCGGTTTGTTCACCAGCAGCAGGTCGTCGTCCTCGTAGGGAATGTCGAGCGGAATGTTTTCCGGGACGATCTCCGTTTTGCGGCGCGGGTAAGGCATCACGATCGAAATGCGGTCGAGCGGCTTTACCTTGTAGCTCGCCTTCACGGCTGTGCCGTTGACCAGGATGCTGCCGCTGTCGGCTGCCGCCTGGATACGGTTGCGCGAACATCCCTCCATGCGGTTGGTCAGGAACTTGTCGATGCGCAGCATCGCCTGTCCCTTGTCCACCGTGAGGGAGAAGTGTTCGAACAGTTCGTCCTGCTGCCCGTCCTCTTCCGCTTCGGTCAGAAAATCGTCGTCCGTTTCGGTCGTCACGTTATCTCGGTTTTTATCGGTTCGCTGTGCCGGTATGCCGGATCACGGCTTGTCTTTTTCCTTTTCGGCCTCCTCCTGCTCCTTGCGGGCCTCGACGATCGCCTCGGCAGCCCGGTCCGAAGCCGCGCTTCCCTGTTCCACCTTCTTGGTATCCAGCGTCAGCTTCAGCGCGACCGGCGTACCCAGCGTCACAAGATGGCTCTGTTCCGGCTCCTGCATGTAGACCCGTGCCTCGTTTTCGTTCAGCGCGTTGATGCCCTCCTCCGCCGTTATTCTGCCGACGTTCAGGCCCACTTCCCACAGCCGGCTTTTGGCCTCCTTGAGGGGGAAGCCGACCACTTTCGGGATCACGGTGGTCGAATCTTCCGGGCTCATGCCCACGACGAGCGTCACGCCGGTGCCCACTTCCGCCCGGACGTCGCTGCCCGAGGTGATGAGCTCCCCGCGGTAATGCTCTTCGAGCACGTAGTTCGTGGCGATGTCCTCCCGGTAGATCAGCCGGTCGATCTCCAGCCCGGCCACCTCCAGGTTGTTCTTCGCCTGCCGCAGCGAAAAGTCCGTCACGTAGGGAATTCGCACCATCTTCTGCCGGAACGAGTTGACCGTGACGAAAATGCGCCGTCCGCTCTTGACCTCGGCCCCCGGGGCCGGATTCTGGTCGAGGATCACGCCCCCTTCGTACATGGGGACGTAGAGCGAATCGTTGATCTCGATCCGCAACGAGGCCTTGCGTCCGGCCTGTCGGGCCTCCTCGATGTTCATGCCCGAAAAGTCGGGCACCTGTTTGTACTTGTTGTGCCGCGTGAAGAGGTTCAGCAGCACGGAGACCAGGAACAGGAAGATCACCACGGCGCATACGGCCAGCACCACGTTGCGGGCGATGACGTTGCCGTTTATCCTTTCGATCAGTTTTCGCAGCGGATTCATGGGTTTTGTCGGTTATGTCGCGGCGGCGGTTCCTCCCTTCCTGCGGTTCCGTGGTCCGGCCGCCGGATTCCGCCGCGGCCGTAAAGATACGAAAAAGGGTGGAAATACCGCAAACAAAAAAGGACAGCTGCGGCCGTCCTTTTCTTGTCGTATGTCGGAACCCTATTTCGCGCGGGCTTCGTCGGAAACCGTCAGTTTCTTGCGGCCCTTGGCGCGACGGGCGGCCAGAACGCGGCGTCCGTTGGGGGTAGACATTCTTTCACGGAAGCCGTGTTTGTTCCGTCTTTTTCTCTGCGAGGGTTGAAAAGTCCTTTTCATTGTCGTATCTTGTTATCTTCGTTTAATATGCTCCGTTATCGGCCGTGCCGGCCCGTGGGCGTACAACGGAGTGCAAAGGTACAATATTTTTGGGTTTTGCAAAAATAATCCCGTAAATTTTTAGGTCCGGGCGGCCGTTTCGTCCGCTTTTTGTATCTTTCGGATACGAACGGCGGCTTTTGCGGCGTTGTATATGCGGACAATCAAGTAATGTGCTGGTTATGAAAAAGCTGATTTTGCTGGCTGCCTGCGTGGCGGCCGCTTCGGGGGCATTCGCCCAGTGGACGGGCGGTGTGAAGGGAGGTTGGAACATCTCCAAACTGACCCATGTCGGGGCCGATATGCGTCCGGGCTATTACGTGGGCGCGTTCGCCGAGTACCGCTATGCCTTCCGGCTGCTGGGTATCCAGCCCGAGGTGCTCTATTCCCGGCAGGGTGCCGATCTGGGCGACCGCCAGTGGGTCAAGTCGAGCTATCTGGCCGTGCCTGTCCTGCTGAAAATACATCCTTCCAACCGCTTCTCTTTCGACGTGGGGCCCCAGTTCGGTTTCGCCTTGCGTTATAAGGCGTGCTACGATCCGGGCGACGGAACGCTCGTCACCCGGCGTCTGCCCAAAGAGGATTTCAACACGTTCGACGTGTCGCTGGCGCTGGGTCTCTCCTGGCTGCTGTCTCCGTCCATCGAATTCTCGGCCCGCTACGACGTGGGGCTCACCAATACCGACGGCGGGGTGGGGCGTTCGGGCGGCAAGGCGGTGCGCAACGGCGTGCTCCGCATCGGGGCCGGTGTCCGTCTGGGGGCCCATACCTTCCGGGCCATGTACGGTACGCCCGATTCCATCCGGGAATAGGAGGGCTACCGGGGAAGGTAGACGACCTTCTTGGTCTCGAAAAACTCCTCTTCGAAAAAGTCGGGAATGTCGTAGAGCGTGTATCTTTTCCCCGTTTCGGCCAGCTCTTCCCGCAGGTCGCCTCCCTTGAGGTAGAGGATGCCCGCGGGCAGCGTTCCCTGCTGTCCCGGTTCGATCCTGTTCCATACCCAGCCGACGAACTCCTTCATCCGGGTGACGGCCCGGCTGACGACGTAGTCGAACTGCGCATCGATCTCCTCGGCCCGTCCGTGTACGGGGACCACGTTCTCCAGCGAGAGGGCCCCGCTCACGCCGCGCACCACGGAGATCTTCTTGCCGATCGAGTCTGCCAGCGTGAACCGGGCCTGCGGAAAGAGGATCGCCAGCGGAATACCCGGGAAGCCTCCGCCGCATCCCACGTCGAGGATGCGGGCCCCGGCCCCGAAGCGGCAGACCCGGGCGATGGCCAGCGAGTGGAGTACGTGCCGTTCGTAGAGCCGGTCGAAGTCCTTGCGCGAGACGACGTTGATCCGTGCGTTCCACCCCCCGTACAGGTCGTACAGCCGCGCGAAGCGTTCCCTTTGCAGCGGGGAGAGTTCCTCCCCGAAATATTTTTCGATCAGTTCCATGCGTTGTGGTGTGTCGGTTTGCGAGAGCTTTTGTTCCGTGGTGCGGAGCGGGGGCCGTGTGTGGCCGTTAGCGTGGTTGCGGGTCTTGTCGTCCGGTCCGTTCTCCCGGATCGCCTACGGGAGGATGTCCGTGTGTTCGGTGATGAACCGGCACAACTGTTCGCGTGCGCGGTGGATCTGGGTCTTCACCGTGCCCAGCGGCAGGTCGAGTTCGCGGGCGATCTCCTCGTAGGAGTATTCGCGGAAGAAACGCAGTTCGATCAGCTGCCGGTAGCGGGGCGTCATCCGCTCCAGGTGGTGTTCCAGCTGCGCCCGCTGCTGCACGCTGATGAAACTCTCTTCCGGAGTGGGAGCCGCCGAGGCGGGCATCAGCGCCGGAGAACGGCTCTCCTGCACGTTGTCGATCGAAAGGTCGTCCCGGCGTTTGCGCACGTAGTCCACGAACGTGTTGCGTGCGATCGTGTAGATCCACTGTCCGAACGTGTAGTCGGGCTTGTAGCGGTGCAGGTTGAGGTAGACCTTGACGAAGGTCTCCTGAAGCAGGTCGTCGGTGTCGTCCCGGTTCCCGCCCGTGCGCTGCATGTAGAGCTGGAACATGGCCTCCCGATAGCGGTCGAAGAGGTGTTCGAAAGCCGCCGCGTCGCCTTTCAGTACCCTCTCGATCAGCTGCTGATCGCTCGCTACGATGTAACTCTCTATCTCCATAAGCCTTTGCTCGGACGAAGCGTGCGGGAGAGCCACAGCCGTATTTCGCACAGCGGCGCCCACAGGTCATAGACGATCCAGCACCAGCCCAGTCCCCCTTCGCCCAGCCGCCGCCGGATGCGCCACGATTCGAACTCCACGATCCCCAGCCGCAGCAGCCATAGTGCCAGCGTACCCAGCTTGAATTCGGGAGGGAGCAGGCACAGGGCGGTCAGCACCGTGGCCAGGAAGAGCAGGCGGCTGCCGAGCTCCCACTGGACGGCGTTTTTCACTTGCAGGGGATAGTATTTGTAGGTGTAGCTCTCGAATTTGCGCAGGTCGTGCCACCAGGACGCACCGCCCCACTGCCACTGGCGCACGGTCGCCTTGGGATTGAGGATCACGGCCGTATTGTCCGGCGTGGCGATCGTCTGCAGGAAAAGGTCGTCTTCCCCTGAATTGAGGTTCAGGTAGTTGAAGCCCTTGACACCGAAATAGAGGGTCTTGGTGAACCCGAGGTTGTGGATGCTGCCCCGGTAGGGCACGCCCCGGATCGCCGAACTGAGAGCCCGGACCGAAGTCATGACCCGGGAGCAGCGGATCAGCCGGTTCACGATGCCCGGTTTGCGTTCCATGCCGCAGTAACCCAACACCACGTCGCCCCGTTCGAATCCCCGGGCCATCAGCGCGAGCCAGCGGTCGGACGTGGGCCGGGCCGCCGTGGTGGTGATCAGCAGCCGTTCGTAACGGGCGGCCTTGATTCCCACGTTGAGCGCCAGTTTGCGGCCGATCGGGAAGCGGGTGTCCTGTTCGATGCGGGTGGCGGACAGGTGGGGATGCTGCTCCTGCAGAGCCTGCAGGGCGTCGGAGAACTCTTCTGCGGAGGCCAGGTCGACCACGACCACTTCGAACTCGGGGTATTGCTGGCCGAGGATCAGCGGCAGCGTCTCCTCCAGATAGGTGAAGTCGTCCTGTACCACCACGATCACCGAGACGGGAGGCCGTTGCGTGTCGCGTTCCTGTCCGCCGTCCACGCGGTAGGAGGGAATGCGGGCGTAACACCGCATCCAGTAACACAACTGTACGATGAACAGCACGACCGCCGCCGCGGCCAGGGCCAGCGCCGGCGTCCCGTAAGCGGTTTCGAGACTTTCGTATAACCGGGAAAGGAATGACACGTCGGTAGGTGTGATTTGTAATCGGACAAAGGTACACAAATTTCCCGAACCTGCCGCCAAAAAATTGGCGGGCTGGGGAATTATATGTACATTTGTCCGCTATGAAGTTCGATTTGCAGCATACCGCCGCCGATTGCGCCGCACGGGCCGGGGAGATCACCACCGACCACGGCACGATCCCGACCCCTATTTTCATGCCGGTAGGGACCGCAGCCAGCGTCAAGGGGGTTTTCCACCGCGACCTGAAGGAGGAGGTGAAGGCCCGGATCATCCTGGCCAATACGTACCATCTCTACCTGCGGCCCGGCACCGATATTCTGGAACGGGCGGGCGGCGTCCACCGTTTCAGCGGCTGGGACGGTCCGGTGCTCACCGACAGCGGCGGTTTCCAGGTCTTTTCGCTGGCGACCTCGCGCAAGCTCACCCCGGAGGGATGCCGCTTCTCGTCGCACATCGACGGATCGAAACATCTGTTCACGCCCGAGAGCGTGATCGACACCGAGCGTTCGATCGGGGCCGACATCATGATGGCTTTCGACGAGTGTCCGCCCGGCGACGCGCCCTACGACTATGCCGCCAGATCGCTCGAACTGACCCACCGCTGGCTGGAACGCTGTTTCGAACGCTACGGAAAGACCTCGCCGAAATACGGATACAGCCAGACGCTCTTTCCCATCGTGCAGGGGTGCACCTATCCCGACCTGCGCACCCGCTCGGCCGAATTCGTGCAGCAGTTCGGCGCCGAGGGATATGCCATCGGAGGGCTGGCCGTGGGAGAGCCCGCCCCGGTGATGTACGAAATGATCGAACTGGTCAACGGCATCCTGCCGAAGGACAGACCCCGCTACCTGATGGGGGTGGGGACGCCGGTCAACATCCTGGAGGCCATCGAACGGGGCGTGGACATGTTCGACTGCGTGATGCCCACCCGCAACGGGCGCAACGGTATGCTTTTCACCAGCGAAGGGATCGTCAACATCCGCAACCAGAAGTGGCGGGACGACTTCTCGCCGATCGACCCGGCGGGTCTTTGCTTCGCGGATACGCACTATACGAAGGCTTACCTGCGGCATCTGGCCATCGCCGGGGAGATGATGGCCGCCCAGATCGCCTCGATGCACAACCTGGCCTTTTACCTCTGGCTGGTGGGAGAGGCCCGCCGGCGGATTCTGGACGGGTCGTTCCTCGCCTGGAAACGGGAAATGGTCGTTAAACTGGGACGAAGGCTATGACGGACAGCGGCATGCAGGCTCCCGTGCCCCGTCTGGACGGGCACCGCAGGTTCCGGTTCCCGGGGCTCAGGATACTCGATTGGTACATCATCAAGAAGTTCCTGGGAACTTACGTGTTCGCCATCGCCCTGATCATCGTGATCGTGGTCATTTTCGACGCGGTGGAGAAGATCGACGACTTCATCGAACTGAAAGCCCCCCTGTCGAAGATCATCACCCAATACTATTTCAACTTCATCCCCTTCTTCATCAATCAGTTCAGCGGCCTGTTCACCTTCATCGCGGTGATCTTCTTCACCTCGAAGATGGCCTATCAGACCGAGATCATCGCCATCCTCTCCAGCGGCGTGAGTTTCAACCGGCTCATGTGGCCCTATTTCGTGTCGGCTACGGCGATCACCCTGCTCTCGCTGTCGCTCAATCTGGTGGTGATTCCCGCGGCCAATGCCCGGCGGGTCGATTTCGAAAGCCAGTATTTCAAGAAGAAGCAGAACCAGCGGTACGACCAGCATATCTACCGGCAGGTCTATCCCGGAACGTTCGCCTATATCCGCGACTATTCGGGAAACAGCCAGCGGGCTTCGTTCCTCGCGCTGGAACAGTTCGAGGGGAGTTCGATCGTCTCCTCGCTCGAAGCCTCCGACGTGCGCTTCGATCCCGAGACCAAGCGCTGGTCGGCCCCGAAATACATTACCCGCCGGTTCGAGGGCGAGAAGGAGACATTCGAGACCCATCAGCGGCTCGATACCCTCATCAATCTGGAAGCCAATGAACTGGGACGGGTGGAGGAGCTCATCAAGACGATGAACATCGTCGATCTGTCGCGTTTTATCCGCCAGCAGAAACAGAAGGGGTCCGACCAGATCGCCCAGTTCGAGGTGGAGCGGCAGAACCGTTTCGCCTATCCCATCTCGACCTTCATCCTGACGCTGATCGGCGTTTCGCTCTCCTCGCGCAAGGTGCGGGGCGGCACGGGGCTCCATATCGGTATCGGCATCGCCCTCTGTTTCTCCTATATTCTGGTGAGCAAATTCACCGAGGAGTTCGCCAAGGGAGGTCTGCTCCCGGCGCAGATTTCGGTGTGGCTGCCCAACCTGCTCTACCTCTGCATCGGCATCTATCTCTACCGCAAGGCACCGAAATAGGCTCCGGCCCCTAAATATCTTATCGCCATGAAACGCATCGAGATCGGACTGCTGCCCCGTATCCTGCTTGCCATCGCTTTGGGCGTAGGCTGCGGTTTCTTCTTTCCCGAAGCCCTGACACGGGTTTTTCTCACGTTCAATGCCCTTTTCGGCAATTTTCTGAATTTCATCATTCCGCTGCTCATCATCGGGCTGGTCGTACCCGGCATCGCCGATCTGGGAAACAGTGCCGGCCGCCTGTTGCTGATTACGGCCGCACTCTCCTACGGGTTCACCCTCTTTTCGGGATTTTTCACCTACGGAGCCTGTACGCTGCTCTATCCGTGGCTGCTGGAGGGCGATTCCCTGAGCCGCATGGAGGAGAGCGCTTCGGTCGTCGAACCCTATTTCACCGTCGACATGCCGCCCCTGCTGGGGGTGATGAGTGCCCTGATCTTCTCGTTCGTGCTGGGAATCGGCATCTCCCGTCTGTCGGGAAGCGTGCTCAAAGGGCTGTTCGACGAGTTTCGTAAGGTGATCGTCCTCGTCATCGAGCGTGTCATCATTCCCCTGCTGCCGTTTTATATTTTCGGTATTTTCCTTTCGATGACCGTCTCCGGACAGGTGGCCGGGGTATTGGAGGTGTTCGTCAAACTGATCGCCCTGATCTTCGTGCTGACCCTCGTGCTGTTGCTGGTGCAGTTTTCGACGGCCGGGGCCGTCGCGCACAGGAATCCCTTGCGTCTGCTGCGGACCATGCTGGCGGCTTACGTCACGGCATTGGGTACGCAGTCTTCGGCGGCGACCATTCCCGTGACTCTCGACCGCACCCTGCGCTGCGGCGTACGCCCTTCGGTGGCGGGTTTCGTGGTGCCCCTGTGCGCCACGATCCATCTTTCGGGCAGCACCATGAAGATCGTGGCCTGTGCGCTGGCGATCATCACGCTGGGGGGCCTGCCGGTCGATGCGGCGGCCTTCTGCGGGTTTATCCTGATGCTCGGCATCACGATGGTGGCGGCTCCGGGCGTGCCGGGCGGCGCGATCATGGCGGCCGCGGGTCTGCTGCAATCCATGCTCGGTTTCGACGAGGTGGCCGTGGGGCTGATGATCGCCCTCTATATCGCCATGGACAGTTTCGGCACGGCGACCAACGTGACGGGTGACGGGGCCATCGCCGTGATCGTGGACCGGATCGCCGAATAACTGTCTGCCGGTCCGGAAATTTCCGCTTCCGGTACTTTGATTTTTCGTGACGGATGCTTATTTTTACGGAAGTCCCGTCTGATCGGGCTCTCCGGATTATGAGAACGAATACCGTTATCCCCGCTTTCCTGACGCTCGGCGCCGTCGCATGTTCTTCCCAGCCCGAAAAGGCGAAAACGCCCAACGTGATCGTCATCCTGGCGGACGACGTGGGATACGGCGATCTGGACTGGAACGGTTCGGAGACCGTCCGCACTCCCCATGTGGCGCGTATGGCGGCAGAAGGGCTGCGTCTGACCAACGCGCACACCGTGGCGGCCACCAGCACTCCGGCCCGTTACGGTCTGCTGACGGGCCAGTATCCCTGGCGGAGGGAGGGCACGGGTATCGCCGCCGGCAACGCGGGCATGGTGATCCGTCCCGAACAGTACACGATGGCCGACATGTTCCGCAGCGCGGGGTATGCCACGGGGGCCGTGGGCAAATGGCACCTGGGGCTGGGCGACACGACCGGATCGCAGGACTGGAACGGGAGGATCGCTCCCGGCCTGGAGGACATCGGATTCGACTACTCCTACATTATGGCTGCCACGGGGGACCGTGTGCCCTGTGTCTATATCGAGAACCAGCGGGTGGTGGGGCTCGATCCCGCCGATCCGATCGAAGTGAGCTATACGGCGCCTTTCCCCGGGGAACCGACCGGTAAGGATAATCCCGAACTGCTCCGGATACGTCCCTCGATGGGGCATGACCAGTCGATCGTGGACGGTATTTCGCGCATCGGCTACATGAAAGGGGGAATGGCCGCCCGCTGGCACGACGAGGAGATCGCCGACCGCATCACGGACAAGGCCTGCGAATTTATCGAGCGGAACAGCAGCGGGCCCTTCTTCCTCTATTTCGGCACCAACGACATTCATGTGCCGCGTGTGCCCCACGAACGGTTCGCGGGCCGGAGCGGCATGGGGCCGAGAGGCGATGCGATCCTCTCGCTCGACTACTCGGTGGGCCGTATCCTGTCGGTGCTCGACAGCCTCGGGATTGCGGACAATACGCTGGTGATCCTCTCCAGCGACAACGGGCCCATCGTGGACGACGGGTACGAGGACCGGGCCGAAGAGTTGTTGGGAGACCATAAGCCGTGGGGACCTTTCCTCGGCACCAAATACAGCATTTACGAGGCCGGCACCCGGGTGCCGATGGTGGTGCGGTGGAAGGGCCGCATCGTTCCCGGCAGTTCCGACGACGCCCTCTTCAGCCAGATCGACCTTTTCGCTTCGCTGGCGTCGCTTTGCGGCGGCACCGTCGGACCGGGAGCCGCGCCCGACAGCCGCGACTGCCTTTCCGTCCTGCTGGGCGAGGGCGGCGGGGGGCGTTCTTCGGCCGTGGTGATGAACCTCCAGGAGAATCTGGCCATCATTTCGGACGGCTGGAAATACGTGGCTCCCAGCGACGATCCCTACACCGATTCGTGGTCGGGGTATCTCTACGGCAACCGGCCCGAGGCAAGGCTTTTCGACCTGCGCAACGATCCTGCCGAACAACACGATGTGATGGCACGGCATCCCGAAATTGCGGAACGCCTGCGGCGGGAACTCGAAGCCGTAAAGGCGGACGGCGGCGTGTGGAGGGAGCGGAGATCCGTCCCGGAGAAGTAGGGGCGGTCAGGCTTTGGGCAGCGTGAAGGAGAAGGTGCTTCCCTTGCCCGGTTCGCTGCGCAGGGTGATCGTTTCGTGGTGGGCCTCCATGATGTGTTTGACGATGGCCAGTCCGAGACCCGTGCCGCCCATCTCCCGCGAACGGCTCTTGTCCGTGCGGTAGAAGCGTTCGAAGACCCGGGGCACGTCTTCCGGGGCGATGCCGATGCCGTTGTCCGAGACCTCCACCATGACCTTGTCGAACAGGTCGATGAAGGCGATTTTGGTGAGACCGTCCTCCTTGCCGTATTTGACCGAATTGACCAGCAGGTTGACCAGCACCTGCCCGATGTACCGCCGGTCGGCTTTCACGGGAATCGGCTGGAGCGGGGCCGTGGCCGAATGGCCCACCCGGAGGGTGATTCCCTTTTTCGACGCCTCCATTTCGGTGGCGTCGGCGATTTCGCGGGCCAGCGCCACGATGTCGAACGTCTCGGTCTGCAGGTGGAGGGCTCCCGACTCCAGTTTGGAAATCTCCTCAAGATCGTTCACAATGTTGATGAGGCGGTCAATGCTCTTTTCCGAGCGTTCGAGGTATTTGCGGTTGATCGTCTCGTCCTCCAGCGCTCCGTCGAGCAGCGTGAGGATATAGCCCTGTATGTTGAAAATGGGGGTCTTGATCTCATGGGAGACGTTGCCGAGGAACTCCTTGCGGTAACGTTCGTTCTCTTGCAGCCGGAGAATTTCCCGACGGTTGCGTTCCGCGTAATCCGAAAGGTCTTCCCCCACCTCTTCGATCAGGTTGGTCTTGTGGGAGAGGGCCTCTTCCAGTTCGCTGGTTTTGATGTTGCGCGAAAGTACGATCTGGTAGATCGGTTTGATCTTGTAGATGACGAATTTCTTGATGACCGCCCGCGCCGCGAGCCCCGTCAGCAGGAACGTCACCACGCAGATGCCGACCACGACCCAGCCGTCGGCCTGCACCAGGATGCCCGCTCCGACACCCGTGGCCGCCGCCACTCCCGCGATCAGCAGCGATGCGGAATCTATACTCCTGACCTTCATGTTTCCCTGTTTTGTCTCCTGCCCGGAGACGGGTGGACTGGGCAAAGGTAGCAAAAAGCCGCGGAGGAACTTTCCCCGGCCTGTGAAAAAAACGTTAAGAATCGTCTCTTCGGAGGGAAAGGGCCTGCGCCGTGGCCGGATTACGGGAAAAAAGAACGGTCCGGGACCTTCCCGCAAGGGAACCCGGACCGGTGTCGCAGGAGGGCTGGGGATTATTTGCCGAGGTAGTTCTTCATCAGGCGGGCGATGTACTTGCCCACGATGTCGAATTCGATGTTGACCGTCGTTCCCTCCTTGATACGGCAGAAATTGGTGTGTTCGTAGGTGTAGGGGATGATGGCCACGCGGAAACTGTCGGGTTTCGAATCCACCACCGTGAGGCTTACGCCGTTCACGGCCACCGAGCCCTTTTCCACCGTGGTGTTGTCTCCCTGGGGGACGTAACGGAACGAGAAATACCAGCTTCCGCCGGCCTCTTCGACGCCCGTGCAGAGGGCCGTCTGGTCCACATGGCCCTGTACGATGTGGCCGTCCAGCAGGGCGTCGGGACGCATGCTCCGCTCCAGGTTCACCAGGTCGCCTTCGCGGAGCAGTCCGAGGTTCGACTTGAGAAGTGTTTCGTGTACGGCCGTTACCGTGTAGTCGTCGCCGTCGATGTCCACCACCGTCAGGCAGACGCCGTTGTGGGCGATGCTCTGGTCGATCCTGAGTTCCCGGGTGAAGGGGCACCGCAGGGTGAAGTGCTTGTTGCCTTTCTCTTCGCGGACAGCCACCACCGTGGCCGTCGTTTCAACGATTCCTGAAAACATAGAATGAATATCTTAGGGTTATTGTCAGACGGATTTGTTGATGATGACCCCCTTGATGAGGTAGAGCCGTTTGATCTCCTTCTGTTCGATGGAAATCTCGTCGTAGTCCTCCTTGTTTTTTGGCACGAGACGCACGCGCGTGGAGTCGGGGTCCTTGCGGATGCAGCGGATGCCGTTGAAGGGGCCGCTTACGATCAGATAGTTCTCTCCGGGCAGGATGTTGTTCGTCTCGGCCTTGCGGCACAGGACGATGGCCCCCTGCGGAATTTCGGGATTCATCGCCGCGCCGAACGAAAGGGCCGCGAAGTCGCATCCGCTGAACATGGGGACGAATATGTGGTAGGTGGGGGCGATGTACTCCTTGGAGAGGACGAACTGCACGGCGTCCATCTTGTAGTAGGGGACGGTAACGTTCTGTTGTTTGGCCACGTCCTCGACGAACATGTCGCCTTCCCCCGTGAGAACCCATGCCTTGCTGACAGTGATGTATTTGGAGGTGATAAGGTCGGCCAGTTCCTTGCTGATCCCGTTGTTGCCGCGTTTGATCTGGTAGAGGTTCTCCCCACGGTTGAGGCCGATGCTCCGGGCAAAGGCGTTGACGGAAAGACCGGTCCATTTGACCAGTTTTTCGATCCGCTGCCAATTGTCTAACGTTACCATTCTGTCTGTTTTGGGAGTCAAAAGTAAACTAAATTTTGTTAAAAAAACCGAAATATCCGTTGAATATTGTAACGATATTGCATTTATATTGCAACCCGATGCAATCTGGTATTGGAATCTTTTGACGCTTTCCGTGGAGGAAAAGGAAATATTTTTTCCGAACTATTTGCATTTCCCGGTAAAATATAGCATATTTGCACTCTCGATAAACCACCGGTTTATTTTTTGGATCCGTAGTTCAATGGATAGAATATCAGATTCCGGTTCTGACGATATGGGTTCGATTCCCGTCGGGTCTACAAGGAAAAAGTCTGCCTGGAGCAGGCTTTTTTTATTTGGAAAGGAATTGAGTGACTGTTGGCGCATGGCAGACGGAATTTGTTCCCGGCTTTCCGATCGGCGGATAAAAAAGGCACGGGAGCAAACTGCCGGGCATCAAGGTCCTGAGAAACCCCCTTCCATGACAGTCTGTCCCGTGCCGGATATTCGGTATGCAAAAAGCACACCTCCGGCAGACAAACTGTGTTTCATGGGGTTTGAATTTCTCAGGTTCTGATGCCCAAAACACAGGTTCCACTATTATTCCAACGATTGGTAAGAGCCGTACGAACCGGCAAATAGCACGATTCGCTTTACAAATATAAGGTATTATCCTTAATAATGCACTATACTTTGCGAATTATCGCGCCGGCGGACGGTAAGCGGGGCCGATCGCGGTAGGTTTCAACGGCGTTCGGGGCACTGGCCGCCGGGAATCGCCAAAGAAAAGTTTTTTTGCGACAGGGCGACAGCGGAAAAGTCGTATATTTGCTTCGCTTTTGAACGGACCCTCAAATCGAATGCGTTATGAATAGAATTTTATCCGTCATTTCTCTTTTCATGCTGCTGGGCACCACCGGAGCCGTGGCACAGTTCAACCTGAAGAAGGCCCTGTCGGCGGGGATGAAGACCCTGCAGGCCGTCACGCTTTCGGATGCCCAGATCGAGCAGTACGTCGGGGAGTATGTCCGGCAGTCGGATTCGGTCAACACGCTCTGCGGGCCCGATGATCCCTATACCCTGAGGCTGGAACGGATCACGCAAAGTTTCAACAATAAGGACGGAATCAACATCCGGGTGTACCGGACACAGGATGTCAATGCGTTCGCCTGTGCCGACGGCAGCGTGCGGGTCTATTCGGGGCTGATGGATATCATGTCGGACGAGGAGATTCTGGGCGTGGTCGGTCACGAGATCGGGCACGTGCGGAACAAGGATACCAAGGACGCGTTCCGCAACGCCCTGCTCACTTCGGCCCTGCGGGACGGTATCTCCTCGGCGGGAGGTACGGCGGCACGGCTGACCGATTCGCAGTTGGGAAATCTGGGGGAGGCTCTGATGAGCGCCCGTTATTCGCAGAAACAGGAGTATGCCGCCGACCAGTACGGATACGAGTTCCTCAAGAGCCACGGGGTGAATCCGTGGGCCATGGCGCTTTCGTTCGAGAAGCTGAAGAAGATGGAGGAGCAGATGGGCGGCGACAAGTCGAGCAAGGTACAGCAGTTGTTTTCCACGCATCCCGACATCGAGGCGCGGACCAAAGTGATGGCCGAACGGGCGACGGCGGAAGGGTTCGTGCGCCCGGAAGGGAAGTAGCGGACGGTTTTGCCGGGAATCGGAGAGGTCGTCGCACGGACCCGCTGCAAGGAAAACTTCTGTCCTGCGGCAAGGTAAGTCCCTATTCTTCGGATATTTTACCGGCGTTTCCCGAGGTAGGCGGCGGTCTGTTCGGCGGTTCGTTCCCCGTCGAGCGCGGCCGAAAGAATGCCGCCTGCGTAACCGGCCCCTTCGCCGCAGGGGAACAGGCCGGGAACGGCGGGGTGCATGCCCGTGGAGGGGTCGCGCGGAATCCGCACGGGCGACGAGGTGCGTGATTCGACCCCCACGATGACCGCCTCGTTAGTCAGATAACCGCGCATTTTGCGGCCGAAGTCGAGGAACCCGCCCCGGAGCGCTTCGCCGATGAATCCGGGCATCCAGCGACCGAATTCCGAGGGGGTGATTCCCGGTACGTACGAAGTGCGGGGCAGGGTGCGCGAAGACCGCCGGGCCGTAAAGTCGGCCAGACGTTGTCCGGGAGCCACCTGTCCGCCGTCGCCGTGGAGGCGGGCTTCCCGTTCGAACGCCTGCTGGAAGCGGAGGCCGGCCAGTGGTCCGTGTTCCGGGACCAGGTGGGCGAAGTCGGAGAGGCGGATTTCGGTCACGATGCCCGAATTGGCGAAGACGGAGTTGCGGCCCGAAGGGGACATGCCGTTGACGACCGATTCGCCGGGGGCCGTGAGGGCCGGGACGATGAAACCTCCCGGACACATGCAGAAGGAGTATACGCCCCGTCCGGCCACCTGGGTCACCAGCGAGTAGGCGGCGGCCGGCAGCCACTCGCCCCGTTCGGGGGTGTGGTACTGGATCGAGTCGATCAGTGCCTGCGGGTGCTCCACCCGTACGCCCATGGCGAAGGGTTTGGCTTCAAGGGGAATGTCAGCCGCATGCAGCGTTTCGTAGATGTCGCGTGCCGAGTGTCCCGTGGCGAGAATCACGGCGGCTGCTTCGACCTTCTCTTCCGTGACGGCTCCGGAGGCGGGGTCGGTGCGGAGGGCTCTGACCCCGGCGGTTTTCCCGTCGCGCAGGAGCAGGCCCGTCATGCGGGTACCGAAGAGGATCGTGCCCCCGGCCGCCTCGATCGTTTGCCGCATGCGCGAAATGATGCGC
This sequence comes from Gallalistipes aquisgranensis, assembly GCF_014982715.1. NCBI lineage: Bacteria > Pseudomonadati > Bacteroidota > Bacteroidia > Bacteroidales > Rikenellaceae > Gallalistipes > Gallalistipes aquisgranensis. The sequence continues at coordinate 2,081,828 of NZ_JADCJY010000001.1, read as the reverse complement.
GGCAGGCGGTCGGTGCCGATGTGGGGATGGGCGTCGTAAAGGATTTCGGGGTCGGCGCCGTGGAAGACGAAGAGTTCGAGGGCCCGGCGGTAGTCGCCCCGTTTTTTTGAACGGGTGAAGAGTTTTCCGTCCGAGAAGGTGCCCGCACCTCCTTCGCCGAAGGCGTAGTTGGAGTCGGGATCGACCTCTCCGCCCCGGTTGATGCGGGCCACGTCCCGTTTGCGGGCCGAGACGTCGCGTCCCCGTTCCAGCACGACGGGACGCAGCCCCTGTTCGATCAGCCGCAGGGCCGCGAAGAGCCCGGCGGGTCCGGAGCCCACGACCGCCACGGGCGTGCGGCCCTCCACCTGCGGATAGTCGAAGCGCACGGGGTCCGGAGCCGGTTCGCGGTCTTCGAAAATCTCCACCGTGAGGTTCACTTTGGGCTGGCGGCTGCGGGCGTCGATCGAACGTCTGACCACGCGGCAGAGGGCCGTTTCGCGTTCGGTAAGTCCCGCCCGGCGGATGGCGAGCGGAGTGTAGAACGAAGGGTCGGCGGCCTGCCGGGGAGTGAGTACCAGCGTGATCTGTCGGGGCATAGGATTTGAAGATTGTTTGTGCGTGCCCGTGAAATATTTTTCGACAGGCCGTGTAATTGCCACAAAATTATTACATTTGTTCAGAAATTAAAATTTTATTCCATGCGCAAAGTCGTAATCATCCCCACCTATAACGAAAAGGAGAATATTTCGGCCATGATCGACAAGGTCTTTTCGCTGCCGGAACCTTTCGACCTGCTGGTCATCGACGACGGCTCGCCCGACGGAACCGCTTCGATCGTGAAGCGCCGCCAGCAGGATTTTCCGGATCGTCTGCACCTGCTCGAACGGAGCGGGAAGCAGGGGCTCGGAACGGCCTACATCACAGGATTCCGCTGGGCCCTGGAGCGGGACTACGACTATGTGTTCGAGATGGATTGCGACTTTTCGCACAATCCGGACGATCTGGTGCGGCTCTACCAGGCGGCAGTCGAAGGGGCCGACGTGGTGGTGGGTTCGCGCTACGTGACGGGCGTGAACGTGGTCAACTGGCCGATGAAGCGCCTGCTGATGTCCTATTATGCGTCGGTCTATGTGCGGACGGTGACGCGGATGCCCGTGCGGGACGCGACGGCGGGTTTCGTGTGCTATTCGCGCGAGGTGCTTGAACGGCTCGACCTGGATGCCGTGCAGATGAAGGGGTACGGGTTCCAGATCGAGATGAAGTACAGCGCATGGAAGCTGGGATTCCGCATCCGGGAGGTGTCGATCGTCTTCACCGAGCGGGTGGTGGGTTCCTCGAAGATGAGCAGCGGTATTTTCGGTGAGGCTTTCTGGGGCGTGCTGAAGCTCCGTTTCCGCACGATCCGGGGCCGGAACGTACGGTAGATGTCCAGGCCGCGTTTGCGGCCGCGCGACGGCATGGCGAAAATTGAGAACGAATATATGGCAGACGTATTGATCGAAGGGGGAACCCTGGTGAACGAGGGGCGGAGTTTCCGCGGATACCTCGTGGTGCGGGGCGAACGGATTGCGGAGATCGGGGAGGGCGACCGGCCCGAAAGCGGATTCCAGGGCGAGCGGATCGACGCGCGGGGCATGCTGGTGCTGCCCGGGGCGATCGACGACCAGGTGCATTTCCGGGAACCGGGACTGACCTATAAGGAGGATATCCGCAGCGGGTCGCGTGCCGCCGTGGCCGGAGGGGTGACCTCGTTCATGGATATGCCCAATACGAAGCCTACCACCACGACGCTCGACCTGCTGGAGCGGAAGCGCGAACTGGCAGCCGAGCGTTCCCTGGCCAACTACTCGTTCTATTTCGGGGCGACCAACAACAACCTGCGGGAGCTGCACCGGGTCGATCCCCGCACCACCTGCGGGGTGAAGGTCTTCATGGGGTCTTCGACGGGCAACATGCTGGTGGACGACCGGCGGGTGCTTTCGGCCATCTTCGCCGAAAGTCCGGTGCTGATCGCCACCCACTGCGAGGACGAGGCGACGGTGAGGGCCGATGCGGAGCGTTACCGGCGCGAACTGGGCGACCGGGTATCTCCGGCCATGCACGCCGTGATCCGCAGTGCGGAGGCGTGCTACCGTTCTTCGGCGCGTGCCGTAGAGCTGGCCGACCGCTACGGGGCGGACCTGCATGTGCTGCACCTGAGTACGGAACGGGAACTTTCGCTGTTCGATGCGAAACCCGTGGCGGAGAAGAAAATCACCAGCGAGGTGTGCGTGCATCACCTCTGGTTCAGCGAGGAGGATTATGCGGTGAAGGGAAACCGGATCAAGTGGAACCCCTCGGTGAAGCGGGTTTCCGACCGGGATGCGCTGCGGCGCGGGGTGCTCGGCGGCAAGGTGGACGTGGTGGCGACCGATCATGCGCCACACACGGTGGAAGAGAAGTCGCGTCCCTACTGGGAGTGCCCTTCGGGCGGGCCGCTCGTCCAGCATTCGCTGGTGGCGATGCTGGAGCTGGGCAGGCAGGGGTTATGGACGCCCGAACAGGTGGTCTGGAAGATGTGCCATGCCCCGGCGATCCGGTTCGCGGTGCGGGACCGGGGGTTCCTGCGCAAAGGGGCCTATGCCGACATCGCCGTGGTGCGGCCGGACGATCCGTGGGTCGTGGGGCCGGAGAATATCCTCTACAAATGCGGCTGGTCTCCTTTCGAGGGGGTGCGGTTCAGCCACCGGGTGGTCTATACGCTGGTGAACGGCCGCGTGGTGAACCGGAATGGAGAAATCGACGAGGAGTTCCGGGGTCAGCCGCTGGAATTCGTGCGGTAGGGAGAGATGCGGCCGTGTCGGACGATCCGGCCTTTTCAATAGATTCCGATGATGAGATTCGAGCCCAGAAAATGGTTTGCGGCGCTGGCCGAAACCGTCCGTCTGTTTCCCGTGGAGACGGGAATCGTGGCCTTTACGCTGTTTGCCGGCGCCCCGATGATCGCTGGGGCGTTTTCCCGTTTCCATGAGGGAATGGCGCTGATCCCGCTCTTTTTCGCTTCGGCATACGTGCTGAACAACCTGTTGCGAGGGGGGGCGTTCCGGTGGGGGTACCGTCTCTGCTGGATCGTGATGCTCCCGTTGTGGTGGAGCGCTTCGGAGGAGTGGATCGAATCGACGGCCTATTTCGTGGCCTATCCCTGCCTGCTGCTGGCCGTGCTCGCCTGCCGGAGGGTACGCGACGACGGGCGTTTCGCGGAGGAGGCGGTCGCCTATCTCTATGCCGCGGCCGTGGCCGGGTTTTTCGCTACGGTGGCCTACTGCCTGCTGTTGGCCATTTATCATTCGCTGATCTATATCTTCGGGCTGGAATACTCTTTCATTCCCGATTTCGGCTCCTATTCGGCGCTGCTTTGTTACGGGACGGCATGCCCGATGATGCTGCTCGCTTTCGTGCGCGGTGCGCTCGGGGGCGGCATGGCCGGCAGCGGGATGTTTACCACGCTGCTCAACTGGATCGTCACGCCGGCCCTGCTCGTCTACACCGCGATCCTGTATCTCTATTTCGTGACCATCGCCGTGTCGTGGTCGCTGCCCAAGGGCGGGATCGCCTATATGGTTTTCGCGTTCGCCATGACGGCCGTGGCGGTCGGGGCCTGCCAGCCGTTGTTGAGGCGGAGGATGTACGGCTGGTTTTTCGGTCGTTTCGGGCTTGTCGCCCTGCCGGCGGTGGCGATGTTCTGGATCGGCGTCCTCTACCGGGTGGGGGAATACGGACTGACCGAGGCGCGGGTCTATCTGCTGGTCTGCGGAGCGGTGATGACCTTCTCCCTGGGGCTGCTCTTTTCGAAGCGGGGAGGGCGTTACCTGGGGATATGTACGGCCGCACTCGCCCTGCTGGTGCTGTGCACGTACATTCCGCCGGTTTCGGCCGGGGCGCTGGGCGAAGCCTCGCAACGGGACCGGGTGGAGCGGATCGCCTCCCGTCTCGGGATGCTGGACGGGACAGGGCGTTTCGACGTGGTGCGCCGGCCCCTTTCGGATACGGTGTACCGGGAGGATTACCGCCGCATGTACGAATCGCTGGAGTATTTGGAGCGGGAGAAGCGCTTCCTGTTCGGTCTGCAGGAGGCGGACGATTTGCTGAAAATCGCTCCGGAACCGATCGAAGGTTATGTCTGCGGGTGGGATACGGTGGAGGTCGATACGGCCCGGACGCTTTACCTCAGCGATGACCGGAGTTCGTTCGATGTCCGGGGATACGCTGCCGTTTCCTTCCCCGGGCAATGGTCGTCGGGTCCGGACCGCTATTCGTTCGGGAACGATACGCTCCGCATCTATACCGACAGCGTGTTGCGCTGCGTCGTGTCCGGTCGGGAGCTGCTGGCGGAACAGCTGCGGGCGATCGGCTGTTCGGAGGAGGCCCGCCCGGGGAAAAGGCTGCTGGAGAAAAATGCCGGGAAACTGCTCGTATGGCGGACCGATTCGCTCACGGTGTTCTTTTCTTCCATGAATCTCCGGCTCTCGCCGGAACAGAACCCGGAAATCTACGGGCTCGATATCCGGTGCGTACTGGAGCGCTGACGCGAGGTTTGCAGAGTGAATAAAATTCATTACCTTTGTGCCGCACATGCGGATATGGTGTAATTGGTAGCCACGTCAGACTTAGGATCTGATGCCGAAAGGCGTGGGGGTTCGAGTCCCTTTATCCGCACGACGGTTTGTACGGGAAAACCGAAACGAAGACATCCGGACGGCATCCGAAGAGGCCGCCGGATGTTTTTCGTTCCGGACGACCGCTTTCCGGCCGGGTACGGAAGGGCCTTCCTGTCGGAAAGGAGCCGGAGCAGGCCGTTCACCATGCTGAAAATGAAAAAATTTGCAGTATCGGCGAAAAGCATTATCTTTGTGGGCTCGGTTTGTGTTCCGAAAATACGAATAAATACATAGATAACGCAAAATGAATATCGTAAGAGAAAACCTGGACGATCTGACTTCACTGCTCAAAGTGACCGTGGGTGAGGCCGATTACAACGAGGCGGTGGACAAGACCCTGCGCCAGTACAAGAAAAAAGCCAATATCCCGGGTTTCCGGCCGGGGATGGTGCCCATGGGCGTGATCAACAAGATGTACCGCCGCGGTGCCGTGGCCGAGGAGGCCTACAAAATGGCTTCGAACGCCTGCTTCGACTATCTGGAGAAGGAGAAGATCAACTATATCGGCGACCTGTTGCCCAGCGACCGCCAGCAGCCGCTCGATTTCGAGAACAACACCGAGCATGAGTTCGTCTTCGAGTTCGGCGTGTCGCCCGAAGTGAAGATCGAACTGGGTGCGAAGGACAAGCTGACCCGCTATACGATCGAGGTGAGCAAGGAGATGCGCGACGGATACCGCAAGAGTTTCCTCGGCAAGTTCGGCCGTCTGGTGGACGTGGAGAAGGTGGAGGGCGAAGAGGCCCTGACCGTGACGCTCGACAGCGAGGCGATGAAGGTGGAGGAGGCTTACGTGGGGCTGGTGAGCATGAGCGAGGAGGAGCGCAAACCGTTCCTCGGCAAGAAGGTCGGCGACCAGATGGATGTCAATATCAACGAACTCTATAAGAATCCTGCCCAGCGGGCCGCCATCCTGCACGTGAAGGAGGATGAACTGGCCGGTATCGCACCCGAATTCAAGCTTACCGTTACCAAGATCCGCAAGTTCGCCGAGCCGGAACTCAACGAGGAGTTCTTCAAGATGGCTTTCCCCGAGGGGAACGTGAAGGGCGAGAAAGAGCTGGATGCCTGGTTCGATGCCCAGATTTCGAAGGACCTGGCCCGCGAGAGCGATTACCTGTTCTTGCTCGAGATGCGCGACATGCTGGTGAAGAAGGCGAATCTGACCCTGCCCGAGGCGTTCCTCAAGCGCTGGCTCTACACGATCAACGAGGGTAAGTTCACGATGGAGGATATCGAGAAGGATTTCGCCGGGTTCGTGGAGATGATGAAGTGGAACATCATCCAGAAACATTATATCCAGACGCTGGAACTCAACGTGACCAAGGAAGAGGCGCTCGAAGAGGCCAAGTCCCTTACGCGGATGCAGTTCGCCCAGTACGGCATGGGTACGGTGGCCGACGACATGCTGGCCAACTACGCCAACTCCATTCTGGAGAACAAGGAGGAGTCCCGCAAGATTTACGAGAAGCTCTACGAGCGCAAGGTGGTGGATGCCCTCACGCCGATGGTGAAAGTAAGCGAAAAGAGCGTGAGTGTGGAAGAGTTCGGCAAACTGGCCGAGAAATACCGCGGATAGAAGGACGATTTGCCGCAATATTCGTATATTTGACTCCACGGGGATTGATTTTTGATGAAATCGTCTTTCCGTGGAGTCATTATTTAATTGCGATGCTATGAAAAAGACAGAGTTTGAGAAATATGCGATGGGGCAGGGGATCAGTTCGCTGAAGCTGCACCGTTTCCGGTCGGTGGCCGATTCCTACATCTCGCCGACGATCATCGAGGAGCGCCAGATGAACGTCGCCACCATGGACGTGTTCTCGCGCCTGATGATGGACCGGATCATTTTCCTCGGGGTTCCCATCTACGACGATGCGGCCAATATCATCCAGGCCCAGTTGTTGTTCCTGGAGTCGGCCGATCCCGAGAAGGATATACAGATCTATATCAACTCTCCCGGCGGATCGGTTTCGGCCGGGCTGGGTATCTACGATACGATGCAGCTCATTTCATCGGACGTGGCCACCATATGCACGGGGCTGGCCGCCAGTATGGCCGCCGTGCTGCTGACGGCCGGCAAGAAGGGGAAACGTTCGGCGCTGCCCCACTCGCGGGTGATGATCCACCAGCCGCTCGGCGGGGCCGAGGGACAGGCTTCGGACATCGAGATCACGGCCCGGCAGATTCTGCAGACCAAGAAAGAGCTCTACGAGATTATTTCGGAACACAGCGGCGTGCCGATCAAGAAGATCGAGAAGGACGCCGACCGCGATTATTGGATGACCGCCCCGGAGGCCGTGAAGTACGGTCTGATCGACGAGGTGCTCGCCAAGCGGGACGCCAAATAGAAACAGAAGAAACATGGGAAAGAAAGAAAATGACGGCAACATGGATTGCTGCTCGTTCTGCGGTTTGCCGCGCAGCGAGGTGGAGGTGCTGTTCGGAGGGATGGACGGGGCCAACATCTGCGACAAATGCATCGAGCACGGCCATGAACTGCTGATGGAGAGCAAGCCGGCCCGACGTCCGGCCCGCGCTCCGAAAATCCGGAAGGAGGAGCTCCTCAAACCGGCCGAGATCAAGGCCTTCCTCGATCAGTACGTGATCGGTCAGGAGGCAGCCAAACGGTATATGTCGGTAGCGGTTTACAACCACTACAAGCGGCTTCTGCATGCAGAGGAAGATGCATCCGACCGGATCGAGATCGACAAGTCGAACATCGTGATGGTGGGTGCGACCGGTACGGGAAAGACCCTGCTGGCCCGGACGATCGCCCGTTTGCTGAAGGTGCCTTTCACCATCGTGGATGCCACGGTGCTCACCGAAGCGGGCTATGTGGGCGAGGACGTGGAGAGCATTCTCTCGCGGTTGCTGCAGGTGGCCGATTACGATGTGGCGCTGGCCGAGCGGGGAATCGTCTTCATCGACGAAATCGACAAGATCGCCCGCAAGGGGGACAACCCTTCGATCACCCGCGACGTTTCGGGCGAGGGCGTGCAGCAGGCGCTGCTCAAGATACTGGAAGGCACCGTGGTGAACGTGCCGCCCCAGGGCGGGCGCAAGCATCCCGAACAAAAGTACATACAGGTCAATACGTCGAATATCCTGTTCATCTGCGGGGGCGCATTCGACGGGATCGAGAAGCGGATCGCCCAGCGGCTCAACACCCGGGCGATGGGGTACGGGCGGCTGAACGAGCGGCGCGTCGACCGCGACAACCTGATGCAGTATATCATGCCGCAGGACCTGAAGGCATTCGGGCTGATCCCCGAGCTGGTCGGCCGCCTGCCGGTGCTCACCTACCTCGAGCCGCTGGGCCGCGATGCCTTGCGCTCGATCCTGACCGAGCCCAAGAACGCGATCGTCAAACAGTACGTGAGCCTGTTCAAACTGGACGGGATCGACCTGTCGTTCGACGGGGAGGTGTTGGACTATATCGTGGACAAGGCGGTCGAATTCAAGCTGGGGGCCCGGGGATTGCGGTCGATCTGCGAGGCGATCATGATGGACACGATGTTCGACCTGCCCTCGCAGAGCGATTGCCGGAGTTTCCGCGTGACGCTGCCCTATGCCCGGAGCAAGGTCGAGAAGGCGACCCTTTCACGGCTCAAACAGGTGGGATAGGACGTTTTGTAAAGGGCACGGCATCAGCGCCGTGCTTTTTTTCGTGCCTTTTTTCCGCCCGATTCTGGGAGGTTGTGCGAAGAAATGTTACATTTGTGGGAGAAATCCCAATTTAATAGAGATATATGGCAGACATGACAAACAAGGCGGCGGACAATATTCGGATATTGGCGGCTGCGATGGTGGAAAAGGCCAAGTCGGGACATCCCGGCGGCGCGATGGGCGGAGCCGATTTCGTGAACGTGCTCTTTTCCGAATTTCTGAAATACGATCCCGAGCGGCCGGACCATCCCTTCCGGGACCGGTTCTTTCTCGATCCGGGACATATGTCGCCGATGCTTTACGGGGTGTTGTGCCTGGCCGGGTTCTACACGACGGACGATCTGAAGCAGTTCCGGCAGTGGGGTTCCGTTACGCCGGGCCATCCCGAGCGCGATCTGGCCCACGGTGTGGAGAATACCTCGGGCCCGCTGGGACAGGGACATGCCATGGCGTTGGGAGCCGCGATCGCCGAACGTTTCCTCGTGGCCCGTTTCGGGGAGTGGATGGCGCACAAGACCTATGCCTACATTTCGGACGGGGGTATCCAGGAGGAGATTTCGCAGGGGGTGGGCCGCATCGCGGGTCACCTGGGCCTGTCGAACCTCATCATGTTCTACGATTCCAACAATATCCAGCTTTCGACCAAGGTGGAAGAGGTGGACACGGAAGACGTGGCCGCCAAATACCAGGCGTGGGGCTGGCACGTGCTCACCGTGGACGGGCAGGACGCCGAACAGATTCGCGGGGCGCTGCGCACGGCCCAGCGGGCCGCCGACCGTCCTACGCTGATTATCGGCCGGACGGTCATGGGCAAGGGGGCCGTAGGGCCCGACGGCACCAGCTATGAAAACAAGGTGTCCACCCACGGTCAGCCTCTCTCGGCAGCGGGAAGCGATTTCGCCGGGACAGTGGCCAATCTGGGCGGCGATCCGGACGATCCTTTCCGGGTGTTCCCGGAGAGCGCCGAGCTCTATGCCCGGCGTCGTGAAGAGCTGAAGCGGTGGAGTGCGGAGATCCGGGAGACGGAGCGGAAATGGGCGGCGGAACACGGGGAACTGGCCGCCAAGCTGAAAATGTTCCTCGAAGGGGAAGTGCCCGAACTGGATTACACCCGGGTGAGCTACGGGCCCGATGTGGCGACCCGTGCCGCTTCGGCCGCCGTGCTTTCCTACTATGCGGAGCGGATCGAGAATATGGTGGTCGCTTCGGCCGACTTGAGCAATTCGGACAAGACGGACGGTTTCCTGAAGAAGACGAAAGCCTTTGCGAAGGGCGATTTCAGCGGGCAGTTCCTGCAGGCGGGCGTGAGCGAGCTGACGATGGCCTGCGTCATGAACGGCATGGCGCTCCACGGCGGAGTGATCCCCGCCTGCGGCACGTTCTTCGTCTTTTCCGACTATATGAAGCCTGCCGTGCGTCTGGCGGCGCTGATGCGTCTGCCGGTGACTTTCATCTGGACGCACGATTCGTTCCGCGTGGGCGAGGACGGTCCCACGCACCAGCCCGTGGAACACGAGGCGCAGCTCCGGCTGATGGAGCATCTGCGCAACCATGAGAACCAGCGTTCGATGGTGGTGCTGCGTCCCGCCGACGCGGCCGAGACGGTGGCTGCCTGGGACCTGGCGGTGCATAACGACCGTCCTACGGCGCTGATCCTCTCCCGCCAGAATATCAAGGCGCTGCCCGCAGCCGGCGGCGACCGGGCGAAGGAGGCCCGTCAGCTCGTCAGGGGGGCTTATGTGGTGGCGGATTGCGAAGGTACGCCCGATGTGGTGATGATCGCCAGCGGTTCGGAGGTTTCCACGCTGGTCGAAGGGGCCGAGTTGCTCCGGAAAGAGGGTGTCCGGGTGCGGATCGTGTCGGCTCCCTCCGAAGGGTTGTTCCGTGACCAGAGCGAGGAGTACCAGCGCAGTGTCCTGCCCGAAGGAGTGGTTCGCTACGGCCTTACCTCCGGACTGTCGGTGACGCTGGCCGGTCTGGTGGGCGAACACGGCTGTATTCACGGAATGAACCATTTCGGTTACTCGGCGCCTTACAAAGTGCTGGACGAGAAGTTCGGTTTCTCGGGTCCGAGCGTATATGCCGATGTGAAAAAACTGTTGAACAGATAATTTTCTGATACGATCGAATGAGGCCGCATATTCCGATATGCGGCCTTTTTTCGTCCGTTTCCGGCGAAGGACCGGGAAGCCGGGACACCCGGCGCGGGATAAACGGGGGTCAGAGCAGTTCCGTGATCCGTTCCAGCCCGATGCCGTGCGATCCCTTGACGAGGATCAGCCGTCCGGAGAGCGGGTGTTCCTTCAGCCATGCGGCCAGCGCTTCCCGGTCGGGGAACGTGTGCAGGGTCGCTTTCGCTTCCGGAGGCAGGCTCTCCGCCGCACGGGAGAACTCCCGGCCGACCAGCAGCGTCTCCGCCGGGTGGATTCCTGCCAGTTTCCGCAGGATCGCTTCGTGCTCGGCCGCCGACCATTTGCCCAGTTCCAGCATGTCGCCGAGGATTGCCGTGCGTGGAAGCTGCGGGTCGAAGCTGTGCTCCCCGAAATTGTCCAGGGCGGCGCCCATACTCGACGGATTGGCGTTGTAACAGTCGAGGATCAGCGTATTGCGGGCCGTCTGCATCCGTTGGGAGCGGTGGTTGTCGGGCCGATATTCCTCTATGGCCTCCCGGATTTCACGTCCGTGGACACCGAAGTATTCGCCGACAGCCGCTGCCGCCGCGATGTTCATCCGGTTGTAACTGCCTTCCAGATGGTTGGGCAGGTCGCCTTCCTCGGTGGCATAGGGTTTGGACAACAGGTGGGGCCGGGCGTCCGCCATGCCGCGGAGAACGGGGTCCTCCTGGCGGAAAAAGGCCAGGCCGTGGTGGCGCTCCAGATAGTCGTACAGTTCGCCTTTTCCCCGCACGATCCCTTCCGGGCCTCCGAAACCTTCGAGGTGGGAGCGTCCGATGTTGGTGATGAGCCCGTAGTCCGGGGCGGCTATTTTGCACAGGGCGGCGATCTCTCCGCAGGCGCTGGCGCCCATCTCCACGATGCCGAACTCCGTACGGCGGTCCATGGCCAGCAGCGTGAGCGGAACGCCGATGTGGTTGTTCAGGTTGCCCTGTGTGACCGATACCCGGAACCGGGTGGCCAGAACGCGGGCTGTCAGCTCCTTGGTCGTGGTCTTGCCGTTGGAACCGGTGATGGCCAGGATGGGGATGCCCAGTTTCCTGCGGTGGAAGGCCGCCAGTTGCTGCAGGGCGGAAAGCACGTCGCGCACGACGATGAACCGTTCGTCGAGCGGTTTGCCTGCCAGCGAACGGGCCGCCACGGCCGAGTTGTCGACTACGGCGCAGGCGGCGCCTGCGTCCAGTGCGGCGGAGGCGAAGCGGTTGCCGTCGAACGAGGGGCCTTTCAGCGCGAAAAAGAGCGAGCCCGGGGTGATCCGGCGACTGTCGGTCGAAACCGTCGGATGGGTCTGGAAATGCCGGTACAGAGCCGCGATCGTCTCTTCGGAAATTTTCATGGGGTCGGTCTTGTTTAGTGATTCTTGTATGGTGTTCCGCGATTATTTTTCTATCCGGATGATTTCCGTCACGTGGTAAACGCCGGCGTAACCGGCCGCAAATCTTTCGTCCGGTCTGCCTGCTTCCCGCACTTTAAGCCGTACGTGTACCGGAGTGCCGTTTTTGATTCCGCCTGCGGAAAAATCAGATATATTTGTCTCCTTTGCTGTATCTCGCGTCGTCGATGAATTTCTTGATGTTCTGTTCGTTCGATTTCGGGCAGATCATCAGCACGTTGTCGTTCTCCACCACGATGTAGTCCGAAAGGCCTTCGACCACGGCCAGTTTCCCTTCGGGCATCTTCACGATGCAGTCGCGGGTGTCGTAGAGGGCCGTATCGCCTCCCGTCACGTTGCCGTTTTCGTCCTTGTCCGAATACTGGTAAAGCGATCCCCAGGTGCCGATGTCCGACCAACCGAAGTCGCTGCACCGGACGCAGACGTTGTCCGCCTTCTCCATGATGCCGAAGTCGATCGAAATGGCGCGGCACTGCGAATAGACCTGGGCCACGTGTTCCGCTTCGGAGTCCGTGTTGTAATACTGGCCGATCGAGGCGAACAGCTGTTCGGTTTCGGGCAGATGGCGGCGCAGGGCGTGCAGGATGTCGATCACCTTCCAGATGAAGATGCCTGCGTTCCAGAAAAACTCGCCGCTCTCGACGAACACCTTCGCCATTTCGAGATTGGGCTTTTCGGTGAACGTTTTCACCTTCTGGATCGGGTTGTGCTTCCCTTTGCCCGATTCGATCTGGATGTAGCCGTATCCCGTGTCGGGCCGGCTGGGTTTGATGCCGATGGTCATCAGCACGGCGTGCTCGCGGATGTAACCGACCGCCTCCTCGATCGCTTTGCAGAATTCGTCCTCGTTGAGGATCAGGTGGTCCGACGGGGTGACGATCATTTCGGCGTCGGGATTGACCGCCAGCAGGCGGAACGCCGCGTAGGCGATGCAGGGGGCCGTGTTGCGGCCGAGCGGTTCGCCCAACACCTGATGGGGTTTCAGCTCGGGAATCTCCTCCAGCACCAGGGAGGCGTAGGACTGGTTGGTGACTACGAGGAAGTTTTCGGGCGGAACGATCTTTGCGAAACGTTCGTACGTGTGGCGGATGAAGGATTTCCCGGTGCCCAGGATGTCCAGGAACTGTTTGGGACGGGAGGTGCGACTGATGGGCCAGAACCGGCTGCCGATACCGCCCGCCATGATGACGCAATATTTGTTGTTCATGCGGTTTTCGTGTTTTATCGTTTTACAAATTAAGCACAATTTTTCGGGGCCGCAAAATTTAACCGGTGCAAAGAGCGTTTGTAAACTGTTTTTCCTACCTTTGTGGCGAACGGCGTCCGGGAGACGCGATATAAAGAGTTGCAAATATGAAAATCCGATTGATTACCCTGCCCAATATCGTCACCCTCTGCAACCTGCTCTGCGGGTCGGCGGCCACGGTCTATGCGCTGGTCCTCTCCGATCTGCAGACGGCTTTCTGGCTGGTGGTGGCCGCTGCCGTCTTCGATTTCCTGGACGGTTTCACGGCGCGGCTCACCGGATCGTTCTCGCCCGTGGGCAAGGAGCTCGATTCGCTCTCCGACATGGTGAGTTTCGGGGTGGCTCCCTCGTCCGTGCTTTTCGTCATGTACCAGACCCAAAGCGGTGCTTTCGCCGGAGGGGGGATCGACCCCTGGGGATTCGCGGTGTTCATCCTGGCCGCCTTTTCCGCCCTGCGGCTGGCCAAATTCAACATCGACGAAAGCCAGAGCTACGAGTTCGAAGGGTTGCCCACGCCGGCTGCCGCCCTGCTCGTCTGCTCGGCGGGGTACCTTTTCGCCGACGGCGTCTATGCCGTGCGGCCCTACTACATTCTGCTGAGCGCCCTGTGCCTCTCCTATTTTCTGGTAAGCCCCGTGCGGATGTTCGCGCTCAAGTTCCACGGCTACGGGCTGCACGAACCGCAGAACCTGCTGCGCTACGTGTTCCTGCTGGTGTCGCTCGCTGCGCTCGTCCTCTTCCGGATCGGGGCGGTCCCCTTCATCATCATGGCCTACATCCTGGTGTCGCTGGTGCGCAATATCGTGATGTCATTGCGCAGAGGATGAGGGGTTTGGGCGGACCGGGGCGGGGTTCCGATATTTTTATTATCTTTGCGGCGGATTTTTGATGAAAAAAAGGGGTATGCGAAGAGGTCTGCGGCTGTGGAGCCGGGTTCTGCTTTTCGGAACGATTCTTGCCGGGTTTTACCCGGCCGGGCTCGTCGCACAGCAACCCCAGGACGGCATCACGGGCGGATACGGCTCTCCGGGCGTGGGAAATGCCAATCCGTTTCTCGTGGAGGACCCGAACAATCCCGGTGCGCCGGCGAACCAGACGGGAAGCGACTCGACCAAGAAAAAGATACGCAAACCGCTCGAATCCTATTTCTTCGACGACTCTACGCGCAAGAGACCTAATTTCGCATGGAACGTGGACCTTTCCCGCAATAGAATCCGGATGGTGGACATCGACACGATGCTCAATCAGTTCCAGGTGGATTTCCCTTTCCTGCGGGACGGCGTGGGCAGCGCCTATCTGGGCAATCTGGGCGGTGCGGCCATCCCTCTGAACTACTTCCGGCGGCCGGACGACTATAATTTCGCCTTCGCCAGCGCCTACGAATCCTATTTCTATTCGCCGGAGAACGCTCCGTTCTACAACGTGAAGAAACCTTTCACGCATCTCTCCTATTTCTGGGCCGGACAGAAAAAGCGGCAGGAAGAGCGGCTGGAGCTGACCCATGCCCAGAGTATCTCTCCTTCGTCGGGGTTCAACGTCAACTACAAGAGCCGGGGTACGCGGGGTATCTACACGTGGCAGAAGGCCCGCGACAAGAACCTGTCGATGGCCTTTTCCCACACGGGTAAAAAATACTCGGCACACGGGGGGTATATCTACAATTCGGTGGACGTGCAGGAGAACGGCGGCGTACAGAACGACCGGGACATTACCGACACCGTGTTCGAAATGTCGGAGAATATCCCCATCCGGCTGTCCGATGCGCGCAACAAATTGAAAAACAATATTTTCTATGCCGTACAGTCGTACGGTATCCCGCTTCGGAAGCTGACCGAGGAGGACTTTTCGATCGCGGGCCGTTCCTCTATTTTTGTCGGCCATTCGATCGTGTACAGCCGCTTTTACAAGAAATACACCGACACCAAAGAGGGCAGCGGGGACTATTACGAGAACTGGTACATCAATTCCGCCGCCTCGCGCGACTCCATTTTCGAGTCGCTGCTCTCCAACAAGATTTTCGTGCAGATACAGCCCTGGGACCGGGACGCGGTGGTGGGAACCATCGACGCCGGGGTGGGGCTGGACAACCATCATTACTACCAGTTCAATATGGACCAGTATCTCACGGGCAACACCGAAGGCGTGAACCGGAACAGTTTCTACGTCTACGGGTCGATCGCGGGCAAGCTGAAAAAGTATCTGGACTGGGGCGCCGACCTCACCTACCACCCGCTCGGGTGCCAGAGCCAGGACCTGAGTCTGGGCGGGGAGTTGTCGGTCAGCGCGTTTATCAAGGACCATCCCATCACTCTGTCCGGCCGTTTCCGGTACGAACGCCGTTCGCCGGATTACTGGGCGGAGAATTACTACTCGAACCACTACATTTGGTCGAACTCCTTTGCCAAGGAGAATGAGACCCGGTTCGACGTTACGCTGCAGATTCCCTACATAGGGTTGTCGGCGGGGCTTTGGCAGAGCGTCATCGGAAACAAAATCTACTACGATGCCAACTCCATGCCCGCCCAGGCCGACGGAAGCGTGAGCGTCACGGGCCTGTATGCTCAAAAGGATTTCCGCGCCGGCGGATTTCACTTCAACAACAGGGTATTGCTGCAATGGAGCACGTCACAGGAAGTCATCCCGGTGCCGCTGGCCAGTGCCTACCTCTCCTATTTCTTCGAATTCAACGTGGTGAAGAACGTACTGCGCATGCAGATCGGTCTCGACGGACGGTATAACACGAAGTACTATGCCTTCGGTTACAATCCGGCGCTGGCCAAGTTCTACAACCAGAGGGAAAAGGAGCTGGGGAACTATCCGATGGTCGATGCGTTCGCCAACGCCAAGTGGAAACGCATGCGTATCTTTCTGAAGTTCCAGCACGTCAACGAGGACCTGATCGGAGGCCGCAACTATTTTCAGGTGCTGCACTATCCGCTCAACCAGCGGATTTTCAAGATCGGATTCTCGTGGGGTTTCTATGATTAGCTTCTGCGCGGCGGACGGCTGCCCGCTAAACATCTGTTATGTTTAAACGGAACGTATTTTTTTTAGTACCGGTTCTTTTTCTTTTTGTCTTTTCCGACTGCGGCCGCCGCGGAGGGCTGTCGTCCCTCCTGCAGGAGCGCGATACGCTGCGGGTGGCCATGGACGTGGACATGCCCGGCTATTTCGTGCTGGGCGGTGAGGGGTACGGCTACCAGTACGACCTGCTCGGGGCCTATGCCGATGAACTGGGCGTCGAACTGAAGGTGGTGCCGCAGAGCGCGCCCGATTCGTGCGCCCGGCTGCTGGCCGAAGGGAAAGCGGATATCGTGGCGACGCTCTCCTCGCATGTGGAAGGGAGCTGGAGCGCACGTGCGCTTCCCGTCTATACTACCTCTTACGTGATGCTGGCCCGCAAGGGGCTGGCCGCCGGATTCCGGGAGCGCGGCGGAGGGCTGACCGCACGTATGCTCGAAGGCCGCAGTCTGATGGTACCCGACGTTTTCCGGAAGACGGACGATTACGGGATGCTGCTCGATTCGCTTCGGGGCAGCAACGTGTTTCTCTCTTCGCGCAACAGTTTCGACCTGATGGAGGAGCTCGGCGACGGGAAATACGATCTGCTGATCTGCGAAAAGAGCGAGGCGCAGCTCGGCTGTGCTCTGGTACGCAACATCGAACAGGTCTGTGCCTTTCCCGGCACGGTCTCCATGAGTGTCGTGCTCGGGGGGGAAGGTGCGGGGCTGAAGAGACACTTCGCCGCATGGTTGGAGCGGTACCGCAACGGAGAGGAGTATGCCATGCTCAACGAACTCTATTTCGAGAGGGGTATCGTGGGGCAGTTCATCGGCGACGGACGCCGGGTGCCGGGCGGTATTTCGGCGTGGGACGACCTGATCCGCAGCGTGGCGCAGGAGGAGGGGTACGACTGGCGCCTGCTCTCGGCCATCGCCTACAACGAATCGCGGTTCAATGCCTATATCGTATCCCGGCGAGGCGCGCGGGGACTGATGCAGATCATGCCGGTCGTGGCGCGCCAGTTCGGTGTGCACGAGAGCGAAATCATGAAACCGGAGATCAACGTGCGGCTGGCCGCGCGTTTGCTGGGCAAGATCGAGCGGACGCTGAAACTGCCGGAGCGGATGCCTTTCGAGGACCGCATGAGCCTGATCCTGGCCTGTTACAACGGAGGAATCGGCCACGTGATGGATGCCCGGGGACTGGCCGCCAAATACGGAGGCGATCCGAATTCATGGGCCGACGTGTCGTTTTTCCTGCGGTGCAAGGCCGATCCCGCCTATCTGGAGGACGAGGTGGTGCGGCACGGCCGGTTCACGGGGAGCGGCGAGACGCTCGCTTTCGTGGACCGGGTGATGGGCAAGTACCGGAGCTATTGCCGGGTGGTGAACTGACCGCCGGAACCGGAGATATGGAGAAGGAGGGGAGCGGCGAAACGCTCCCCTCCTTCCGTATTTTCCCGTTTCGGGATGCAGGGTGCCGCAGGCGGATTGCCGGAAGAAGGGAATGACCGGCGGAACGGGCCGTTTTGCGGTCCGGCACCTGTCAGAAAAGACCGGCGAGCTCTTCGAAACGGCTCAGTTGCCGCAGATGCGGATGTTCGATCGGTTCCGCCTTTTCGTGTTCCCAGGTCACTTCGAAAGGAATGTATACGGCATAGCCGCCCAGCGCGAGTACGGGCCGGATGTCCGACCGGAGGGAGTTGCCGACCATGACGAACCGGTCCGGAGACACGCCCAGCCTTGCCATCAGGCGGGCATACTCCTTCTCCCCCTTGTCGGACATCACCTCCGTGTGTTCGAAGCAGTCTGCCAGACCCGAACGTTCCAGTTTGCTCTCCTGGTCGAGCAGGTCGCCTTTGGTGGCGACGACGAGCCGGTAGCGGTTTCTCTCCTTCAGCTTCTCCAGCGTTTCCCGTACGCCCTCCAGCGGAAGGATCGGGATGCGGAGCAGCGACTTGCCCCATTCGACGATCTGTGCGGTCTCCCGGGCCGTCAGACGCTCGCCCGCGATCTGCACCGCCGTTTCGAGCATGGAGATCGTGAAGGCTTTGGCTCCGTAGCCCAGCAGCTCCATGTTGGCGGTTTCCGTTCGGTAGAGGGCGGCCGAGATGCGTTCGGGTGCATCGTATTTCGCCAACAGACCGATATACCGGTTCTCCGTATCCCGGAAATGCGGTTCGTTGCTCCAGAGCGTATCGTCGGCGTCGAATGCGATGACTTCTGCGTGGTTTATCATATCGTTCGGGTTATTGATCGGGCCATATCCAGTAGTAGAGGGCGGCCCAGGCCACGAATCGGGCTCCTTTTCCGATCAGCATGAAGAGGGCCGTCCTTTTGAAATCCGTCTTGTAGAATCCCAGCGCCACGGCCATTACGTCGCCCACCAGCGGCAGCCACGTCATCAGGGCCAGCCAGCTGCCCCAGCGGTCCACACGGGATTTCTGCCGTTCCAGCGTCTCTTGTTTGACCTTCAGCCACCGTTCGATCCACTCCCAGCGGCCGAGCCATCCGAGCCAGTAGGAGGTGAGCCCTCCCAGCCAGTTGCCCGCAGTGGCCACGGGAATGGCGATGAAGGGATTGCCCCCGGCGGCCAGCAGACCCACCAGCATCACGTCGGACGAAAAAGGGATAACCGTCGCGGCCAGAAAGGCCCCGACGAACAGCCCCGTATATCCCAGATTCATCAGCCACTCCATGCTTGCCGGTCGTTCGGTGTGCGTTCGGTCGCGCCCCCAAAAATAAGCATTTCTTCCGGAATGGGCGGATTGTTGATAAAAAGATGATAGTTTTCTCCGTGCGGCAGGAACAATGGTTCCGAATATGTCTACTTTTACACTGTTTCCGGTGGCGGGGTTACGGCCCCGTCCCGCAAGAGGGAACACCGTGCGAATCGGTGACAGTACCCGCTGCTGTAATTCTCGACGAGCCCGGGGCAGGATGCCACTGCAATGTTTTTGTGGGAAGGCGCCCCGGGGGAGGAGATGAGTCAGAAGACCTGCCGGAAATGCCAGCGATAGATCCTGCTTTCGGGAGTTAGGGCGACAGGAGAGACCGGAACGGCGGCGCGTGCCGCGTGTCTGGGTTCCGGGTGTTTCCGATCCTTTTCCCGCTGGGGATTTTCGCAGGGACGCCGCGGCGGAGTCGTCCGCCGGGAGAACGCATGTGGAACCTTTAAAACGAATGAAAACGATGAACGGATCGGAATTTACGATCGTGAAGCGGGACGGGACGCGGGAGCCCTTCTCGATGGACAAGATCACGGCGGCGATCGCCAAGGCTTTCCGCTCGGTGGGCAAGGAACCCTCCGAGGCGGTGCTCGAAAAACTGACTTCCAGTCTCTACATCTGTGCGGGGACCACCGTGGAGGAGATACAGAACCAGGTGGAGCTGGCCCTGATGAGCCACGGGTATTACGGGGTGGCCAAGTCCTTTATCATCTACCGCCAGCAGCACCTCGAAGACCGGGAGGTGCGCGACAAGCTGGCTTTCCTGATCGACTACTGCGAGGCCGAGAATCCGGCCACGGGCAGCAAGTACGACGCCAACGCCAACGTCGAGAACAAGAACATCGCCACGCTGATCGGCGAACTGCCCAAGTCGAACTTCATCCGCCTGAACCGCCGGCTGCTCTGCGACCGGATCAAGCAGATGTACGGCAAGGCGACGGCCGACCGTTACCTTGAACTGCTCGACGGTCATTTCATCTACAAGAACGACGAGACGAGCATGGCCAACTACTGTGCCAGCATCACCATGTACCCGTGGCTGATCGGCGGCACGGCCTCGATCGGGGGCAACTCCACGAAACCGACCAATCTCAAGTCGTTCTGCGGCGGTTTCGTCAATATGGTCTTCATCGTGAGCAGCATGCTCAGCGGGGCCTGCGCCACGCCGGAGTTCCTGATGTACCTCGACTATTTTATCCGGCAGGAGTACGGCGACGACTACATAGCCGATACTGACCGCGTGGTCGATCTTTCGCTCCGGCAGAGGACGCTGGACAAGGTGATTACCGACTGTTTCGAACAGATCGTCTATTCGATCAACCAGCCTACGGGGGCCCGGAATTTCCAGGCCGTTTTCTGGAACATAGCCTATTACGACCGGTTCTATTTCGAGAGTCTTTTCGGCAACTTCTTCTTCCCGGACGGTTCGCGTCCCCGGTGGGAGACGCTCGACTGGCTGCAGCGCCGGTTCATGCGCTGGTTCAACGCCGAACGGACGAAAACGGTGCTGACCTTCCCCGTGGAGACCATGGCCCTGCTCTCGGAGAACGGGGATGTGAAGGACCGGGAATACGGCGATTTTACGGCGCAGATGTATGCGGAGGGCCACTCCTTCTTCACCTATATGAGCGACAACGCCGATTCGCTCAGCAGCTGCTGCCGCCTGCGCAACGAGATACAGGACAACGGGTTCAGTTACACGCTCGGTGCCGGAGGCGTCTCTACGGGGTCGAAAAGCGTGCTGACGATCAACCTGAACCGCTGTATCCAGTACGCCGTGCGGCAGGGAACGGACTACACCGTTTTCCTCTCGGAGGTGGTCGATCTGGTACACAAATTCCAGTTGGCCTACAACGAGAATCTGAAGGTGCTTCAGGGCAAGGGGATGCTTCCGCTGTTCGATGCCGGGTATATCAATATGGCCCGCCAGTATCTGACCGTCGGGGTGAACGGACTGGTCGAGGCAGCCGAATTTCTCGGGATTCCCATCAACGACAACGAACGCTACCGTTCCTTCGTGCAGGATGTGCTGGGGATTGTGGAGCGCTATAACAAGCAGTACCGCACGAAAGAGGTGCTCTTCAACTGCGAGATGATCCCGGCCGAGAACGTGGGGGTGAAGCATGCCAAGTGGGACCGGGAGGACGGTTATGCGGTGCCGCGCGACTGCTACAACAGCTATTTCTACGTGGTGGAGGACTCCTCGCTCAACGTGCTCGACCGTTTCCGGCTGCACGGCCGCCATTATGTGGAGCACCTGACCGGAGGATCGGCCCTGCACATGAACCTGGACGAGCATCTGAGCGCTCCGCAGTACCGCCAGCTGTTGCGGGTGGCCGCCCGCGAAGGGACGAACTATTTTACCTTCAACATTCCCAATACGGTCTGCAACGACTGTGGACATATCGACAAACGCTATCTGCAGGAGTGCCCCGTGTGTCACAGCCGCAATACGGACTATCTGACGCGCGTGATCGGTTATCTGAAGCGGGTGAGCAATTTCTCCCGGGCGCGCCAGAAGGAGGCGGCCCGCCGTCATTACGCGCACGGTTCGGAACAGGTGTGAAAACCGGCAGGAAAAGGGGCGGTCCGGACATGGGCCGTTCGCTTTTCCGGAACGGCAAACAGAAAAAGAGATGCTTAAATTCGTAAGTTACGATATCGTCTTTCAGGAGATACCGGACGAAGTGACGCTCGCGGTCAATATCTCGGGTTGTCCGAACGGTTGTCCGGGCTGTCACAGTCCTTATCTGTGGCGGGACGAAGGACGGCTCCTGGTTCCGGAGGAGGTGGAGGCACTGCTGGAACAGTACGGCGGATCGGTTACCTGCCTCTGTTTCATGGGGGGCGACGGCGCTCCGGGGGAGGTGGCCGCGCTGGCCCGGTGGCTCCGGGAGGCTTATCCCGGGTTACGTACGGCGTGGTATTCGGGCCGGAACCGGCTGCCGGAGGAAGTCGATGCCGGGTTGTTCGATTATCTGAAACTGGGACCCTATGTGGAACGGTGCGGGGGGCTCCGCAGCCGGACGACCAACCAGCGGCTCTATCGCATACGGGCGGAGCGGGGCGGTGTGCGCATGGAGGACATCACGGCCCGTTTCTGGTGACGGATTCCGTCCGGTTTGCCTTTTGGGGGGCGACAGAGCGGTCTTCGGACCGTTCTTTTTTATGAAGACAGGGAAACGGTGTTCTGCGGAGGGAGAAAAGGGAAGGGAAAAAAGCACGGGCCCGAACTTGTTCAACTGTAGGATTCGCCAAGGTTCCTTCCACCAACAAGACGAGCCCGTGCAGCACGTGGTGTGTCTGACACAAACTTGTCTGTCTATTCCTGTGGATAGTGAAAAATATTGGCGATATTTACAGTCGGGAATAAACAGCGCGAAGCCATTTATCGTATTATTCCGTTTTTTTAACCCATCGGCAGCGATTTTTTGTTATTCAAAAATAACTATAAATTTCAATATTGCAAGGGAAGTTCGGCAGAAATTTATTCGCCGGAAGTCCAATGTCCGTAAGGCGTGCAGGGATTTCCTCCTCCCGAGAGACACAGCTGCCGGTGAAAGGCGAATCCGTGGCGGAAGCAGAAGTCGCATACCTCTTCGTAGTCGGCTTCCCGTACGCAGCGGTAGCCGGAGGGCAGGGGAAGATCGTGGAGGAAACGGCACCGGTCGAACATGATCGCCTTCATATGGGGCCATCCGTTCTTCCTGCCCTCGAAAAGCCCGTATAAACGTTCGCCGTCTCCTCCGGGTGAGTCTTCCGGCAGGAACAGGTAAATTTTTCCCGGGATCAACTCTTCATGCTCTTTCATGGCCGTTCGTTTTGAAAGTGAGGACAGATCGTTCCGGGATTCGGGCTTGCGAGGAAAGCCGCCTGCGTGTGCAGGCACCGGGAACACGGCACGCAAGGCCCCGGTTTTTCTTTGCCGGCCGGAAAACGCTCGGTTGTCCGTGCCGGGAGAAGGGATAAGTTGGTCATTGTTTTATGTTTTAGAGTGAAACAATACTTAAATATCCGAACTTATCCATAAAAAAACGAAGGATGAGCGAAAAATTTTTACGGTTGCGGGAAAAAACGTCGGAGGAGGCAGGGATAGAGATCGGTTTCCTGCATGTCGGTCACTGTGAGGAAGGACGGTCTTCAGATGCGAATGTGAAAGAAGGACGATCCCCCCGTTGCAACGGGGGGATCGTCCTTCGCTGTGTGTGGCCGGTCCGGTTCGGACGTGTCGCCGGGATTGATTCTTCCGGGGAGGACGGGGACTCTGTCTCCGGCCTGTTTTTTTAATATTTGTTCGTCAGGACATTCCACCAGAAAGGCATGGCTTTGAACAGCCGCTTCATTCTGGCAAAACTGGTCAAGGAGCGGTAAAGCCCTTCCAGCCTGTGTTCCCTCCACCATCGGGGCGCACGCTTCACTCTGCCCGTGTACACATCGAAACTGCCGCCGAGCCCCTGGTAGATGGCCTTGTGCGATTCGGCCATCTCTTCCATCAGCAGCTCCTGTTTGGGCGATCCCATCGCCACGAAAACCGCATCCGGTTTTTTCGTTTTTATCTCCTCGATCAGGGTCCCTTTTTCATCGTCGGTCTGGATGTACCCGTTGCGGTAGCCTGCGATATTGATTCCGGGAAAATCCTCCTTCAGTCTCCTTATCGTCTCTTCGATCACCTCCTGTTTGCCCCCGACTAAATAGAAAGACTTTCCTTCGCCGGATAACCTGCGGATGATCTTCAGCCACAATTCACAGCCGGGTATCCGGACCGCATCCGTATATCCCTTCTTGTGCAACGCGGCGACCGCCCCGATGCCGTCGCAGTAGCCTATGTTCCGGTTGATGATGCGGCGGGTCCGGTCGGTCGCGTGGAGTATCTTTTCCGCATTGATGGCCACCAGGATACCCTTGTGTCCGTCCACGTACGAGAGTAGCTGCCTGTCGGATGAAAAGGGGAAAACCTCCACTCCGTTCAATGAAATTTTGTCCATGTCTGCATTTCGTTTTTCGTTCCTGTGCGGAGCAGCCTGCCGGTTCCGGATGATCGGTGTGCCGGGATAAATGGTGGGCCGGAATCGGCCGGATTTCTTTAGCGGAAACGCCGTGACTTCCGGACGGTCTCCGGAGAGCCGCAGCCGCAAGAATCACACGATTTGCCCGAACTTCGTCGTCCGTATGCCCTCCTTGATGATTTTCGCCGGATTGCCTGCCACGATGCAACCGGAAGGGACGTCTTTCGTCACGATGGCTCCGCTGCCTACCACGACATTGTCGCCGATACGGACACCGCACATGATGATGGCGTTGGCCCCGATGAAGCACCGTTTCCCGATGCGGGTATCTCTGTGAATCCCCCTGCAAAAATCGTGGGTGAAAATAATCGCACCCGATGCCGTGTAGCTTTCCTCTCCGATATGAATCCCTTTCGGATTCGTTTTGTCCTGGCGGGTGCCGAAGGAAATCCGGGCGGATGTTGCGATGTCCATTCCCAGCAATCCGGTAAAATAGGCATGCCTGAGCCGGATCGCGATCAGGCGGATGGATTCTCTGAGTTTGCGCATTGTGTCCTGTATTTGATGATTCTTGCCGGGTTGCCTGCCACCACCGCATAGTCGGGGACCTCTTTCGTGACGACGCTGCCCGCACCTATGACGGCTCCCTTCCCGATTTTTGAAACTTTCCCGAGGATTATCGCATTGCTGCCGATCCAGACGTCGTCTCCGATGATCAGTTTGCTTTTGGGGCAATCCCCCTGGGAGCCGATCGTCCTGTCTCTGTTTTCGAACTTATGTCCGCCCCCCAGGATTTTCACGTCGGGGGCGACCATAACGTAGTCGCCGACTTCCAGCTCGCAATTCTGAAGATGGAAATTAGAACCGAGCCCGCTCCCTTCTCCCAAACATATTCTGTTATTGCCGAAATATACACGGCGTTCGACGTTTATCCATTTGCCCGTTCGGATAAAGATACGGCGGCAGAGTGCCCCTCTGAATCTTCGTGATAATTCGCCGAGGAGAGGATGGTTGCTGTTGGGGAGGTAATAGGCTATCGCATAATACAGCAGAAAATACCCCCCCCCTGTGTAATTTTCTGATATTCATATTGTTATGTGTTTTCTGACGTCTTCTTCGAATTTTTCCGCCACCTCGGAGGCGAGAAAATGTTGCCGGGCGTATTGCCGGTTAAATGACGAAATGTGCTGTACGAGCCGGGGGTCGCAGATGAGCCGTTCGATTCGGGCTGCGTAATCCTGGCTGTCGAGTGATTCCAGAAGGTATCCCATGTCTCCGTCCTGCCAGAAATCCTTTACGCCTCCGACAGGTCTCGATATGACCGGCAGGCCGAACGCCATCGCTTCGAGTACCGTGGTGGCCATGCCCTCCTGGTGGGTCGGCAGGATGTACAGGTCTGCATTCAGGTATGCGTCGCGCAGGGAGTCGCCGTGGATATTGCCCATAAAGGAAATGTCTCCGATTCGGTGTCCGTCCGCGAATCTCTTCGCCTCTTCCAGGGCCGGGCCGTCTCCGCATACGGTCAGGTGCAGTTGCGGGTGCCTCTGTTTCAACGTTTCGAATGCCTGAAGGGTGATGAAGATTCCTTTTTCCCTGATGATGCGCGCCGCGAACAGTATGTTCTTTATGTCGCTTCGGACGGGGATGACCGCTCCCTCCAATAATTCGTCCGAGACTTTTGTCGTGGTCAGCAATATGGGACAGGTAATGCCTGTTTTCTGCAATTGCTCCCGGAATCCGCTGTACAATGTGTAGATGAACGCGGATTTGTTGTAACACCACCGGAACAGTCCTCCCTTTCGGGCGAGCCGGGCGGCATAGTCCGTTCCGAAACCGTGGATGAAGGTTACGACCGGCCGGCGGAATGCTCTCGCTGTAAGCAGGAACAGGCCGTCCCGGATCACCTGGGCTTTCCGTAAGGACGGATTGATAACCACGACATCCCCTTTTCCGGTAATCAACATCCCTATGAACCGGAGGTAATCGTACGGGTACAGCAGCAGGGTCAGCCAGGTCGGGGTCTTGTCGGACCGCTTGCCGTAGAACAGGTACGATACCGGCACCGTCCAGTGGGCGGACAAGCCGAGATAGTGGTTCGCCACGCCTCCCAGGCGGTGTATTTCGGGTGTGATGATCAACAGTCTCATGGTCGCAGGGATTTCAGAAACGGAGCCAGCGTATCGTCGACGATGGCCTTCCAGGTACAATCGTGCAGCGATGCCCGTATTTTCCGCTCTTCGAAACGGCGTTTGTGGGCTTCGACGTGCTCCAATGCGGAAGCGAAGCTTTCGGCGTCGTCGCTTATGAGGATGCCGTTGTCCGGAGTGACGAGTTTTTTGTTTTCGTCGGTGGCTGTCGCTATCACGAACAGACCGGACATCGCGTATTCGTAGGTTTTGGTGGGCGGCTGTATATTGTAATAGTCGGTGACGGGAACGAAGCATACGCCGACATTGCACTGTCCCATGATGTCCGATAAGTTTTCGTGGGGAATTCGGCCGTGGAACACGATCTTGTCTTCGAGGCGGAGCGAGGCGCTCAGCCGTTTGAGTTTTTTCTCTTCGTCTCCGAATCCGTAGCCTACGATGTGGTAGGCGATGTCGGCCGAAGGATGCCGGGCGGCGAACAGCGACAAGCCCTCTATCGTTTTGTGCAGATCCCGTCCGTCGAAGGTCCCGACATACAGAAGCCGGATGTTTTCATACTGTTTGCGGGCGGTTGAGATCACGTCCGAGCCCAGGGGGAGCACCAAAGATTTTTTGTTTTCCACGGGGAGTCGCTTCAGAACTCCTTCGGAGATCGCGGAGACGGAATCGTACGACAGGACGGCCTTCCGGACCAGTTGATCGTAATGTTCCCGGTGACGACTGTCTTTCGATACGGAGAGCGTCCGGATGTCCAGATGGATTCTCTTTCGGGGGAACAGGCGTTTGAGAATTCCGCATTGCTCGAAAAAGACGACGATGGCGATGCCCCGGAATGCGAAGAGATGATACAGGCAGGATGCCAGAAAAACGGCGCCTGTCAGCAGCCGGCTTTTCCGTGTCCGGACCGAAACGACGTGTATGCCGTCGGCATCCGTCCCGGGGACGGGATTTCCCAGGCCGACGAACGTTATGTCGTAGTCGGTGCGGAGGTACAGGCACCATTTGTATGAATCGACTAGGTGGCCGTATGGCGCCTTGTTTATGATGAGCAGTTTTCTCATATCTTTTCGAAGAAGAAATGATACAGAACGGTGGCGTAACTGCCCTGGGGATTGGTGTATCCTTTGTAGATCGTGATGAATATGTAGGAGAAACACAGAATACAGGCGAGGGTGAAGGCTTTGTGCCTTTTCGTCGTTTTCAGATAATACAGAAGATACGCCGTCATGGGTAAACGGAAGATGGTAAAATATTCGGTCGGACGGATCATCTGGTGTATCGTGTTCATGACGAGATAATACCAGCATATCCCGAGGAAAAACAGGAGAAAGAATGTGTCGATTTTGGTCTGTCGGAAACAGACCTTCATTTTCGGGTAGTAGACGATGATGAGGATTTCCAGCAGCAGTGCGGCGATTTTGGTGGGACCCCAATCGAATTTCACCAGTTCGGAGGCCCCTCCCGTCAGTTCGTTGAATACGTTTCCGTATCTGTCGAATCCGAAGGTTTCGAAGAACGACCCTACAAAGGAAAGGGAGTTGATCCAGGTGGGCGTGGAACCCAGTGCGATACATACGGAAAGAACGATCAGGCTGGTTGTCGGTCTGTCGGATACTATCTTTTTCCTCCCCAGCCAATAGAATGGTATCAGGATCAGTGCGGAATGGTGGATGGTGCAGGCAAGAACGATGAAAACCATGTAGGGGATGAGCCTCCGGTCTTTTATATATTGGACGGCCCATACGAATGCACAGGCCACCACCGTCTGTCGGATACCGTTCATCCAGTTCAGGAAATACGGTCCGAGCATGATGCAGAGGGCTACGTACGGTATTATGTAACGGCTGTCCTTCAGTGCCGAATAGACGAATCCGATCTGGAGCGCGGCCCATAATGCGAAGAAAAAGAAAAAATGCAGGCCGAAAAAGGCCAGAAACCGGGAGATGGATAAGAAGCCGATTTCAAAATCGTCCCTGTACATCTCTTTGCCCGACAGCAGTTCGTCGTAGCTGTTGAGATACCCCATATAGTCTACCCCCACGTTATAGCGGGCTCCCGCGATGGATGCGAAGACGATGACCGACCAGATCATCCCTTTGGTCCAGAACGTATTGGCCTCCCCCAGGTTCGCATAGGGCCGTGCCAGCAGATAAAGAATCCAGGCGGTCAGGACGTATATCGTTATGCTTTCCAACATGGTGTTTTTTTATTTCAGGTTGTCGACCGCATCTATGCGTTTGAGCACTTTGGCCGGAACACCGCCGACGACCGTACCGTCGGGGACATCGTGAACGACAACCGCATTCGCTCCTATAACGACATGATTGCCGACGGTGATTCCTCCGAGTACTTTGGCGCCGGCACAGATCATCACATTGTCCCCGATCGAGGGACGTTTGTCGCCATTGTATCCGATGGTGACCTGTTGGAACACTTTGCAGTTCCTACCGATCGTCTCTGCGTCGATGATCGTGGCGAATCCGTGTTGTATCAGAAATCCTTCCCCTATTTTCGGGGAGCGGAAATAGAGGCAGCATTCCCCTTTTATGATGTGTGAAAACAGATGGCTGGCCGGTCCCACCCGGTAGTAGAACAGTGAGCGGTATTCCGGAAACAGGACGAACAGCCGGAGCAGGCCGCGGAAACCTCGGGGACAGTTCTTCCACTCGCTCCACTTTTCCGTGTCGGCAGCAATGATATTTCTCCTTTCCCTTCCGGCAGCGATGCAGAGCGTGGCGACGACGGGAAAGAGGAGGACGGATTTGAATCGTGTGAGGGTCTTACGCATGGATTCGCATCAGTTGCATATAATACTCTTCGATCTCGGACACTATGGTGTCGGTGGTGTACCGATGTCTTATTTTTTCTGCGGCTTTTGCCGCCATGTTTGTCCTCAGGGTCTCGTCGCCGGCCATGATTTCCATCTTTTCGCATATCTCCTCCACATTATGGGGATCGGCGAGCAGTCCGTCTACCCCGTCCTCGATTACTTCCCGGCCGGATGCGGCTGTCGTGTAGACCAGGGCTTTCCCTAAGGCCATGATTTCCAATGCCGCCATACTGAAATTCTCAAAGAACGAGGGGATTGCGCAAAACGTCGCGTTCATCACGTGCCGGCAAACCTCTTCTCCCGACAGATAGCCGGTGAACACGACCCGGTTGCGGAATTCCGGTCTGACGACGGATGCTCCCTTTTCGATCTCTCCGCCGCCGATCATTGTCAGCGTGTAATCCGGATGCCCGGCGGCGAACCGGTTAAAGGCTTCGAGAAGGTTGAAGGCCCCTTTGGTCCTGACGATTTTGCCCAGAAAGACGATGTTCTTGGAGGTCCCTTCGTCTTTGGGAAGACTCTCTGCGGTATGCAGAAGCCCGTTTAGGTCCAGCGGATTGTAGATGACGTCGATTTTGCGCGTTATGCCCAGCAGATTGTTTACGAAATCGGCGGAAAACCGGCTTACCGCGAGAATCTTCGTCGCGCTGTTGAAAAAAGAGGTGTCGTTGTACCGGTTCACCTCGTGTATGTTCCCGTCCCTGTAATACGAGGCGAACGACTGGCATCCGTGAACCCGGGCAATTACGGGAATGTCGTATCGGGGGAAGTCGATTTTCTTTTTGAATTTGTAATAATCCGAGAGTTTCAGATAATCGGGAAACTCGACGATGTCGATCTGTTTTTCCGCTATGATTTGCCGGATAAGGCGATGGGTCCTGTAAAATTCCTTTTTTGCCAAAGATGCCAGGATACCCGACTTTTTCAGAAATTTCAGGGGCAATGATTCCGCTCCGGTTTCTGCATTCCGGAAAAACCATCCAAAACCTCTGAAATACCGGAAACGGTAGATATTGACCCCATTGTCGGTGGTATAGGCCGGTAAGTTCGTGCCGGGAAGCACGCCGCTGACTACATGTACCTGGTGCCCTCTTCGAGCCAGTTCCTCGGCCACGGTCTTTGTTGCAGTGCCGATTCCCCCGCTTTTTGCCGGAGGGTATTCGTCACAGGAAAAAAGCAGGTTCATTTTTTCGAGATTCGGTTGATAATGCCCTGGATGGCTGCAAATGTCTTTTTCACGAATCGGGGAGGAAGCCGGTAGCCGTCTACTATGGCGATGTCGCCCGACTTGTTGAATGTGTGGAATCCCGTGTCGTATTTCGGGTCGCAGGCGTCGAATCTGCCGACTTCCGTCAAAGTGAAGGTGTCCCCGACCTTGTTTATCTCCTGGAACACGATGCCGACGCCATATCCGCCGTTGCAGTTCTGGGCCGGCCGGATGAGTTTGTCCCCCACGGTGAAAGGCAGTCCGGCACCTCTTGACGAATTGTCCTTTAATGCGATGGTCTGATACGGTTCGAATACATTTTCCCGGTCGGGCAGGAGAACGGTGCAGGTCGTGCCGTGAGGATCGGAGGACAACGTTGCGATCATCGCGTTTTCGCCTCGGAATTCGAACAGGGCCGCATCTACCAGCGGATACGGGGATAACAGGCGTCTCTCTGTGAGTTTCTGTGCGGAAGGGTCGTACAGGTAGATGTAGCTGTTCCGGCTGTGACAGTTTTCCGGGTAAACGCAGATATGCTCTCCGTCCCTGCAGATGGCCGGAAAGGAGAGATGAGTGTCCGACTCCAGGACGGTTTCGTATTCCAATAGCGTGAACGGTTGTCTGCCGGCGGTGATTTTCCCGATGACGCCCTTGCGTTTCGTGTAGATATAGGCTTCGACCAACAGGGTGACGGTCTCGTTGTCTGCCGACAGTATGAAGGGGTCCGCGAACCACCGGTCTCTGAAACCGTGTTGCAGCCACCGGATTTCAGGGAACCGATCCCGGTATATGAGGTCGTCCGTGTAATCTATGATTCCGATATTGAAGATTCCCTCTCCGAATCTGTTGTACAGATAGTTGTAACCGCCTAAAACGGAATTTCTGATGTTTCCCATGTCAGATGTCGAGTACTTTGTCCTTTCTGCGGATGAACAGTTCGACGAAGTCGGAAACGCACATCGTGAACCATTCGTGATATTTGCCTGCCTTTCTGTATTTGTCCCTGTACGAGCGGCAGATTCTGATCCATAATTTCACTCTGAACGACAGGGGTTGCGACTTTGCGAACAGTATGCGCGTGTTTTTCAGCTTGATCAGAAAATTCAGCGACCTTTGCGGCGATTCGGTGTGGCTGGCGCTGTCGCCGAGAATCCGGTATACGGCCGTATTCTCTTCGAGGCACTTGACTTTGGACGAACGGCTTATCTCCAGCAGCAGCGCGAGGTCGCCCCCGAAATACCGCGTCCTGTCGTACGCCGGCCGGTTCCTCTGGTATTTCATTCTGAAAACCCACGTGCAGGGACCTGCGAATACGGGGTTGAGAATATATCCCTGATGGGTGTCCGTCATGCCGTGCATGGCGGGAAAAATGCCCTTTTCGATTTTTCCCTCTTTCTGATAGTAACGATCGAAATGGGTCCGCACCAGTCCGTATTCCGGGTTGTTTTCCAGAAAATCGACCTCCTTCTGGAGTTTTAGCGGATCGGTCCAGTAGTCGTCCCCCTCTATGTAGGCTACATATTTGCCGGTACAGTGGCTGAGAATGACTTTGGATAACGATCCGTCGTGTTTCGAATACAGGTTTTCCTTCTCCAGTACCGGATGTATGATCTCCGGATATCTGGCTGCGTATTCGGCGACTATCTCGGCCGTTCCGTCTGTCGAGGCGTCGTCGTGGACCAGTGCCACGAATCCGAAATCGGTTCTCTGCATGACGATACCGTCCAGGCATTGCCGTACGAACGGAGCCTGGTTGTAGGTGAGGCAGCGTACCGTCAATATGATTTCCCGGGAAGCTGCCGTCATGCTGTCAGTTCTTTTTCCATTCGTTCATTACCGGTTTCCGTTTTCCCGAAGAGAGCACGGGAATGTCCCGTACCTCTTTGATCTCTAATTCGGCATCCTGGCCGAGAATGTTCCGGAGCCCGGCTGCCAGATCGGCCATCTGTCCGGCCGGTTCCGATTTCAGCGTCAACCGGAGTTCGTACTTTTTCTCCTGGAGCTGCACGAATTGCCATTGGGAAATGATGTCGTAGTTCTTGAGGATGCGGCCGTACGTAAGGGGAGAGACGGCCTTGCCGTCCGTGGAATAAGTCAGGTCGAAGCGCCTGCCGTACAGTTTTGCCATTACGGGATAGCCTTTGCTGTATTTGTCGGGGGGCATCAGGACGCAGGTGTCGCCGCAGTCGTAACGGATGATGGGACAGGCGTAATTGTGCAGGTCGGTAATGACGATCCGTCCCACTTCGCCCCACTCCGCCGGTTCGTCGCTCTCCAGTTTCAGAATTTCGAAAACATATCCGGCGTGGTTGAAATACATGGGGTTATCGTTCTCTTTCGTCGGGACCCTCTCCTGGGCCAGTATGCCGCACTCTTCGTCGGCGTATTGGGAGATGATTTCACAGTGCAGGTACTCCTTCACCATCTGCCGCACATCGTCGTATAAAGCCTCCCCTCCGGCAATGACTATTTTGAGATGCGGGAAAACCCATTTCTCCGGGGAGTTCCTGACATAGGCCGCCAGATTCGATATGGTCGTCGCATATCCCCTTATGCAGACCACCTTCTCCTCGACGAGAAGACGGCACAGATTTTCCAGCTCTTCGGGTCCGAACTTGCTTATGTCGAACGGAATGATGTTTTCCAGTCTGATCTGGCGGCTCGTTTTGTTCTGCCATTTGTTCCAGGACCGCAGGTGGACGAGTTTCTCGTGGGTGGTGAAGCCGACGGCCTTCCCGTAATATTTCAGTTCGGCAATTCTGCGCTGACGTTTCGCCGTATCCTGCGGGATCGCAAGGGGAACGCCCGTCGAACCCGATGTGCGCTGTATGTGGACTTCTCCCTTTTGTCCCGGAATTTTCTCCGGGGCGACCCTGATGCGCTCCATGTTCTGAATAAGAGACAGTTTGTTCATCACGGGGTAGTCCCTCAACTCGAAACTGTCGAAACGGGAATAGAAATCCGTGTGCGTCTGCGCATATTCCAGCAGTTTGTGCAGTTTCTGTCCGATGAGCGGTGCGCACCGCTCTTTGGTGTGGCGGTCTATGTATTTGATGTCGTTGTACTGTTTCCGGACGGGGGACCCTTTCATAAAGTCCGATATCCAGAACCGGGAACGAAGATAAAGTGCCTGCAAGTCCATTGCGATACGGGGTTTTAGTCTCCCTCCTCTATTTTATGATCCGATTGGTAGACCATGAAGCCGTTTCTCTCCCTGTTCTTCGTGGCGGAAGAGAGGGTCGGCGTATCGAAATCCATGGTCATCTCCACGAGCCAGGGTTTGCCCGTGGCGGATTTGAAGAAAGGTATTCTGCCGGCCGTTTGCTCGCAAAGGTAATAGACGCCTGAATAACGTTTCCCTTCGGTTGCGGGGGCCTTGAAAATGCCGAGGGCGACTTCGATCATACCCCGGACATAATCGTATCCGGTGCTGAGTTCGACGAGCCGGTTGGATATTTCGTCGCCTCCTCCCCGGGCATTGATCTCGATGAGATAGATGTTTTTCCCGTCGATCTTCAGTTCCGTATGTGCGGCCCCGTTCTCGAATCCCACGGCGGACAGCAGGCGGGGGATGACTCTGCAAATGGTGTCGTGGATTTCCGGAGGGACGGTAGAGGGCTGGTGATGGGCCAGTTCGAGAAAATGGGGTGCGCCCGTGGTCTCTTTATCCGTTATCTGTATGACATGGTGCTGCCCTTCGTACGATATGGTTTCGACCGAGACCTCTCGGCCCCGGATATACTCTTCCACCAGAATGGCCCGGTGGGGTTCTGCTTCGGCATATCGTATCGCCTCCCGAAACTCTTTTTCCGAATCGACGAAGGAGACGCCCCGTTTGCCCGCTCCGGGAACGGGCTTGATTACACAGGGGAAAAAACCGGGGGTCCCGCCTTCGTAATCGTAGTACCGGATGGGGGTCAGACCCTCTATGTGCTGCGATATTTCCCGGGTGAAAGTTTTGTCCCTCGTCGCTCTTATCACGCTTCTTCTTGTGCCGTGGAGATGCATCTCCTCTGCGATGAATGCCACCAGTTCCGATGTCTTGTCCGAAGCGTTGGAAACGACACCGTCGATTCGTTCCTGCCGGCAGATTCGCAGTATTTCGTCTTCTTCCGTGATGGAGATCGGATAGAATTTGTCGACCAGGTCTCTGCATACCGCCCCTTTTTCCCATGCGAAGCACAGGGTTTCCACGCCCATTTCCCGGGCTTTCCTGCATAAGTAATACTGTCCGGGCGATGCCCCTATGATAGCCAGTTTCATTATTTCACTTCTACGTTGATATAATCGTCCAGATGGTCGGTCACTTGCTGCATCTCTTCCCGGGAAGGGAATCTGACGATCAGAATCCCGATGGCTGCGTTGGCCCTGCGGAAAGAGTGGACGCGTCCGCCGACGGGGATATAGTCGTGACGCTCCAGGATTTTGTTTTCGAGGTATTCGTTCACTGTTACACGGGCGAGAATGCCGTCTGTTTTCGCGTGGATGACCAGATAGGCATAGAACCCTTTTTTATCTGCGGTCTGGACGGACGGCCTGTGTTCCATGGAGAAGTCCAGCATCGCTTCGACGAAGTCGAAACCGGAGCCGTATCGGATGACATAGGGCGTGTAATTTCCGCCGCTCCGGGCACCTACGTCTATCAGATAGGCCTTTCGGTCGGCCTTACTGATTCTGCTTTCGATATTCATGCAGCCGTTCATAAAACCGACCTTGTCGATAAACATCCGGATTTGCCGTTCGACTTTTTGCAACTCTTCCTCCGGATGCGTCGAAGGCCAGGAGGTGGATACGGGAACCAGGTTGTTGATGCCGGAGTCGAAGTGGTGGTCTCCCAGGTAGATGAAAACCAGCTTGCCGTCCCGGACGAAACAGTCTCCGTGAATTTGGGGCCCGACGGGGTCGATGAACTCTTCGACGATGATCTCTTTGCGGGTGGAAAAGCCGATTGCATGATCGAACGCCCTTCGCAGGTCCTCTTTCCGGCAGACTTTCGTCACGCCTTTGCTGCCGGCGGCATCGACGGGTTTGACCAGGACGGGAAAACGGAAGTTTTCCGTGTCGTTCCCGACCGGGTCCCAATCCGCGTACTTTCTGAATTTCGGAACGTTGCATCCGTTTTCGTCGAGGAACTTGCGGAAACGGTCCTTGTTCTGTATGATTTCTATGGCCTCGTAACTGCCCGGACAGGCCAAGCCCATCCGGTTGCAGACATAAGCGGCCGTGACGACCCCCGAATCCGTGAACGTAAGGACGCCGTCTATCTTATTCTCTATGGCCCACGAGAGGATCGCCTCTTTGTCCGTCGTGCTGTAACCGATGTATTCGTCCGAATATTTGTGGGCGATATTATCGGGCAGGTAGTCGCAGGTTATGACGTAGTATCCTCTCGCTTTGGCCGCCCTGATAACGGGCAGGAGGGTCGCGTCTCCACCCAATAATAGAAGTTTTTTCATGTTTTACAACTCTTCTCCGTGATAGTAGTCGGACTCTTTCCCCCACAATTTGGCAAAGGGCTGTTCTTCCATGTCCTTTTTGAACTTGATGAGATAATCCTTCCATGTGTATCGGGGTTCGTATCCGAGTTCATCTACGGTTTTGCGTATATCCAGAACAAACTGTTTGGCGCTCTGTTTTTCCGGGGCATAGGAGATGGGCGACGGATGGTCTTTCGGCGAGAATACTTCCGCGATGCCCCTGATGCGCTCCTCGTTGGTGCTCCCTCCGCTTCCCACGTTGTACAGACCTCCTTCGACGTCGGCACAGAGGGATTTTTCGATGATCTGCAGAAGATCGTCTATACAGATCGTTTCCAGCAATCTGTGGGGGTCGCCCCATATTTCGAGCGGTTCGCCTTTCATCGCCCGGTAAATCAGATACCGGTCTACGACCAGGCGTTTTTTCCCGTTGGTGAAGGTGAACGGATTCGGATGATACAGGTAGATGCGGGACAGTCTGAAAATGAAACGTCTGATCCCGTATACCGCATGATAGTGCTCTATCATGTCTACGGCGGCGTTCTTGGCGATCACGTACATGGCATGGTCTCCTTCATACGGAGGTTTCCTTAGCGAATCGGCGGGAATGGGAACTTTGCTCCCGAACAGATAGCGGATATCGAACAGCGACTGAGGGAACACGATCCGGTCGGCGCCTGTTTTTCTGGTGTATTCCAGTACGTTGTAGGTCCCCTGGACGATCGAGGATATATATAGCGTGGCATCGTAGCCCTTCATCGAGGCCGGCAGCGCCCCGGCGAAATGGACGACGGCGTACACGTCCCGGTCCGGCAGTTTCCCGAATTCACAGGCCTGTGAAATGTCCAGTGATATATACGGAATATCATGATCGGCGAAAAAACCGTTGTCGGATAATCTGCGGCCAGCTGCGATGACGTCGTAGCCGCACTTTTTCAGATGGATCGCTATCGGGGCCCCCAGGGTGCCCGTGGCTCCCAGAACCACCACTTTTTTTGACATATCGTATGTTTTGAGTCGGATTGTGCTTATGGACCGGTTCGCGGTTTACTTCAAAGTGTCGATGACGATGCCTGCTATTCTCGCCACGTCGGTTTCCGCTAAGTCGTAATATAGCGGGAGGCAGAGGATACGGCCCGCGATCCCCTCCGAAACGGGCATGCTGACGTAAGGGACGATGTCTTTGAACATGTTCAGCGAGGGGTAGAAGTATCTTCGTGGGAAGATATGTTCCGCATTGAGGGCCTTCTCGACCTTCAGCAGCGTCTTTTCAGTGTCGAAGATCACGGGAAAGTAACTGTAGTTGCAGTCGCCGTTGATCTTCTGGAATGTCAGGGCCGGATGGTCGGAAAGAAGGTTTCTGTACAGCATATATTTCTTCTTGCGGTCGTCGAGAGCCGCCTGGAGATATTTGAGGTTGGCGAGCCCGACGGAGGCATGCACCTCGGTCATTTTGTAGTTGGAACCCTCTTCGACGATATCGGATTTGTCGTCGGAGAAACCGAAGAAGCGGATGCGCTTCATCTTTTCGTGAAGTTTGTCGTCGTTGGTGTAGCAGCCGCCCCCTTCCCCCGAATTGAGCATTTTTGTGGCGTGATAACTGGTGCATGAAATATCGCCGTAGGCGAATACGCTCTTGCCCCTGTAAGTTACTCCTACGGCATGGCAGGCGTCGTAGATCACTTTGAGGCCGTGTCTTTTGGCGATGGCGTCGATGGCGTCGATGTCGCAAGGGTTGCCGAATACGTGCACCGGCATGATGGCAACGGTTTTGTCGGTGATTTTCTCTTCCAGTCCGGCCGGATCGAGATTCAGTGTATGGGGGTCGATGTCCGAGTATACCGGGGTGCAGCCTTCGTACATGATGGCGCTGGTGGTGGCGATGAAAGAGAACGGAGAGGTGATGATCTCTCCTTTCAGCTCCAGCGCTTTGATTGCCAGCTGAAGCGCTATGGTTCCGTTTACGACGACGACATGATTCTTCAGGCCATGCCATTCGGCCACTTTGCGTTCGAATTCCTGCAATATGGGGCCGTTGTGGGTCATGATGCCGCTTTCCCAGACCTTCTGGAGGTTTTCGGTCACTTCCCCGAGCGGTGCCAGCGTAGGCATCGTTACGTATATGTTCTTGTTTGCCATTGTGTCCGATTTTATTTATGCCGGTTGTCCCTTCCGGAGCCGGCGGGTTCGCATCCCGGATAATTTTATGAATTCATTCACGAATGCGGCTTGACGTTCGATTTCCCTGTAATTGTCTCTTTTGGAGGTTTCATCGGTCAGACATTCGTGGAAACGGCGGATGGATTTTTCGAAAGCATTGTCTGCGGGGAGTTTCGCCGTAGTGTATTCCCGGTTGTGCTTGATGACCATGTCCGGTTCCAATCCGTCCGGGGCCGTCAATATACGGCCGGTAGAGAGCGTACCCTCGCTTCCCCAGGCTTCGAGTTCGCACTTGTAGTCATTGTCCATGCCGAAGGCCAGCTGTACGACGGTCCCTTCGTCGTTCACCATCGTGGCCGAACCGAAAATATCCACTTCGGATACCGTGTCCCGACAGCTGTCGGCGCAGACGAGCCGGGCGGAGTCGCCGAGGAGATGCCCGGCGTATTTCATGCAATATCCTCCCGCATCGAACAGGGCACCGCCTCCGAGCCTCTTGTCGTACCGGAAGTCTCCGGGGGCACGGCGGGGGAATCCGAAAGAGATGCGGTAAGAGCGTACTCGGCCGATCTCGCCGGATGCGATAAGTGCGTCGATCGCTTTCAGCTGGTTGTGGTAGACGAACATGTAGTTCTCGTGGACGGCCAGGTTTTTCTCGCGGGCCATCCGCAGGAGCTGGCGCGTGTCCGTGAGATCGGTCGTGAACGGTTTCTCCACATACGCGTTTTTGCCGTTTTCGAGAGCCCGTTTCGTCCATTCGAAATGCAGGGCGGGAGGAAGCGGGATATAGACTGCGTCGATCTCGTCGGAGGTTATCATGGTTTCGTATCCCTCGAATATTTTTCCTCCGTAGGCGTCGGTGAATTTCTGCGCCTTGCCCCGTTCGTTTTCGAGGACGGCAAGGGTTTCGTCCGTGACGGCCGCCTTCCCCGCCCACTCTGCCGGCGAGGCGACGGCTACCCCTGCAAAGGCGAACTCCTTCACGTTCCGGAGAGAGGGGAGAAACCTCCTGAACGCTATCTCGGAAGGACAGATGATGCCTATCTTGAACATGTCTTCGGTCTTTCGGCTATTTATAACTCAGCGCTGAAATCAAGCTGCGGGCTTGGATATTCAGATAGTTGTTGAATCTTAGGAACTTGTATATCTGGCGGAGGCTCATCCACGTGTATCTGTCGGGAACTTCCAGCGGGAAGTCTTCGTCGGCCTCGACGATCATGTTGCGGTTCTGCTCCTTATAGAAACGGCCGCCCTCTTCGGACTGTAACGTGTCGAAGATGATCTGCTCTTTCCGGGCGTTCATGATATATTGATAGTATTCGGGCTGGAGGTCGACGTTCCGGGGAATGATGCCCGTCAGGCATTGCACCGTGGGCGCCAATTCGACGACGTCGAAATTGCCGCACTCCAGTTTCGCCTGCACGAGAAAGTGATAGACGCCATTGATTTTCTTGATGATGAAAGCGCAGAGGCCCTGTTGCATGGGCTGCACGAGGGGCTGGCACCAGGAAGCCACCTCCCGGTTGGAAATCGTGACGTTCACCCCGATGATTTTGAAATATTTCCCGTCGTCGCGGACGATTTCCGTTGCGGTCTTTCTCCATCCCGGCATTTCGTTGACAGGGCAGAAACTCACGAACAGGTCGTACTTCGCCTTCAGTCCCGTAAGCCAGGAGAGGTGGTCCCGGGTGCTGATATGGGCATGATTGGTGGTGGAAGACAGAATCATGTCCCGACCGAATCCCGACATGCCTTTCAGTCCGTCCAGTGGCGTCACGTAGTCGCTTATTTTCAGGCCGGAAAGAACGGTTCGCGTGTCCATGTTCACTATGTTGTCATAGTGCATGAGTTCTTTGATCTGACCGAGGGTCATCCATCGGAAGTCTTCGAGTACCGGTACCTCCTCCTCTACCTTGATGATGATATTGCGGTTGCGCTTGCGCATAAAACGGGCGCCCTGTTCCGACTGGAGCTGGTCGAGAATGATATTCTCCGGTTTCGCATTGACGAAGTATTCCAGATAATGGGGGGATTTGCCCGAGT
Source organism: Gallalistipes aquisgranensis (assembly GCF_014982715.1). Lineage (NCBI taxonomy): Bacteria > Pseudomonadati > Bacteroidota > Bacteroidia > Bacteroidales > Rikenellaceae > Gallalistipes > Gallalistipes aquisgranensis. Next base: position 2,042,069 of record NZ_JADCJY010000001.1, on the reverse strand, counting down.
GGATGCGGGAATAGTTGCTCTTGGTGGCCTGGAGCGTCGGGGAGATTTGCACGCAGTTGACATTTCCCGGTTCTATCTTCGCCTGCATCAGACAATAGAGTACGCCGTCGATCTCTTTGGTCAGGATGCCGAGGTATCCGACTTCCGGTTGGAGGATGATGGGTTGCCGCCAGTGATTGTTGGTGCCGTAGTCGGTGGTCACGTCGATGCCTACGATCGAGAAGAAGCGGCCTGAATCGTGACGGATGCTGCCGTCCGGGTCCGAATGCCACATCTTTAGCCGGTCGAACGGTATTTTTTCCACCCGGACATCGACCTCACGATTGCGCTGTTCGATCCATTGCCTGATTTCCTTCGTGGAATTGAACGGATTGTCGTCGGTTAGAAGAGAGCGTATAATCATAATTCTTTGTCCTGTTTCATTTTTTTCTGATTCCGGTCAGAACGATTTCTTTCAGTTCGAGGTATTCGCTCAGACGGAATGTCTCGCATAGCAGGATCAGCACCGAAAAGCCCGCGAGAAGCTGGATGATTAGAACGGCGAGGGGGGCCAGCGGGAGGAACGAGAGCATGTACACGAAGATCGCCATCGAAAGCGTTATGGCGAAAGAGGGGGCGATGTCCTTCAGCTGCTCCCGGAGGTCGTAATCCAATAGCGATCCGGAATAATAGGAATTTACATACAGGCCTATCAGACCGGTAAAGACACTGCCTACCAGCATCCAGTATATGCTGATGAAGATTCCCAGTATGATGGGGACGACGGAGATGCCTTTTTTGATTATCTGTATTTTCAGAAACAGGTCGCTGCGTCCCCGGATTTCAAGAAGGTTGAGGTTTTGGGAGTGGAGGGGGTAAAGGACCATTTGAAGGCAGATGATCTGAAGGAAGGGGACGCAAGGCAGCCATTTGTCTCCGATCAGGACTTTGACCATCGGCTCTGCCACGGCCATCATGCCGAACATCATGGCGAACGATATCAGCATGGAGGTTTTGTTGACCTTCCGGAATCCCCGTTTCAGTTTCGCAGGATCGTCCTGGACCTTACTCAGGGCGGGAAAGGATACGGACTGGACGACGGATGTCAGATTCGATGAAAAGATCGTGGAAAACTGGTGGGCTCTCGAGTACAGCCCCAATGTGGCAGGAGTGTAGAATTTTCCGATGACGACCTGGTATATTTCTTTCCAGACGGTGTCGATCAGACCCGATACGAGCAGTTTCCAACCGAATCCGAAGAGTTCGTGAAAACTGCTTTTGGAGAACCGGAGCCGGGGAATCCAACGATTATGGAGCCAAAGGAGCGTCGTGTAGAGAACCTGTCTGGAAATTTGCTGCCCTACGAGACTCCAGACGCCATATCCCGAATAGGCCATCGCGATGCCCGCCGCGCCGCTGGCCAGGGAGCTTATCATGGATATGACCATCTTCCCTTTGAAGTCCAGCTGTTTGAGAAGCAGTGTATTTTGGATGATGGACAATGCGTTGATTATCAATGTGCAGGACATCACCTGAGCCAGAGGCTTCAGTTGCGGTTCGTTGAAAAAGTCTGCAATCAACGGAGCGCAAAGGAAGAATAACAGGCTCATAATGATGCTTAGGAAGAGATTACTGTGAAAAACCGTATCGTAATCTTCCTCCGTGCAGTCGTTCTTCCGGATCAGCGCACTTCCTAAACCGCTGTCTACAATGCTGTTGAAGATGGCGATAAAGATCATGATGATGCCTATCAGGCCGTATTCGGACGGGGACAGGAGTCTGGCAAGAACGATTCCTACGACAAAGGAAATCCCTCTGTTCAGTATGTTGTCAAGAAAGTTCCATCCGAATCCCTTGATCGTTCGCTTCTTCAGATTTTCTTCCGACATGTTGAGTGGGGGTTCGATATTTTCGATACCTGTTACCGGTACATGTTTTTGTAATAGGCCTGGTAGTCTCCCGAGGTCACGTTGTCCATCCAGGCTTCATTTTCCAGATACCACCTCACCGTCTTTTCGATGCCGTCTTCGAATGACAGAGAGGGTTCCCATCCGAGTTCCTTCCGGAGTTTGGAGGAGTCGATGGCATAACGGGCGTCATGCCCCGGTCTGTCGGGTACGTGGGTGATAAGGTCCAGATCAGCGCCCTCCGGACGGCCGAGCAGGCGGTCGACGGTTCGGATGAGAACTTTGACGAGATCTATGTTTTTCCATTCGTTGAACCCTCCGATATTGTAGGTCCCGGCGATCGCTCCCCTGTGAAAAATCAGGTCGATGGCTCTCGCATGGTCCTCCACGAACAGCCAGTCCCGGATGTTTTCGCCCTTCCCGTAGACGGGGAGCGGTTGGCGGTGGCGTATGTTGTTGATGAATAGCGGAATCAGCTTTTCCGGAAACTGGTATGGGCCGTAGTTGTTCGAACAGTTGGTCACGATGGTCGGCATGCCGTACGTGTCGTGGAACGCCCGGACGAAATGGTCGGAGGAGGCTTTGGAAGCCGAGTACGGGCTGTGTGGGTTGTAATTCGTCGTCTCATGGAAAAAATCCTCCCCGTACGCCTTGTGATGCGGAGCGTTCGCGGGGGCCGCGAACGGCGGTTCGATGCCGTCGGGATGCGTCACTTCGAGAGCCCCGTAAACTTCGTCGGTGGAGATATGATAAAATCTTTTGCCTTTGTATTTTCCGGGAAGGCTTTCCCAGTACAGTTTGGCGGCCTGGAGCAGACTCAGCGTCCCCATCACATTGGTGCGGGCGAAGGTAAACGGGTCCTTGATGCTGCGGTCGACATGGCTTTCCGCTGCCAGATGGATGATGCCGTCGACCTTTTCCCGCTGCATCAGCTGCAGGAAAGCGTCGAAATCGCAGATATCCATCTTGACGAATGTGTAATTGGGCCTGTTTTCTATGTCGCTGAGATTCGAGAGATTGCCCGCATACGTCAGTTTGTCGAGGTTGACGATCCTGTACTCGGGGTATTTATTGACAAACAGACGGACCACGTGGCTTCCGATGAAGCCTGCTCCGCCTGTGATCACTATATTTCTTTTCCCCATCTTATTTTCCGGCTTTAGAGAGAATGTTGGTGGAGTTTATATCCGCTTTCAGTTCGTCGACCACTTTGAGGAGATACCGGCCGTACTGATTTTTCAGCATGGGTCGTGCGATCTCCCGAATCTTTTCTTCGGTTATCCAGCCCTGCCGGTATGCTATCCCCTCGAGGCAGGCTATCTTCAGGCCCTGGCGTTTTTCTACGACTTCTATGTAGGTCGAGGCTTCCGAGAGGGAGTCGTGGGTTCCTGTGTCCAACCATGCGAAACCTCTGCCGAGGAGTTGTATCCTCAGTTCGCCGGCCGCCAGGAATGTCTGATTGACGGACGTTATTTCGTACTCCCCGCGGGCGGAAGGCCGGATGTTTTTTGCGATGTCCACCACCTTGTTGGGATAGAAATAGAGGCCGACGATCGCGTAATTGGATTTCGGGTGTTCCGGCTTCTCCTCGATACCCAGACAGTTTCCCTGTTTGTCGAACTCGGCGACACCGTAACGTTCCGGATCGTTGACCCAATAGCCGAAAACGGTCGCCTTGCCGTCCTCCTCCGCGGCCTTGACGGCCTTCTTCAACATTCTCGTGAAGAAACTGCCGTAGAAAATGTTGTCGCCAAGCACCATGCATACGGCATCACGGCCGATGAAGCCGGCTCCTATGGTGAAAGCCTGGGCAAGTCCGTCCGGCGAAGGTTGCTCCGCGTATTCGAAGCGGACGCCGTAATCGCTGCCGTCTCCGAGCAGACGTCTGAATCCGGGGAGGTCGAGCGGGGTCGAGATGATGAGGATTTCCCGGATGCCCGCCAGCATCAATACCGATATGGGATAGTAGATCATCGGTTTGTCGTAGATCGGCAACAGTTGTTTCGAAATACCCTTGGTAATGGGGTAAAGACGGGTTCCTGAGCCGCCGGCAAGGACGATACCTTTCATGTGCGATGATTTTTTTGGGGGGGCGGACAGTTTTGCCACGGCGGTTTTCGAAACTTTTCGTCACGGAAAGCCGGGCGGTCCGGGGCGCGGAGGTTAAATGTGATACGTTCCTTCCAACGGACAGATGTTGAAGCAGTCCAAAATGATTTTTCCTTTCAGTTTCTCCCAGTTCCGTTTGATATGGTCGTGTTTTACCATAATGACGACAAGGTCTATTCCTTCGAGGAATTCGTCGAAATCATGATATTGATTGGCCGTTATGTCCCGGGCGATGAACGGATCGTATACTTTCAGGGGACGGGCCAGATGGCGTTCCTGTGCCTCCAGCAGCTGCAGGGTCGGACTTTCGCGGTAGTCGTCCACGTTCTCTTTGTAGGTCAGGCCGTAGAGACCCACTTTGCGGTTGTCGGTGATCCCCTCTTTTTGCATGATTTCGTAAATCCGGTTGAGCACGAAAGTCGGCTGGCTGTCGTTGGTCTTCATGCTTTCGTCGATCACTTTGGCGAGTTGGGGATAGTCGCCGACGAGGAACCACGGATCGACGCTGATGCAGTGGCCGCCTACTCCGGGACCCGGTTGGAGAATGTTCACGCGGGGATGCATGTTGCATATTCTGATGATCTCGTACACGTTCATGTCGTCGTGGCGGCAGATGCGGGCCAATTCGTTGGCGAAGGCGATGTTGACGGCCCGGAACGTGTTCTCCACGACTTTCGTCATTTCGGCCGTCCGGATGTCCGTCACCACGATCTCCCCCCGGCAGAAAGAGGCGTAACACTCTTTCACCTTTTCGCCGATTTCCCGGCTGTCGGCACCGATCGTGCGGTTGTTGTGGAGCAGCTCGTAGACCATATTGCCGGGAATGATACGTTCGGGTGCATGCACGAGATGGATGTCTTCGCCCGTGCGGAATCCCATGGCTTCTATTTCGGGACGGATGTATTTGTCGACGGTACCCGGAGAGATGGTGGATTCGATGATGATCGTGGCGCCCTTCGGACAGACTTTCAGCACGTCCTTCACGGCGGCCACTACGTAGCCGGCATCCACTTTTTTCGAAAATTTGTCGTAAGGCGTCGGTACGGACACGATGTACGTGTCCGTCCGCCGGTATTCGGTGGTGAACCTGATGCCGGCTTCCCGGGCTTCCCGAAAGAGCTCTTCGAGCCCCTCCTCCTTGAATGTGGTACGGCCCTCATTCAGCGTGTCGACGAGTTTTCGGTTGTAATCTGTTCCCACGACTTCGACTCCGTGGGATGCCAGCATCAGGGCGGTGGGCAAACCGATGTATCCCAGCCCGATCACGTTTATCATCTCCTTAAATTTATTTTAAAGCGTTTATAATCCTTTTGCAGGCATGGCCGTCGCCGTAGGGATTGACGGCATGGCTCATGCGTTCGTATGCCGCTGCGTCGTCGAGAAGGTCGCTCACTTCGTCCACGATCTTATGGCAATGGGTGCCTACCAGGCGGATGGTGCCCGAAGCGAGGGCTTCGGGCCGTTCGGTCGTGTCGCGCATGACCAGGACGGGTTTGCCGAGTCCCGGAGCTTCCTCCTGGATGCCTCCGCTGTCGGTGAGGACGATGGCCGATTGATTCATGAGATAGACGAACGGCAGATATCCGAGCGGCTCCATGAAAAACATGTTGCCGAGGTGGCCTGAATCTTCGCCGAACACTTCATGGATGGGCTTGCGTACGTTCGGGTTGAGGTGCATCGGATAGACGAAATCGACGTCCGGATACTTTTGCGCCAGCTGTCGGATGGCTTGGCATATCGAGATGAAGCCGTCGCCGAAGTTTTCCCTGCGGTGTCCGGTAATGAGCACCATTTTTTTGCCGTTGGCGAGTCTGTCCACGTCGTAACCGGCGTCGAGAAGGACTCTTTTCTGTTCATCGCCGAGATTTTGATCGGATTTCAGCTTTTCCACGACCCAGTAGAGTGCGTCTATCACGGTGTTGCCCGTCACGAATATCTTTCCCATCGCATGCTCCGCCCTCAGGTTGTTTCCGGAAAGCGGTGTCGGGGAGAAGTTGTAGGCGGCGATCCTTCCCGTGATCTGGCGATTCATCTCTTCCGGCCACGGACTGTATATGTCGCGGGTGCGGAGCCCGGCTTCCACATGGCCGACGGGTATCTGCTGGTAGAATGCCGCCATGGCCGCTGCCGTGGAGGTCGTCGTGTCGCCGTGCACGAGCACCACGTCGGGCCGGACCTCTCTGAGCACGTCCCGCATTCCGGTGAGGACCCTTGCCGTGATATCGTACAGGTCCTGCCCCTCTTTCATGATGTTCAGGTCGTAGTCCGGCTTCACGCCGAAAACCGTCAGCACCTGATCCAGCATTTCACGGTGTTGGCCCGTCACGCATACGGTCACCCCGAATTCATCGGGATGTTTCCGGAACTCCTTCACCAGGGGACACATTTTGACGGCCTCCGGACGGGTGCCGAAAACCAGCATGATTTTTTTCATAATGTTTTAGATCTTGTCCATCATTTTCTGCAGCCTCAGGAATATCTTCGTTCTGCTCAGGTGCGTGCTGTATCCGATTCGCCGGAGACACCGCACGAGCCGGGTCGTCCGGCGAATGTGCCAGTCCATGAAGTAGTAGAGCCCGGATGTGACCAGGAGGCCTGCTCCTGTCACGACGTAGAGCTGCCCGTCGACGGGACAGCCCGCGATATATGCCAGCCACCAGCATAGGATGACGGATAGGTTCAGCGTCAGGATCGCCAGGGTCGTCGTTACATGGGAGCATCCGAGCAGGATAAACATGTGGTGCAGGTGCGTCTTGTCGGAGTGGAACGGGGATTTCCGTTTGAGGATGCGCGCCGTCATGACGCGTAGCGTGTCGAAAACCGGGACTGACAGCACGGCCAGTGTGAAGGGGATCAGTCCCAGATTCTCGTCGGCGTATGTTTCGCATGAGGTGCCGTGCCGCAGGGCCCGCATGACGAACAGGGACATGACGGCTCCCATCATGAGCGTCCCTCCGTCGCCGATGAACATTTTCGATGTCTTTCCGAAGACGTTGTGAAAGAAAAACGGGATCAGGGCGCCGGCACATACTGCCGCCAGAAATACCATGGCATGGTCTCCGGCCGACCGGAACATCGCTCCGAACAGAAGGGTCGACATGACACAGTATCCGGATGACAATCCGTTTACGCCATCGATCAGGTTGATGGCGTTGATGATGCCCACGGCGGCGATCAGGGTGAGGGGGATGGCGATCGTCCGGGGGATTTCCTGAATTCCCCACAGGCCGTGGAAATCGTTGAGGCTGTAACCTCCTGCGCATATCAGGAACGATACGGTCCCGATCTCGATCAGAAGACGGGACGCCGGGGTCAGATTGAGAATGTCGTCCAACGTGCCGGTGTAAAGCATGACCGTCATGGCGATGACGACGATGAACAACTCCGTGCAATCGTAGAACAGGCTGACGCATCCCAGGCCTGCTATCGACCCGAAGAACACGGCGATTCCCCCCAATACGGGGATCGGCTTGCGTTGCAGTTTGCGGACGTCGGGATTGTCTACGATGTTCTTGGTGAGCGCGATGGTGACGAGGCGGGGATGAATCCAGCAGACGCACAACATCGAAACGAAGAAAGACGCGAGATACAGCATGGAAGTTGGCGAGGTATTTTGGTGTCGCGGGTTTCGGATGACACGGATTTCCCGGTCGCCTTCGATAAGGGAAAACCGGGGGACAGGTTATTTATGCCTTCTGGTTACGAACGGAGAGTTTTGTGAACGGGCCATTTCCCTGCATCGGGTCTCTCACGGCGGAAAAACGTGCTTTCCCCCCGACCTTTTGCGGCTCTTCTCCGGGAGGCTGGCTGTCGCCGCCGGGTCCTTCCGCTTGTCGGGGATGAACCGGTTTCGGAATTTTTATTCTTTGAGATGCCCCAGACAGCGGTCGTAGTCGGACAACCGTTTGATTAACTGCTCTTTGCTTCGCTTTGGATTCGCTTCATTCCGCCACGGACCGACCAGTCCGTGCGCTTGTTCGTAGTGGATGCTGCTGTCCGTACATCCGTAGAGCGTGACGGAGAGCAGTGCCCGCGACTGCTCGGCTTTGACGGCCGGAAGCATCGTCTGGACGATCCGAATCAAACCGTCGCACTTCGCCCTGTCGTCCAGTATCGTATAGGCCGGGAGCAGCAGGGAGTAGAGTTTGCACCGCATGATGTCCGACTCCGGTGTGAGGTTGGCGTATTGCAGCAGGACTTCGGTCGCTGTCGCGCGATCCTCTTCGGTCGTCCTCCCGGTGAGGTGCCGGCATAGGGCTTCGTGCAGTCTCCCCTGGAGGCGGTCGTTGTTCAGGTGAGTGTAGAGGCGGGGGCCTTCGTTATTCAGTTCGATCAGTTCGTACTCTCCGGGACAGACTTTTAGCAGCGGAACCCACATCCAGTTCTCGATGCAGGCCATGACCTCTTTCCGTTTGGATCGGGACTGGACGACGATGCGGGCCTCGATTCCCTTGAATCTCCCCTGGGTGATGCGGATTCTGTCTCCCTTGACCAGCCATGCCGGATCGGCCGCATAGAGGGGAACCATGTCGGAGTAGGAGCGGGCTATCCACTGCAGGTCCCGCATCGCCTCGTCGGAGAGATAGGGATAGTGGTATTCGTCTTTCCCGTCTTTTACACGGGGCAGGAAATTGTATTGGGGGAGCCGTTGTTTGATCCTGTATATTTCCGCTTCGGAGGCATGGACGAAGAGATAGTTGTACAGAAGGGGGCGTTGCGTGTCGACCAACCGGCCGTTCACCTCTTTCACCTCCGCGAACATGGGGGCGAAATATTCGAAGAGGGGCTCCCCGTCCCGGCTTCGGCGTGCCAGTTCCCGTTGCAGTCCCCGGGTCAGCTCCCGACTGCCGGAGGGGAAAACCAGCACGTACCATCTCACGATATGACGGTTTTGCGGGCTGGCACTCTCTCCCGGGATTCCGATTCCGGAAAGAAACGGTTTGGACGTGTCTGGGTTGGCGGCCATGGACGGGAAAATGGAGCGGTCGTTCACATACGTACACTTCGCAACCTCGCCGACGTGCTTTTTAATGCGTTGGCTGACAGTTGTTTATGTGTCGAAAAACAAAGGGAGGCCGAAAATTTCATCTAACCTTCCCCAGCGGGTTGAATGTGTACAAGTTTTTCATCTGCATCCGCTCTTTAGCGTCTTTTTTGCAAAGACCCTTTTGCCTGGGTGAGAGTCCCTTCCCGAAGAACCGTCTTTCAGGCGCCACAAACATAGTCATTATCTGCCGAACAAACAAGAAATCCGGCTCTTTTTCGGCTATTTTCCTGTCGTTTAATATGTTTATATTTAATAAAATAGCATATTTATATAATTTAAAATACGAAAAGGTTGCTTTTGTCGCTGATTCGGTATCCGAAATATTCCGTTTCCGGATTTTTCTGGAAAATGCGGGCGGGTGGCGGTCAGAAGATTTTAATGCCGGCTTCTTTCGTCTCGGTCGGAATTGTATGCGGAGGGATTCGGCGTACGGGACAGGTCTTTCACGGGGCCTGTTTCATGGCGGAATTTCCTTTTTCCCGATGTCCGGTAGTCCGGACCTCCCGTGCGGCGAGTGGGGTGCAGACGGGGGGAAGAACGAATTGGCCGACGGATGCGTCGGCCGGTGTAAGACATTGACCGTCTGTGTGATTCCGGCGCGGTTCGAACGCGCGACCCACAGCTTAGAAGGCTGTTGCTCTATCCAACTGAGCTACGGAACCTTTGTTTCGGAGCACAAAATTAACGCAATTATTCCGAATCTGCAAAAAAATATCAATCCTACTGTAAATTAGCTACTTGACACACATCCGAATCCGACATCCTCGAAAAATCCTCTCGGATTACACCTGAAAATGTCCAGATTTCGGACGGATGTTCCTCGTCGTTTCCCTCCATGAGAATGGCGGTTTAGCCTCTTGAATTGACGATTTGTGTAAACCGATGTGTAAACCAGAATTTACACATGAATGCCTTATTTTCAGTGATTTGCTATTCCTCTAAGCAACTAAAAGATGGGACTTCTCCATTAATGATGCGGATCACCAAAGACCGAGAGCGAAAATATAGCAGCATCGGTATCTCTGTTGACCCTAAGTTTTGGGATTTTAAGAAGAACCAACCCAAACGCAGCTGTCCCAATCGGGAGTACATCATGCAGATCATCCGTAACAAAGAGAGCGAAATGCAGCAACGCATTTTCGAACTCGGCATGAGGGGCGACTATTCGATTGAGGACATACTCGCCACACCAAAACAATCCGCCCAAACGGGTCGAATAGAGGACTTTTATAGGGAATTGATTGAGGACTATCAACGACAAGGAAAGACTGGGAATAGCCTAATCTATACCGATTCCTTGCGTTCGTTACGTTCCTATTGTAACGGGAAAATGAATCTTCGTTTTAAGGATATTACACCTAAATGGTGCGAATATTACGAAAAATGGCTAAGGGATAAGGAGTGCAAAGAGACGACCATGAGCGTACTTTTCCGAACCCTGCGGAGCGTTTTTAACAAGGCGATCAAAGCTAACATTGCCGAGCAGAAAGATTATCCGTTCAATGATTTTCGCATCAGTAAATTCGACACTTCGACCAAGAAACGGGCCATCTCCAAAATGGACGTCATGAAGATCATGGAGGCTGATTTAACGGATACGCGGGATTACATACGTTTAAGCCGTGATCTATTTGTGTTCAGTTACCTGTGTGGCGGAATCAATTTTGTCGATATGGCCTATCTCAAACCCGAGAATATCGAGAACGGACGATTGTCCTATATCCGACAGAAAACAGGTAAACGAATTAATGTTACGCTGTGCGAAAAAGCCATTCAGATCCTGCAAGATTACTCGGGTTACAATGGTGGTTACCTGTTCCCGATTCTTCATGAGAGTGAACACCGTACTCCGACACAACGTCACAATCGTATCCACAAAATTCTGTCGAAAGTGAATATAAACTTACAGTACATTGGCCAAAGACTCGGGATTGAAGCACATTTGACCACCTATGTGGCTCGGCATAGTTTTGCCACCGTGTTAAAGAAATCGGGCGTGAATGTGGCCCTAATTAGTGAGGTTCTCGGCCACTCGGACTTGTCGACCACCCAAATCTATCTGGATAGTTTCGAGAATAGTCAGATCGACGAGGCGATGCGAAATCTGTTATGAAACAAAGAAGGACACCCCCTTATTCCTCGGGGTGTCCTTCTTCCATCATGTAAGCCTATACGTTAAGCTTCAGGAGTGTATGCGGGACGCTTAACATCATCCAGCAGGAAACGGTTGGCTTCTTCGGGTGTAAAACGCTCCTTGTAAAGTTGTACGTCACTTCCCAAGATGCGTGCTACTCCCTCTTTCAACACTTTCTTGATCATCGCGCTACCGAGAAACACAACATGCTCAGCTACATATTCGGGCCTACATCCCATGCTCTCACACTCACGCCAGAATCTGCGACTGTCGAGCAGGACGTTTACCTGTTCCATGAAATCGCTCCAGAATTTGTCGGCGTCCGCATAAGTGGCATGCATGAACTTCTCAATGCATTTCAGTTTTACGGCATTGCTCTTCTCCAGTTGCACATTAAAGACAGGGCGTGCCTGGGCAATGACATTCCAAACGGGCAGTGCATTCGAGCGGCGACGGCGAGTGGTCGTCTGCGGGGCCTTAGCGTCAACAATAGCCGCGTTGTTTACCATGTTCTGTTCGGTTGAAATCTGAGAAATCTTTTCCATAATTTTAATTTTTTAATGGGTTATTAATGTTGTTCAACACCACAAAGATTTCCTTTTTTCGCTCCGAATTAGAGGGAGTAAAATCAAGAGCTCTTTTTACTCCCTTTATTGTAATTTACCAATAACAAGCTGGTTTAGAGGGCGGAATACGCCCTTTACAAGACTTTATAATGCCTTTTATTGAATCATCACCATATAAAAAGTTCTTATTTTTTGTGAATTTATAGAAGTAACAGATCCTCGAAATCAGCAACAGCCGATTTAAGGAAACCTCTTTGTCGGGTTGCTTCGGACGTTTATTACCCAACAAGTTTGAAAACAGATCCCGATACATCGTCACTGCCCGATAAATCCGATACGAGGAATTGATCTCTGCGTGGTCGACACGTACACAATCAGCCCCATAAATCAGAAATCTCCTGTCTTTGCAGTCCCGCTCATAGGTCTCCTGCAACCATTGCAGGATTGCCCGTTTCACCACTGGCAAAATCTCAACACTCTTTTTGCCCCTCTTCATGGTTATCTCAATCTCTTGATCCGAAAAATCCTCTTCCAGCGTCTCGCCCAAGTCCTTTATGGCTTTCAGTAATGACGCAGGTTGTAGAATCTCGGCCGTTTCATCAAACGAGGATTCGACATAATCATAAATAAACACCAAGACAAACCAGAACTTTTCAGCATCCAGTCCCAATCCCTTAACCGTTGCAATGATATCGTCGTTGTTATAATACTCCTCTTTTGTAAAGGGCATCCTAAATTTGCCTGTCCAATAGCGATATCTGAATTGCGAAGTCCATTGTCCAGCACCATCGTGTCCGTAATCATCCTCTTTCCCATTCCCATACACACTGGCCACATCGACATACTCGCATAAATCCCGAGACAACGGGTCCAAATCCCAGTGAACGATCTGTTCTCCATCCCTTATTAACCACTCATAGTCAGCTGGCAGGGGTTTTCCGTTCTTCGTTTCCATGTAAGATAGTATCATTTAGCGTGTCAAACACCCAAAATTATCTCTTTTTACCCATAAAATGCCGTTCCGTGCAGTACAAAACCCCTGTTAATACCCAAATTGCATAGCTCAAAAGGCATTTTAGACCATCGAGCACATGTAAATACCCATTAATATACCCAAATTGCATGGTACGAAAGGAATTTCAGACCAGCCGAAATAGTAAAATACCCGTTAACAGATCTTTTTGTAGGTTCATTACCCCATAAATAAGAACAATAACACACGAATAATACCAATGAATCCAGTTAAAGTGCGTAAAAAGGTGCTTAAATCAACATGATTTTGGCTTAATTATCTCGAAAAATCTCTGCAAATAGCACCCGAAAAACTTGTCTATCTCACCGAAATTTCGTATATTTAAGTAATTATTCAGAGGATGATTCATCCCTCTACTTCCATTAAAAACAAAGTTTCTCACGTTCGACAGGGGCGAATCCTTTCGCCCTTTTCGACATTCCTGTTTTCCACATTTTTTGAGTACGAAATGAAAATTGTCTTTAATGAGATAAATACAAGATAAAAAAATATAGAAGATTTTATATGAAGAGATATTTGTCTATCAATTAATTATCTAATATTATGAAAAATCAAATTATCAAGGCTCCCGAGAGAGCCGTTTATCTCTCGGACTTCATGACCGAAATTCCTATCAACTGTTTATTTAATAAGAAACAGACAGGATGCGGTGCTACCGAACTGGCAATCCGTAATAGCATCCCCACAATTATCGCCATGCCTTACGTGGCATTGGTGAAGAACAAAACCCTTTACCGCAAAGATGGCATTCCCGTACTGGGAGTTTATGAGGGAGTTACCGAACAAGACATCATCGGATATGCCCAAACGCATACTCCATTAAAGATCGCCACCACCTACGATTCATTACCCCGCACCATCGCAGCATTACAGGCGACAGGAATCGACCCTTACAAGGACTTATTCTTATTAGTAGATGAATGACACGTACTGTTCAACTCCTATTCGTTCCGCCATCGAGCAATCAAAGAATTGTTTTCGGAAGCATCGAAATTCTCTCGTGTCACTTACATGACAGCTACGCCCATCGAACGGGAATATCTTTTGGAAGAGTTGCAGCATATACCAATCTGCGAGATTGAATGACCGCACCTTACCGAAATCAATATACGTTCCCGCCAAACTACCAAGCCCGATAAATATATCATGTCGGAGTGCGCGAAAGTGTTAGAGAATGATCTACCCTACAATCTGCATATCTTCGTGAACAGCGTGGAGTTTATCGCCAAAGTGCTCGACGATCTAAAACTATCCCCTGAATCCGTTAAGGTGGTCTGTTCGACTTCTGGGGATGCAAAAGCGGGGAATGAGAGGAAACTCGGCAAGAGCTATCCTATCGGTCAACCATCCGATCCTGTCAGGAAAATCAACTTCTATACCTCGACCTGCTTCGAGGGATGCGATATCTACGATGAAAGAGGCGTCACATTCATTGTCAGCGACGGACGAAAAGCGCATACCTTACTGGATATATCCACCCTCTTCACCCAAATCTGCGGACGCATCCGAAATTCAAAATACAAAACAGAGATTATTCATGTCTACTCAACGACCAAATATAGTCGGGAGATCACATTGGATGAATTTGTCGAGGCTACGAAAAAAACCTTGCGGGACGCCGAGGAATATGCCGCGGAGATTAACGGGCTGAGCGAAGCGACACGCATTAAAACCTTATCTAAAATCCCCTACATAAATGAACAATATGTGCGGATCGAAAATAATCGTCTGGTGGTGGATCGAAACCTCGCCAACATGGATATTGTCAACTTCAAGATCAGTCGTCATATATACCGCACCTATGTAAACCTTACAGACGAATTACAGCGTAACGGGTACAGGATAACCCAATACTCATACAGTCGTGTAATTGAGAAAATCACGACCAAACCGAGTGCACGGGTAACGTTTCAAGAGTTGTTCGACGAATACCACAGGTTGAAAACGACCCAACCGTTTTTTTCACTGGATAACCACGAGGAACTATGCGCTCGGATAGCAGCCAAATACCCGTTGGTGAAACAGGCTTACGAGAAGCTGGGGGTAAGTCGTGTACAGGCGCTCAAATACCATGTCTGCAATATCAAAAGAGAGTTGGTTAAGAATCTGTCCGTAGGCGATGAATACAAGATCGTAAAGATGATAAATACCACCCTACCCAAACAAACGGTCATATCCAAAAGCAGGATAAAAGCCGAACTGCAACGGATATACGACACATTAGGAATAAAGCGAACCGCGAAAGCATCCGACCTTTCCAAGTGATACGAAGTAAAAGAGACCGCCCCTAAGATCGACGGTAAAACGATAGCCTGCCTCACGATCATTCGTGGTCGGTTCATCAGTCGGTAGCATAGCAGTCCAATTATATATTCTGCACACACAGATACATTATATCAATCCCCCTCCCCATATCGGGAGGAAAACCGAATGATTTCCTGTCATTGTTCATGGATATATGTGGAGTTATTTTTCAACAGATAGTTGGGAATAACTTAAATCATATAGACCATGAGAACATTAAATGAACGGGCAGCAGAAATCCTGTGTGACCTATTAAAAGAACCAAAACCACGCCTCTTAAACCCCAGATCAGTCCAAGCAGTAGTGACGGGGCGCATCGGGAAATTCAACATTGTTTCACTTGTGTGGCACATCGAAATAAAGGGTGTTCGTTATCGCGATCCCGAGATCATCATAGGCCATGACACGAGAAACCAACTCTTCATCCCTTACCATTACATGAACGACTTCTTCGGAGTAGAACAATGTTACGCCCAACCAACCGCCGACGACATGATACTTCTCGATGAATTCGGGCAATACAACCTGGCAAGTCTGACCAACCGTTTGCTATTAAAGAGTACTTCAAAACAGGTTATCCGATGAATGCGCAACGAATCGTAGAGAACTGTGTTTTGAAGAATCAAAGCACAGTCGTAGAAGAGATGATACAGGCAAATTTGATCTCTCTGGAATATCTTGATCCATTTACGGACGAGGTACTGGAGTGGTGGCTCATTGATTCGTGGTTGGCCGAACGGTTGCAACAAGAGGGTGAAGTGGTGATCGAAGAGTACGGCTGTTTCTGGTGGGGACGTTCAACGAGTGGGCAGGCCATCTGTCTCGACAGCGTGATCCAAAAGATCGCCGAAGAATAGCCGCACGATACTCTATCTTATAAAATCGGGGTAATGTCTGAGGATGCGACATTTACAAAATGTCTCACTAAAGCGTTATCCCGATTTTTGTTTTTATGTATGCATAATCTTCGTAACCTCTCTTTCGGTTTTCACGATAGGCGTGTTATTGCATAGAAGTTGGCTTAAATTCTCTTCCTGTGCGGTCATGATTCCCCAATCTGGAAATAACATACTTGTCTTTCAATATTGATTTTTCAGAACTTTACACTCAATTTTACACCCTGCAACAACCCCTTCGGGTAAGATGTTTTGCTTTTTAGTTTGGCGTGGTTATCTTTGCGGTAACATACTGACAAACACGGAAAGTGTAGCTTATTCTCGTTGAACGAACGTAGGAAATTCGATTAATAGCGGAGAGTAGGCAAGCATCTTGCCGCGTTCTTATCCACCTGGATATGGGCGCGGGGTTGTTGCTTATTTTATGCTATTAGGTTTCCTACGACCTGTTCAACTAAAGTAAGTTTTCAGCCCTGCGCTTTCTTTTTTGGATTAATCGCCATACAGGGGCTGAGTGGCAACCAAACTTATTCTTATATCATGAAAAAACTATTCTTGTTTGTGGCTGTGATGATGGCTGCCGTTGCTTTCTCTTCCTGTTCGAAAGATGAGGACGAAAACCCTTCAATAATCGGAACATGGCAGATCACACATTCCGAAGGGACGGAATTTGATAATAGTGGAAAGCCACATTATCAATGGTCGGAAGACTACCCCGTTTTCGATGAACATGAAAATGGATTTTGCTGGTCATACACTTTCAATAATGATGGAACGTGCGTAAATAAAACTTATGAAATCGGAATATCGGATGAAGATGATGATCCTAAATATTATACTTATTCCATCTCCGAGAACAAATTGATCATGCAAAGCCAATATGGTGATCAGGATATTTACGAAATCAAAAAACTGTCATCTGATCAACTCATATTATTTTACCACATCCAAAATGATTACTACACAACTGAGGGTACAGAAACATACAAACGGATAAAATAGCATTCATTTATGAAAAGAATACTCTCGTTCTTGACCATATTAATGGTCGTTGCCTTATATTCTTGTTCCAAAGATGAGGATAGCAAAGAAGTATCTATAATTGGAACATGGCAAATCACTCGTGACGGAGGATCTATTGTTTATAACGATGGAACACACACAAGTGCTTCAAACGATTACCCTCTCTCTTTTAATGGACAAGAATATGGTTATTATTGGTCTTACACTTTTAATGGTGATGGAACATGCATATGGACGACTTATGCCGATAACAGAGAGCCTAAAGTCGATAATCGCTTTACCTACTCAATCTCTAACAATACTTTGACAGTAAAGCATAAAGTTGATAATAATCTCGATTTTGTTTGTGAAATCAAAAATAACACGGCCGATCAATTAGTGTTATTTTATCAGGAAAAAACTGACACCTACGTAGCGACAGGAACCCACTTTTACAAACGGATAAAATAGAGTTCTTAACTATTAAAGGACAGACTTGTGCAGACGGTCTAGATTATACCGTTCTGCATAAGTTTGTCCTTTTTTAGAAGTTAATTTATTACCAAATTCTCCATCTACCACATTCTTCGCGTTGAGTACTCCACTGTACTTGATATGCCCAGCCAAATATAGTATCAATAAGAATAAAATTATAATTATTCCCTGTTGGATACAATTCATATCTGCCAATTACGTCAGAATCGGAATTAATCGCATTACAAACAGAACATTCCATTCGATCAGAATCCTTGTCTATCCCAATTTGAAGCATTGTTACACATCCCGTGCAAGTATCTAATTTTAGCGAAATATAGATATTCGTTGTCCTATATACTTTGTATCTACCAATTTGATTTTTCCAGAAAGCATCATTTGTAATATCCGAGACATTTTTTTCTATGCTTGTTAACAAACTATCGCGCTGAATCTCAGTTAGCGGTTTTATATCAACTTTTAAAGAATCAGAACCTTGCCCATATATGTATAATGAGCCAATAAGGAAAAAGACAATGAAAGGTAATTTTTTCATAATTAGTTTTTGTTATAAGTTCATGTCAGTTTATTAATCAAATATATGTATTTTTTATTTATATTCACATAGTAATCAAATCACAATAATATACTATTTTGATGATATTCGTATCAAACAATAGGGGTACTGATAATTTCCAGAATTATTATGATTCATAATTCAATTTTTATATAAAAATAGGGCTAAGTAGTTAATTAAAAAAGAGTTTATTTAGACTCTTTTCTATGTTTGTCCTTTTTCCTATTTTTGAAGAAACAGACCCGTTATGAGAATAGCATCCAATCATATCGTTACGCTCCAACCTAATGAGATTTTCGTTTTTGGGAGCAATCTGGCAGGACAACACGGAGGTGGTGCAGCACGGCTGGCTTATCAAAAATTCGGTGCTGTGTGGGGACAAGGTGTCGGACTACAAGGTCAAAGTTATGGAATACCCACCATGCAGGGCGGTGTGGAGACCATTAAGCCATACGTGGATGAATTTATCGAGTTTGCCAAACGAAATCCGCAACTGAAATTTCTGGTAACGGAGATCGGTTGTGGAATAGCAGGCTTTCGAGTCGAAGAGATTGCACCTCTATTCAAGCAAGCAATGGAGGTGGAGAACATCTACCTACCCGAACGTTTCTGGAAAGTGTTGGAGGGATAGCAAAACTGACAACTATCAGAAAAGGACAGACTTTTGCAAAGGGGTTTATTTAAGACCCCTTGCAAATGTTTGTCCTCTTTGTTTAATAGCTTTCTATGGAGTTATACTTATACAGATATGTGTGTACAGTCACGCTACGGCCGACAGCACAACAAGCAATTTATAATACCAAATAATTAACTGATTTATTAACCAACACTTCGATTCACACAAAGAGTGTAAACCAGTGTGTAAACCAAAATTTTCAGAAAAGAGAAACGAGAAAAAGTCGTGATTGTAATTGCTATATTTACAGACGATTGCAGGTTGCATTCTCGGGCGATTCGAACGCTCGACCCACAGCTTAGAAGGCTGTTGCTCTATCCAACTGAGCTACGGAACCGTTTTTGTCAGGGCTCAAAATTAGCGTAATTATTCCGAATCTGCAAAATAATCTGTCGGTTGTGTTGCAGGAACGTGTTGCCGGGCGGCGTACGGGGGGGGGGCTGGCCGGAACGGATGGACGGAGGGAACGGCAGCGGTTGAAGCGGACTCCGGAGCAGGAATACGGGTTCTGTCGTCCGGCGGGGTGTCCCGTATTCGGAGAGCGCGTGTGCGTTCGCATGACGAACTACGGCCCCGGGAAACACTGTTTTTTTGTCGGAATTTTTTATATTTGTTACCGACCGTAACAGAATGCGATTATGAAAAAAGCGATTCTTTTGTCGATATTGTTGTCGTTCGGCGGGTACGGGGCACTGTCCACTCCGCAGGTGAAAGATCAGCTCGTCGTGAAAGGCGATACGATGGAGTTGTGCGACGAACCTCTGGGTCGTTATTTTGCACAGCAGAACCTGACTATCGAGAAGATGGCCAAAAGGAGGGTCGGCGGTTCTACGGCCTGTTATCGGGGCTATGTAGCCACCTGGCTGATCGAGAACGACAGCCTCTACCTGACGGAGATATGGTGCGACGAGAAACTTCTCGACCTGTCGGATCATTTCGGACCGAAGTGCCGGGACGGGCGCGTGTGGGCCGACTGGTACACCGATACGCTGTATGCGCAGTACGGACGCCATGTTTATGAAAGTTATTGGCACAGTTTGGGGCATATCTGTGAACGGGAGCGGTCGTGGCCGGTGCGGGGCGGAGTGGTGGCGACCGCGGAGGAGAAGGATTATTCGACGCTTACGGCGGCCGGCCGCAGGGGATTTATCCGTATATGGAACCGTGACAGTCTGGACACGGGTTCCGTCCTGCCCCAACTGGTGAAGCGGATACGGAAACGTTTCCGGTGGACGCCCGAGATGACCGAAAGCAAATCCGTCAAAATTTGTTTCTACGTCGGCGACGACCTGTCCAATGCGGTGCTGACCGAGACGGAATATGACAAGAGAAACCTGGAAATGGTCTGGAGATTCATGCGGCCGAGCATCCGGAACTGTTCGGCAGAGGCTGTGGCGAGATGGGAGAAAGAGGACCGGCGGTACAGGGAGCGGATCGATTCGATGGAGAGGCGGATCGCGCAGACGGACGACCCCTATGTGAGGGAGTTGAAGCGGGTGCTGTCGTCCGTGAAGGTGGAGACGATTCTTTGGGCCGGCCGGCCGTGTCCGTTCCTGTTGGAATACCAGCATACATATTATTTCGATCCCAGGCACCGGACGATCCGGGGCGTGGAGTCGTGGCACGAGGACGAATAGTCCCGTAGCCGTACGGCGCGTTTGGACATTGCCGCCCCGGAGAAACGGGCCGGCAGGGCAAAAGGGGGCCGGATAGACGAAGGAGGGGGCAGCTGCCCCCTCCTTCGTCTATCCGGATGTTCCGTTCCTATTTCTTTTTCGGGTCGGTGTATTCGAACACCTGGCCCTGCACTTTCAGCCGGGCCTGCAGGCCGGGGACGTCTATCCGCTGCACGGCGGTTTTCTCCCTGGCCGCTTGTGCTGCCGCCACGCCGGCCGCGTGTCCGGCAATCATATAGACGGGCTCCATGCGCAGCGATCCGTAAATCACGTGCGAGGCCGAGAGGCAGATCGTCACCAGCAGGTTTTCGCACTCCTCCTCTTTCGGCGTGAGGCTCCGGTAGGGAATCTGGTAGGGTTTCATGGGCTGGTGGGAGAATTTGCCCTGTACGCCCTCAACGGGAATCCCCATGTTCCCTTCGACGATCAGCCGGCCGTCGGGCGTGATCGTCCGCTGCACGTTGTGGCAATCCATGAAGTAGGAGCCCATGCCGACCGCATCCTCCTTCGTCGCGTTTTCCCAGGCATCCTGCTGCCGCATCACGTAGGCCCCCTTCATGCGGCGGCCCTCCCGGATGTAGAGCGTACGCGGCCAGTGGCCGTTGTCCGCGAACTCGTCCTTGGCGAAGCCCCAGGTCGAGGCCTCCCGGCGGAGCGCTTCGGGCACGCGCGGGTCGTGGGTGAAGAACCACAGCGCCCCCATCTGGTAGTCCTTGTGGTACTGCCATATCTTCTGCCGCTCGGCATAGCTGCCGTCCGGATACCCCCACGACACGTTGCTCAGGTCCATGTGGTTGATGTCAGTCTTGCCGTTGGGCATGTGGTAGAAGGTGTACACGCCGTCCAGCCTGGTTACGTTCGTCTTCAGCACCCGGTCGAGCGTTCCCTTGTAGCGTACGGGATCGTAGTTGTCGGGTTTGGTGAAAGGCACGCGGTTCTCCGGACGGTTGGTCAGCGTGAGGCGGAAACAATAGGCCTGCACCTTGTTGTCCGCTTCGCCCGGTTCGCCCGCCTCCCCGAAATAGTAGTCGTAGGGGAAGTTCCTGTACTCTTCCCTCATCTGGGCGATCCGCTTGGCCCCCACTTTCCGCACCGGCAGGTCCGTGCGGGTACGTACGCCCGCTCCTGGTTCGCCGTACTCCTTCATGCTTTCCCGGCCCACGGTGTAGGATACGCCGGCCCAGGCCATCAGGTCGCCCTCGTACGTGGCGTCTATGAAGACCGGGGCCGTGAAGCTGTCGCCGTTTTCCATGACGATGCGGCGGATTTTACCGCCCTTGCACTCCACGCCCTTCTTCTCCAGCAGACGGGCTCCGTAGAAGATCTGCACGCCCGCCTCCTTCGCCATGGCGACGAACGTGTTTTCGGCCACGGAAGGCTCCATCTTCCAGCAGGGTTTTCCTCCCATGCCGTAATGGTCCCCCACGCGGATGAAAAACTCCCGGGCGTAGCCCCCGATCGTGGTCTCCTTTCCTTTGTCCACATTGCCCAGCCCGCTGCTGGTCATGCCGCCCAGGTGACGGGTCTCTTCCAGCAGGGCCACCTTCGCCCCTTCGCGGGCGGCGGCGCAGGCCGCGATGACACCGGAGGAGGTGCCTCCGTAAACCACTACGTCGAATGTGTGCCGGGTCGGTTTCTCTCCGGCCCGCAGCAGGGCCGGAATGAACAGGGCGAGTGCCGCCCACAGAATCGTTTTCTTCATTTTTTCAAGGGTTTGTTAGTCAGGTGTCCGAAAGATAGGGCTATTTTTTTGAATTCTGAATTTTTTCCCCATCTTTGTGTTCCCAACCCTGAAAAAACCGACATGATGAAAATGAAATTGCTGGCAGCGTGTATGCTGTTCGCTGCCCAGATCGCCCTGGGCGTGACCGTCGATGTCACCCGGGCCGGGGCGAAGCCCGACGGGCAGACTCTCTGCACCGAAGTGATCCAGAAAGCCATCGACAAATGTTCCGCCGCAGGCGGGGGCGAAGTGCTCCTTCCCGCTGGCCTCTACCTGAGCGGCACGCTCTATCTGAAGGACAACGTGACCCTGCGGCTCGAGGCGGGGGCGACGCTGCTGGGCAGCACCCGCATGGAGGATTACGATCCCTACAACCTGATCCGGGCCACCGGGGCGGAGAACATCGCCATCGTGGGCGAGGGAACGCTCGACGGCCGGGGTTCCTCGTTCTGGGTGGCGGCCGATCTGGGCCGTTCGCGCCGTCAGTACGGCTGGGTGACTACGTTCAGGCACGACCATCCCACCGACGGCAAGGGGCGTCGTCTGGCCCCGGGCAATCTGATCCTGCTCACCGAGTGCCGGAACGTGCGGATCGAAGGGGTCACCCTGCGCGACTCCGAGAGCTGGACGGTGAACCTGCTGGCGTGCGACGAAGTGATGGTCCGCGGGGTGAAAATCCGCAACTACCTGCACGGTCCCAATACGGACGGCATCGACATCGTGGCCTCGCGCAACGTGACGATCTCCGACTGCGACATCTACACGGCCGATGACGCCATCGTGCTCAAGAACCGTGTGCAGAAGTACTGGTCGCGTGCCTGCGAGAATGTCACCGTGACCAACTGTATCCTGACCAGCTCCTGCAACGGTTTCAAGATCGGAACGGAGACGCTGGGCGATTTCCGCAACATCGTTTTCAGCAATTCGGTCATCAAGGCGGGCCGCCCCGACGAGGAGCTGGCGCGGACGGGAGCTTCCACCATTCAGCCCGACCACTGGGGCAATGCGCTCGCGCCGCTGGCCGGCATCGCCATCGAGAGCGTGGACGGCAGCCGGATCGACGGCGTGTCGGTCTCCAATATCGTGATGGACGAGGTACGCGCCCCGATCTTCATCCGGCTCGGTGCCCGGAATGCGGCCGGAGACAAGTCCGACAAGCCCTGCCCGGGCTCGATCCGGAATGTCTCCGTGTCGGACGTGATCGCCCGCGAGGCTTCGACGGCCTCTTCGGTGACGGCCGTCGAGAACGCTTTCGTGGAGAACGTCGTGCTCGACAACGTCCTGATCCATACCAAAGGGGGCGGAACCGAACAGATGGCCGCCGTCGAGATGGCGGAGAAGCGGACCTCCTATCCCGAGGCCACCATGTGGGGCCACATGCCCGTGTCGGGCCTGTATGTCAAGAACGTGAAGGGGATGCGCATCGACGGTGTGCAGATTTTCCCCGACGAGGCCGACAGGCGTCCGCTCGTGCTGATGGAGAATGCCGCGGAGGTGTCGGTGACCGGTTTCGTCACTGGGGCGGGCAATGCCGGGGCTTCGGTATTCCTGCTGAAAGGGGTGCGCGACGTCTGGTTCCGCGACGTGCGGATTCCGGAGGCCGCTCCGGCCGCTGTCTGGTTCGAGGTGACCGGCGGGTCGGAAGGCGTGTCGGTCGACACGCCGCAGATCGCTTCGCTTCCTTCGGCACGTGTGAAGAGCGGTGCCGCCGATAAGGTGTCCGTACGATAAAACAACGAAAGGATATGAAGAGGATTTTGGTCGTTTTGCTCTCCCTGGGCTGGCTGGGTGCCGGAGCCATGGAGATAAACGTTATGAAATACAAACCCAAACCCGACGGGAAAAGTTATTGCACGAAGGCGTTGCAGCAGGCCATCGACGACTGTTCGGCGGCCGGCGGCGGTACGGTGATCGTACCCGACGGCGTCTATCTGACCGGTGCGATCTGGATTAGGGACAACGTCGAACTGCGTTTGAGCAAACGGGCCCGTCTGCTGGGTAGTACCCGCAGTTCGGAGGAGGCGGGCGATTATCCGAAGGGTACCACGGCCCTGGTGAATTTCGACGGGGTGAAGAACGCGGCCCTCACCGGTTTCGGCACGGTAGACGGGCAGGGCGGCGATCCGGTCTTCGATCTGGGCGACAATGCCGAGTTCAAAGGTAAGGGGCGCCGGTTCAACAACGTCCGGGTGATGAAGAGCAAGGATATCCGCATCGAGGACGTCACGCTCACGGCTCCCGGAACCTGGACGCTCCGCCTGTTGCAGAGCGAGGACATCCAGGTGCGCGGGGTGAAGATCTATTCGTTCTCCAACCACAACAACGACGGCATCGACATCGACGCGTGCAACGTGGTGATCTCCGACTGCATCATATACAGCGAGGACGACGCCCTCTGTTTCAAGAGCGACAGCCGCGCCCGCAAATATATCGTGGAGAATGTCGTGGTGACCAACTGCATCCTGGCCACCAACTGCAACGCCATAAAGTTCGGCACGTCCGGCTGGGCCGGTTTCCGCAACATCGCCATCACCAACTGCGCCATCCGCCGGGCCCCGACCCACAACGTGAAGGACCGCACGAACTTCACGGGCATCACCAATCCGGCCTCGTGCGAGATGGGCATCGCGCTGGAGATGGTGGACGGCGGCATGATGGAGAACATCACCATCAGCAATATCGTCATGCGGGGCGTCATGACCCCGATCTTCATCCGGCTCGGCGCCCGCAATGGCGAGGTGCGCCATCTGAAGAACGTGCTCATCAGCCAGGTCACCGCCGAGAGCGAAGGCTTCATGAGTTCCTCGATCACGGGCGTTCCCGGCCACCGGGTAAGCGGAGTGACCCTGCGCGACATCGTGATCCGCAGCATGGGCAAGGGAACCACGACGCATGCCCTGAAAGTGATGCCCGAAAAGGAGGCCGGCTATCCCCAGAACAACATGTTCGGTTACACGACCCCTTCGCACGGCCTTTACATCCGCCATGCAGAGAATATCACGATGGAGAACATCCAGCTCTTCACGCAGGAGCCGGACAAGCGCCCGGCCATCATCATGGACGACGTGGAGAATGTGTGGCTGAACAACTTCCAGGGTGAGAAACCAGCCGAGAAGATGCCTATGGTGCGTATCGTCGACGGCCGGCGGATACGCATTTCCGGGTTCCGCCAGCAGACGGGGGCGCCGGCCCTCTTCCTCGAGGCGACGGGTGACTCCTCCTCGATCCTGTTGCGCGACAACGAACTGGAGGGCGTGAAGCAGGTGGTGAGGGCTCCTGAAGGGGCGGTGAAGCAGCTGTAAGGGGTTCCGTCCGCCGCGGCAGAGCCAAAAAAGCCCGGATGTCTTGGTTTTTCGGGAATAATGCCTTATATTTGCAGCCCCGTTCCCCGTGAACGGGACGGTAAAAACATAAAAATTCAAGTACAATGCCTGTAAAAATCAGATTGTCGCGTCACGGTAAGAAGGGTTTCGCCTTCTATCATATCGTCGTCGCAGATGGCAGGGCGCCACGTGATGGTAAGTTTATCGAGAAGATCGGAGTCTACAATCCGAACACGAATCCTGCTACGATCGATCTGAGCTTCGATAGAGCTCTGGATTGGTTGCAAAAAGGCGCACAACCCACCGATACCTGCAGAGCCATTCTGTCGTACAAGGGGGTGATGTATAAGAAACACCTGCTGGGCGGTGTGGCCAAGGGCGCGTTCTCCGCAGAGGAGGCCGAGAGCCGTTTCGCCAAGTGGATGGAGCAGAAAGCAGCCAAGATCGAAGCCAAAGCCAACAAGCTGGGCGCCGACAAGACCGCTGCCGAGAAGGCCCGTCTGGCCGAAGAGGCCAAGGTGAACGAGGAGCGGGCCAAAGCGCTGGCCGCCAAGAAGGCCGCCGCTGCCGAAGAGGCCGCCAAACTGGCTGCCGAACAGGCTGCCGAGGAGGCCGAAGCCGCCGCAACCGAGGGTGTGGCCGAAGAGGCTCCCGAAACCAAGATCGCTCAGGAAGAGGCTTAATCTCCGGCGGAGATGGGCATGCTTCCGGTGGGACGGGTCTCGAAGTTGTTCGGCCGCAAGGGCGAACTTCTGGTAAATCTGTACGATTCGTTTCCCGCCGATTTCAAGATAGAGGAACCGCTGTTCGTGAGGATCGACTCGCTGGCGGTTCCTCTTTTTATGGAACATTTCGAACGCAGGGGCCGCTCCGGTGCGCTCCTTTCGTTCGCCGATCTCGACAATGAAGTGCGGGCGGGCGAGCTCGTAGGGCTCGAGCTCCTGTTGCGGGAGCGGGTTCCCGACGGGGAGGCCGAGGACGACGAGATCTATATGGAGGATCTGGTCGGTTTCCGGGCCCGGCTGACCGACGGAGTGGAGGGCGAGATCGAAGGGTTCGAGGAGGGCGAAAACCCTCTTTTCAGGATCGGGTTGCAGGGCAGGGAGGTGTTGGTGCCTGCCGTGGACGATTTTATAGCGAGTTTCGACCTGACCCGGCGGGTGGTGGTTTTCTCGCTGCCCGAGGGGTTGTTGGAACTCTATACGGAATAGGACCGGGAGGGAACGATCCGTGCCGCAGGCTTCCCGGAGGGACGTCGGCGGCATATTGTGTTTTATCAAGGGACGAAAATCTGGTTCGGTATGGCGAAAGAGCGTGTGGTCATAGGCCTCTCCGGGGGTGTCGATTCGAGCGTCGCGGCCTGGCTGCTCCGGGAGCAGGGCTACGACGTGGTGGGTCTTTTCATGATTAACTGGCACGATACGACGGGTACGCTGGCGGGCGACTGTCCGTGGCACGACGACCGCGTGTTCGCCGAACTGGTGGCCCGCCGGCTGGACATTCCGCTGCATGTGGTCGATCTGAGCGGGGAGTATCGCCGCCGGGTGGTCGATTATATGTTCTCCGAATATGAGCGGGGCCGCACGCCCAATCCCGATGTGCTCTGCAACCGGGAGATCAAGTTCGACGTCTTTCTGAAGGAGGCGCTGAAACTGGGGGCCGACTATGTGGCGACGGGGCATTACTGCCGCCGGGCCGAAACGGAGGCGGACGGAAGGAGGGTGTACCGGCTGCTGGCCGGCAGCGACCCCAACAAGGACCAGAGCTATTTCCTTTGCCAGCTGTCCCAGGAACAGCTCTCCCGGGCCATGTTCCCGATCGGGGAGATGGTGAAGCCCGAGGTGCGCCGCATCGCCGAAGAACAGGGCCTGGCCACGGCCCGGAGGAAAGATTCCCAGGGCATCTGTTTCGTGGGTAAGGTGGACCTGCCCGTTTTCCTGCAGCAGAAACTGAAGGCTTGCCGGGGCGACATCGTGGAGATTCCGGCCGACTGGCCCGGCTATGCCCGTGCGGAAGCCCTGTGCGGCATGGGTCCGGATACACAGGAGGGACTCGATGCGCTGGCGGCCCCGTACGAATACGAACCGTCCGACGGCCGGAAGGCGGGCGAGCACAACGGCGCCCATTTCTATACGATCGGCCAGCGCAAAGGGCTCAATGTGGGGGGGCGTCCCGAGCCGCTCTTCGTGATCGCCACCGACGTGGAGCGCAACATCATCTACGTGGGACAGGGGCAGGAGCATCCGGGTCTGTTCCGGAGAGGGCTGCGCATCCTGCCTCAGGTGATGCACTGGATTCGGCCCGACCTGCGGATGGAGGCGGGCGAATGTCGCCCGTACAGCCTGCGCATCCGGTATCGCCAGCCCTTGCAGGCGGGGCGGCTCTATGTGACGGAGCGGGGCGGCTATCTCGTGTTCGACCGGCCCCAACGGGGCGTGACGGCCGGACAGTTCGCCGCATGGTACGACGGCGAGGAACTGGTGGGCTCCGGCGTGATCGACCGGTAGCCTGCGTGCCGGACGTTTTTTCGCGCTGCGGATAGTTCCGTCGCCGTCGATAAGGAGGAACCGATTGAATCATGGATATGCGTTCGGATATGAAAGTCTGGTTGCTGGCCGCGCTGTTCTGGGTGTCGGGGCTTGCCGCTTCTTTGCCCTCCGCGGCTCAGGAACGCGTGTCGCTGGCGTTTTATAATGTCGAGAACCTGTACGATACGGTGCCTTCGGCCTTCTATGATGACCGCGACTATACGCCCGGGGGCCGGATGGGCTGGGGCGGGGAGCGTTACGGCGCGAAACTGCGCAACCTGGCCCGGGTGATCGACGCCATGGCGCCCGACGTGATCGGTCTGGCGGAGGTCGAGAGCGAGCGGGCCGTGCGGGAGCTGGTGATGACCCTGCGCACCGACTACAACTATATCCACCGTACTACGGGCGATTATCGCGGCATGGACGTGGCGTTGCTCTACAAGGGCGACAAGTTCATTCCGGAACGGGTGCGGCAGGTGCCTTCGGCCTCGGGCCGCGAGTTTCTCTATGTGCGGGGCGAACTGCTCGGCGAGCGGGTCGATCTGGTGATATGCCATCTTCCGTCGCAGTTCAACGTTTACGGGCGGAGGGTCGCTTCGCTGGCGAGGCTTTACCGTTTCGTCGATTCGCTGCACCGGGCCGATCCCCGGGCGAGAATGGTCGTGGCGGGCGATTTCAATGCAAATCCCACCGACCGGGCCATGCGCCGGGCATTCCGCACGGGCCGCCGGGTGGCGGACGGGAGCGTCTTCCTGTTCGGTCCGCTCTATCCGATGTTCCGGCGCGGATACGGCTCCTATGTCTACCGCGACCGCTGGAACCTGTACGACAATTTCTTTCTGGACAACGGGTTCCTCTCCGGCGACGGGTGGCGCTACGACCGGGCGGGCATCTTCGTCCGGGAATGGATGCTTTCCCCGGGAGACGCCGGGCGCCGTGGATATCCGCTGCGGACCTTTTCCTCCGGAGCCTACACGGGCGGATTCAGCGATCATTTGCCCGTTTTTGTCGAGTTGACACGTTAATTTTTTGATAATTACAAAAATTCCCGTATCTTGGACAATCTGAAAATACAGTACCTAATTAAATTAACCGATAAATCAATATGCCAAACGTAAAAAGAGTCTATACCTTCGGCAACAAAAAGGCCGAGGGGAACGGAAAAATGAGAGAGCTGCTGGGCGGCAAGGGGGCCAATCTGGCCGAGATGAATCTGATCGGCATTCCCGTGCCTCCCGGTTTCACCATCACCACGGAGGTCTGCACCGAGTATTACGAGCACGGAAAGGAGAAGGTCGTGGAGCTGATCCGTCCCGCCGTGGAGGATGCCGTGAAACAGATCGAGAAACTGACCGGCACCGGTTTCGGCAGCGAGACCAATCCTCTGCTGGTTTCGGTGCGTTCGGGTGCGCGCGCCTCGATGCCCGGCATGATGGATACGATCCTGAACCTCGGCATGAACGACCAGGCCGTGGAGGCCGTCTCCAAACGGACGGGCAATCCCCGTTTCGCGTGGGACTCCTACCGCCGTTTCGTGCAGATGTACGGCGACGTGGTGCTGGGCATGAAGCCCGCCAGCAAGGAGGACCACGATCCCTTCGAGGAGATCATCGACCAGGTGAAGGCCGAGCGCGGCGTGAAGAACGACACGGACCTGACGACCGACGATCTGAAGGAGCTCGTGAAGCGTTTCAAGGCCGCCGTGAAGAAGCAGACCGGTGAGGATTTCCCGGCCAATCCGTGGGACCAGCTGTGGGGTGCCGTATGCGCCGTCTTCCAGAGCTGGATGAACGAACGTGCCATCCTGTACCGCAAGCTCAACAACATTCCCGCCGAGTGGGGTACGGCCGTCACCGTGCAGGCCATGGTGTTCGGCAACATGGGTGAGAACTCCGCCACGGGCGTGGCCTTCTCGCGCGATGCCGCCACGGGGGAGAACATCTTCAACGGCGAGTATCTGGTCAATGCCCAGGGCGAGGATGTGGTGGCCGGTATCCGGACGCCGCAGCAGATCACCCTCGAAGGGTCGAAACGCTGGGCCAAGGCGCAGAACATCTCCGAGGAGGAGCGCAGGACGAAATATCCTTCGCTGGAGGAGGTGATGCCCGAGGTGTACAAGGAACTGGACGAGATACAGCACAATCTGGAGAGGTATTTCACCGACATGCAGGACATGGAGTTCACCATCCAGGACGGCAAGCTCTGGATGCTCCAGACCCGCAACGGCAAGCGTACCGGCGCCGCCATGGTCAAGATCGCCATGGACATGCTGGACGAAAAGCTGATCGACGAGAAGACGGCCGTGATGCGCTGTGAGCCCGAGAAGCTGGACGAGCTGCTGCACCCTGTTTTCGACAAGACTGCCATGAAGAGCGCCAAGGTGATCGCCAAGGGGCTGCCCGCTTCGCCGGGCGCCGCTGCCGGCAGCGTGGTCTTCTTCGCCGAAGACGCCGAGAAGTGGGCTGCCGACGGCAAGAAGGTGGTGCTCGTGCGGATCGAGACTTCGCCCGAGGACCTGAAGGGTATGCATGTGGCCGAGGGCATTCTCACCGCCCGCGGCGGCATGACCTCCCATGCGGCCGTTGTGGCCCGCGGTATGGGCAAGTGCTGCGTGTCGGGTGCCGGCGAACTGGTGATCGACTACAAGGCCCGTACGCTGAGCGTGGGCGGCGTCACCGTGAAGGAGGGCGACTGGATTTCGCTGAACGGCTCCACCGGCGAGGTGTACCTCGGCCAGGTGGCCACGCGTGCCGCCGAACTGAGCGGAGATTTCGCCAAACTGATGGACCTCACTTCCAAATTCGCCCATCTGAAAGTGCGTGCCAATGCCGACACGCCCGCCGATGCGAAGGTGGCTTTCGGGTTCGGTGCCGAGGGCATCGGTCTCTGCCGCACGGAGCACATGTTCTTCGAGGGCGACCGGATCAAGGCCGTGCGCGAGATGATTCTGGCCGACGACGAAGCCGGACGCCGCGTGGCGCTGGCCAAGCTGCTGCCGATCCAGCGCGGTGACTTCGAGGGTCTGTTCGAGGTGATGAACGGTCTGCCCGTGACTGTCCGCCTGCTCGATCCGCCCCTGCACGAGTTCGTTCCCCAGTTCGAGAAGGAGCAGAGGGAGCTGGCGCAGGAGATGGGTGTGCCCTACGAAAAGATCAAGGCCAAGGTGGAGGCCCTGCACGAGGTGAATCCGATGCTGGGTCACCGCGGCTGCCGTCTGGGCAATACCTATCCCGAAATTACGGAGATGCAGGCCCGTGCCATCATCGAGGCTGCCATGAACGTGAAGAAGCGGGGGATTCCGGTGCACGTGGAGATCATGGTGCCGCTGGTGGGCAACCACAAGGAGCTCCGCTATCAGAAGAATATCATCGACAGCGTGGCCGAGCAGGTGTTCACCGAGCGCAACGACCGGATCGAGTATCTGGTGGGCACGATGATCGAGGTGCCGCGTGCCGCCGTCACCGCCAACCAGATCGCCGAGGTGGCCGAATTCTTCTCGTTCGGTACGAACGACTTGACGCAGATGACCCTCGGTTTCTCGCGCGACGATATCGGCAAGTTCCTGCCCGTCTACCTGGAGAAGGGTATCCTGAAGAACGACCCGTTCCAGATTCTCGACCGCAACGGCGTGGGGCAGTTGGTGCGCGAGGCCGTCTTCAAGGGCCGCAGCACCCGTCCCGCCCTCAAGTGCGGTATCTGCGGCGAGCACGGCGGCGAGCCTTCCAGCGTGGAGTTCTGCCACTATGCCGGTCTGAACTACGTCTCCTGCTCGCCTTTCCGCGTGCCCATCGCACGCCTGGCTGCCGCCCATGCGGCGCTCAAACAGGAAAAGTAGGCGGGAAAGAGTGGAGTGGCGGCGGGCTGTGACAGTCCGTTCGCTCTCATGAAATCCGACGAATGAAAGCGTGTGCGGAACTTCGGTCCGCACACGCTTTTTTTGCCGGAGGGATCGAAGCGGACCGTGCGGGCGTGGCAGGGCAGGCGGAAGGAGAACGGAAGCGGTCCCCGGGCAGCCGGAAACGGCCGGTTGTCCGATGGTTGGCCGGACCCGGAAAAAACAGGGCCGGCCCTTTCGAGAGGCCGGCCCTTGGTTCCTGTCGGACGGGGTTATTTCAGTTTGGCCCGGATCGCAGCCCCTTCGGCTTCGTAGCCGGGTTTGTCGAGCAGGGCGAACATGTTTTTCTTGTAGGCTTCCACGCCCGGCTGATCGAACGGATTCACGCCCAGCATGTAGCCGCTGATGCCGCAGGCCTTCTCGAAGAAGTAGAGCAGGGCGCCGATCGAACGGGCGTCGATCTTCGGGATTTCCACCCGGATATTGGGCACGCCGCCGTCCACGTGGGCCAGCATGGTGCCCAGTTCGGCCATTCGGTTCACTTCGCTGATCCGTTTGCCGGCCAGGAAATTGAGACCGTCCAGATTCTCCCTGTCGGCTTCGATCGTGAAGGTGTGGGCGGGCTGTCCCACGCCGATGACCGTCTCGAACAGTATCCGCTCGCCCTGCTGGATGTATTGGCCCATGGAGTGCAGGTCGGCCGTGAGCGTCACGCTGGCCGGGAAGATGCCCTTGTGCTCCTTGCCTTCGCTTTCGCCGTAGAGCTGTTTCCACCACTCGGCTACGTATTGCAGCTTGGGCTCGAAGCTGGCGAGGATTTCGATCTTGAATCCCTTGCGGTAGAGTGCGTTGCGTACGGCGGCATACTGTGCCGAGGGGTTCTCCTCGAACGGGACGTCCGTGCCGGTGGCCCTCTCCATCTCCTGCGCTCCGGCTACCAGCGCCGCGATGTCCACTCCGGCGGCGGCCAGCGGCAGCAGTCCCACGGGAGTCAGCACCGAGAAACGTCCGCCCACGTCGTCCGGAATGACGTAGGTTTTGTAACCCTCGTCCGTGGCCAGTTTTTTCAGCGCGCCGCGGGCACGGTCGGTCACCGCTACGATGCGCGTGGCGGCTTCGGCCTTGCCGTAACGGGCTTCGATCTCCGATTTGAGGATGCGGAAAGCAATGGCCGGCTCGGTCGTGGTTCCCGATTTGGAAATGACGATGGCTGCGATCGAGAACTCTTTCACGGCCCCGAGCAGCTCGGAGATGTAGTCCTCGCTGATGTTCTGGCCGGCGAAAACCACGACCGGCTCGCCTTTCCTGCGCCGCAGCAGCGAGAAGCTGTCGCTCATGGCTTCCAGCACGGCTTTGGCCCCGAGGTAGGAGCCTCCGATGCCGATCACCACGATGACCTCCGCCTTGGCGCGGAGCGAACGGGCGGTCGCTTCGATGTCGGCCAGTTGGGCGGCGTCGATCGAAGAGGGCAGGTTCACCCAGCCCAGGAAGTCGCTTCCGGCCCCCTTCTTGCTGTACAGCAGGGCGTTCGCCTCTTCGGCGGCTCCTTTCAGTGCGGCGATTTCGGCGGGGGTGACGGCCCCGGAGACTTTCGATGTGTCGATCTTGAGTGTTTTCATAATCGTATCTCTGTGTGTTAAACTAATTTCTTGGTCAGACGGCGCATGGCATCGGCCGGCAGGGCGTTTTCGTAGACGATCCGGTGTACGGTCTCGGCGATGGGCATGTCGATCCCGAACCGTTTGTTGATCTGGTGGATACACTCCGAGGCGTAGTACCCTTCGGCCACCATGCTCATCTCGATCTGGGCCGTCTTGACCGAATAGCCTTTCCCGATCATCAGTCCGAAGGTGCGGTTGCGGCTGAACTGGGAGTAGGAGGTCACCAGCAGGTCGCCCAGATAGGCCGAGGCGTTGATGTCCCGCGGGGCGGGATAGGTCCCTTCGAGGAAACGGCCCATCTCCATGGCCGCATTCGAGATCAGCACGGCCAGGAAGTTGTCGCCGTATCCCAGCCCCACGGCGATTCCCACCGCCACGGCGTAGATGTTCTTGATGACGGCCGCATACTCCGTGCCGTAGATGTCGGTCGAGCAGCTGACGTTGATGTAGCTGGTCCGGAGTTTTTCGCTGAGGGTGCGGGCGTTCCCGATCTCCTTGCAGACCATCGTCAGATAGGAGAGCCTTTCGAGCGCCACTTCCTCGGCGTGGCAGGGCCCGGTGACGATCCCGATCTGGTCGAAGGGAATGCCGTAGGTGCGGTTCATGTACTCGGCTACGGTGAGGTAGTCGCCGGGGATGATCCCCTTGATGGCCGAAATGATGAACTTGTCCTTCAGCGGTTCGGTGAGAGGCTCCAGCGTCACTTTCAGAAAAGCCGAGGGAACGGCCAGCACGATGACCTCCGCCTCGCGCACCACGGCGTCCAGGTCGTCCGACATCTTGAGGTTGTTGGTGTAGAAATGGACGTCGCGCAGGTAGCGCGGATTGGTCTTGTATCGCTTCACGTGCTCCAGTACGTCGCGGTTGCGGATGTACCATCCCACGGAGGTTTCGTTTTCGAGAATGATCTTTACCAGGGCTGTGGCCCAGCTGCCATATCCGATCACGGCGCAGCGGGCGTCCCTGTCTATCGTGTATCCCATCGGTTCGGTTTGAATTGGTTCACAAACCTACACAATTTTTGCTAAATATTGGGTGGAGTGTACGCTTTTTTTTATCTTTGCCCAATCGTGTAACATGCATAAAAACCGAATCGGCGTGAAAAAGATCAAGAGTGCGTTAATATCTGTTTATTACAAAGATGGACTGGATGAAATCGTCCGCAAACTGGCCGCTTGCGGCGTTGAGATATACTCTACGGGAGGAACCCTGAAGTTTATCGAGGGGCTGGGCGTCGGGGCCCGTTCCGTGGAGGGCCTGACGGGGTATCCCTCGATTCTGGGCGGACGGGTCAAGACCCTGCATCCCAAAGTGTTCGGAGGTATCCTGGCCCGCCGTGACAACGAGGGCGACCGGGAGCAGCTCGCCCAGTACGAAATTCCGGAGATCGACCTGGTGATCGTCGATCTCTATCCCTTCGAGCAGACGGTGGCTTCGGGTGCCGACGACCAGGCCATCATCGAGAAGATCGACATCGGCGGCATCTCCCTGATCCGGGCTGCCGCGAAGAACTACAAGGATGTGGTGATCGTGGGTTCGGTCGACCAGTATGCCGAACTGTACGAACTGCTCGAAAAGCAGGAGTGCGCCACCACGCTGGAGCAGCGCCGCCGTTTCGCCGCCCATGCCTTCAACGTAAGCTCGCACTACGATACGGCCATTTTCCGCTATTTCAACCGGACGGAGAACATTCCCGCCTTCAAGGCGAGCCACAAGGAGGGCGTGACGCTGCGTTACGGGGAGAATCCCCACCAGGCGGCCGTCTTCTACGGCGATCTGGATGCCATGTTCGAAAAGCTGCACGGCAAGGAGATCTCCTATAACAACATGCTGGACATCGACGCCGCAGTGAATCTGATCGAGGAGTTCTCGGAGCCGACCTTCGCCATTCTGAAGCACAACAACGCTTGCGGTATCGCCACGCGTTCCACGCTGGCGGAGGCCTACAAGGCGGCGCTGGCGGCCGATCCCGTATCGGCGTTCGGCGGCGTGCTGATCTGTAACCGCGAGATGGACAAGGCCACGGCCGAGGAGGTGACCAAGCTCTTCGCCGAGGTGGTGATCGCTCCGGGCTATGCCGACGGCGTGCTGGAGATTCTGGAGACCAAGAAGAACCGCATCATCCTGCGGATGAAGGACACGACCCGCTGTCCGAAGCAGTTCCGCAGCATGCTCAACGGCGTGGCCGTGCAGGACCGCGACCTGAAGGTGGGCGGACGCGATACGGAGATGAAGACCGTGACCAG
Source organism: Gallalistipes aquisgranensis (assembly GCF_014982715.1). NCBI lineage: Bacteria > Pseudomonadati > Bacteroidota > Bacteroidia > Bacteroidales > Rikenellaceae > Gallalistipes > Gallalistipes aquisgranensis. The sequence goes on along the minus strand of NZ_JADCJY010000001.1, from coordinate 2,006,373 downwards.
GGCGGTGCCTACCGAGGCGCAGATGAAAGATATGATTTTCGCCAATATCCTGGTGAAACACTCCAAGAGCAACGCCATCGTGTTGGCCAAGGACAACACGATTCTGGCCAGCGGCGTGGGCCAGACCTCTCGGGTGGATGCGCTGAAGCAGGCCATCGAGAAGGCCAAGGGGTTCGGCTTCGACCTGAAGGGTGCCGTGATGGCGTCGGATGCCTTCTTCCCCTTCGCCGACTGTGTGGAGATCGCGCACGCCGAGGGAATCGACGCCGTGATCCAGCCGGGTGGTTCGGTGCGCGACAACGAGAGCATCGAGTATTGCGACGCCCACGGCATGACGATGGTCTTCACGGGCATGCGCCATTTCAAGCATTAGGATTACATTGCGATAAGAGACGAAAATGGGACTTTTTTCATTGACACAGGAACTGGCGATCGACCTGGGGACGGCCAATACGATCATTATCCATAACGGGAAGATCGTGGTGGACGAACCTTCGATCGTGGCCCTCGACTTCCACAGCGGCAAGCTGGTGGCGATCGGTAACCAGGCCCGCCAGATGCACGGCAAGACCCACCAGAATATCAAGACGATCCGCCCGCTCAAGGACGGCGTGATCGCCGACTTCAACGCCACGGAGCTGATGCTGCGCGGCATGATCAAGAAGGTGAAGACCTCGGGCCATCTGTTCAGTCCTTCGCTCAAGATGGTGATCTGCATTCCGTCGGGCTCGACCAACGTGGAGATCCGGGCGGTGCGCGATTCGGCCGAGCACGCCGGAGGCCGGGAGGTGTACATGATCTACGAGCCGATGGCCGCCGCCCTGGGTGCCGGCCTCGACGTGGAGGCGCCCGAAGGCCACATGATCATCGACATCGGCGGCGGTACGACCGAGATCGCCTGCATCTCGCTGGGCGGTATCGTGTGCAGCGAGAGCATCAACGTGGCGGGCGACGTCTTTACCGAAGACATCCAGAGCTATGTCCGCCAGCAGCACAACATCCGCATCGGCGAGCGGACGGCCGAGGACATCAAGATCGCCGTGGGTGCCGCCGTGTCGGAACTGGAGGACGAACCGGAGGATTTCCAGGTGACGGGTCCCAACATTCTCACCTCCCTGCCTTCGACGCTGAGCCTCTCGTACAGCGAAGTGGCCTACGCGCTCGAAAAGTCGCTGGTGAAGATCGACGCCACCGTGATGAAGGTGCTGGAGATGGTTCCTCCGGAACTCTATACCGACATCGTGCGCAAGGGCGTTTACCTGGCCGGCGGCGGTGCCCTGCTCAAGGGGCTCGACAAGCGGCTGAGCGAAAAGACGAACATTCCGTTCGTGATCGCCGAGGACCCGCTGAGGGCCGTGGCTCGCGGAACCGGTATCGCGCTGAAGAATATCAACAAGTTCTCGTTCCTGATGAAGTGATCGGGAGGGAGACCCGGAGGCGGGAAAACCGCGGAATACAAAGGAGAAAAGAGTATCCGGCGAAAGCGGGATACTCTTTGATCGGTTCATAAGAGATTGGTCGGAGATGATTAAACTGGTGCTGTTCCTCAAGAAGATCTACGTGCTGCTGCTCTTCATCGTTCTTGAGTTTTTGGCTTTGCATTACTATGCGAACAGCACGAGTTACACCAAGGCGAAACTGCTCACGGCCTCGAACGGCGTCGTGGGAGGCGTGTACGGCTTTTTCTCCGACGTCAACCACTATTTCACGCTGAAACGGGACAACCGTCTTCTGCTGGACGAGGTGACGGAGTTGCGCAACCGGCTGGCTGCCTACGAGGGCCCCGATTCGGCGCTGGTGAGAAAGACGCCCGAAGGGGAGTTGAACGCTTATCTGTACGCCTCGGCCCGTGTGGTCAACAACTCGATCACCCGGCAGGAGAACTATCTCACCTTGAACAAGGGGCTGCGCGACGGGGTGGAGGCCGACATGGCGGTGCTCTCGCCCGAGGGGTGCATGGTGGGTTATGTGCTGTCGTGCAGCGACCGGTTCGCGGTCTGCATGTCGGTGCTCAACCGGAATTTCCGTACCAGCGGAAAAATCAAGGGGGAAAACTATTTCGGGTCGATCTACTGGGACGGTCTCGACCACCAGTATGTGATCCTCACCGAAATCCCCAAATACGCCGAGCTCTCGCGGGGGGACACCATCGTGACGACGGACTACTCTTCGATCTTTCCGCCCGACATGATGATCGGCACCGTGGAGGAGTGGACGCTCAACAATGCCACCTTCTACGACGTGAAGGTGCGTCTGGCCGCCCGTATTCCCGCGCTGACCGACGTGCTGCTGGTGAAATATATGGATGGCGCCGAACGGACGGCCCTGGAACAGGAGGCCCGGTCGGCCGGATATTGACACGGAGAAACTGCGAATATGTACCGCTTTTTGGAATATACCCTGCTTTTCGTGATCGTCGTGTTGTTGCAGATTTTCCTGTTCAACAACCTGAACCTTAGCGTGTATGTCAATCCGTTGGTTTACATCGCCTTCGTCGTGATGCTGCCGATGGAGATCAACCGGGCTGCACTGTTGCTGCTGGGCTTCCTGCTGGGGGGCGTGATGGACATGATTATGGGTACGGCGGGAATCAATACGATCGCCACGCTGGCCACGGCTTTCCTGCGTCCGTCCGTCCTGACGCTCACGGCGGGCAAGGAGGATGTGATGGGCGGAGGCGTGCCCTGCATTGGGCGGCTGGGCCGCAAGAAGTATCTGCGCTACCTGCTGGTCCTCATCCTGCTGCAATGTTTCATCTTCTTCACGTTCGAATCGCTGACGTGGAGTTATTACTACCTGACGCTGGTGCGGATCGTGCTCAGTACGCTGGTGACCGCCCTGCTGATATACTTTTTTCAGTTTCTGTTCGTTATAAAGGGAACCGCTAAGAATTGAGGCCGGGGATGGAGCGCAGGAGAATATTGTCGGGAGTGGTGGTCGGGACGTTTGTCGTGATCCTCGTGCGGCTGTTCTACATTCAGGTGGTGGACGGGACCTACAAGGAGGACGCGGCCAACAACGTGCTGCGTTACGAAGTGCAGTATCCGCCGCGGGGGGAGGTGTACGACCGCAACGGCGAGTTTCTCGTGCAGAGCCGGGAGGCCTACGACCTGATGGTGGTGCCGCGCGACGTGAAACCGTTCGACACCGTCCTGCTGGGCAATATCATCGGGGCGACCGTTCCCCAGATCCGCAAGGAGCTGCGCAAGGCCTCCAATTTCTCCCGCCGCCGGCCTTCGGTGCTCTTCAAACAACTGCCCAAGGAGGTGAAGCTCCGGCTCGAAGAGCGGACGTTCCCGGGTTTCTATACGGTGTACCGTACGGTGCGTTCCTATCCGAGAAAAATAGCCGGCAACCTGCTCGGTTACGTGGGCGAGGTGACCGACCGCATTCTGGAGCGGGACACGGCGGGCTACTACCGCAGCGGCGACTATATCGGCATGAGCGGAATCGAACTGGCCTACGAGGAGGTGCTCCGGGGGCAGAAGGGTGTGAAGGTCAACATGGTGGACGTGTTCGGCATCTCGAAGGGATCGTACCGCGACGGGATGTATGATACGCTGGCCACGCCCGGTACGGCCATCACCTGTTCGATCGACGCCCGGCTCCAGGCGCTGGGCGAGGAGCTGATGGAGGGAAAAGTAGGCAGCATCGTGGCGATCGAACCCTCGACCGGGGAGATTCTGATCATGGCCAGCAGTCCCACCTATGATCCGGACGAGCTGATCGGCCGCGACCGGGGCAACAACTACATGAAACTGCTCAACAACAAGCGGCACCCGCTCTTCAACCGGGCGGTGATGGCCAAATATCCTCCCGGCTCCACGTTCAAGCTGGTGAACGGGCTGATCGGCATGCAGGAAGGGGTGTTGCGTCCCGAGCAGCTGTATCCGTGCCACATGGGGTATACCGTGGGCCGGGGCGTGAAGTGCCATGCCCACGGCTCGCCGCTGAACATGGTCGAGGCGGTGCAGACCTCCTGCAACGCCTATTTCTGTTTCGTGTTCCGGAATATCGTGGACAACCGGAAATACGGCAGCGTCAAGAAAGGGTTCGACGTGTGGGCCGAGTATGTCCGCAGTTTCGGGTACGGGAGAAGCCTGCATTCCGATTTCGCGGGCGAGCTGAACGGCTATGTTCCCACTTCGGAGTTCTACAACAAACGTTACCGGGGCAGCTGGAACTCGCTGACCACCATTTCTCTCTCCATCGGACAGGGCGAACTGGGCTGTACCCCCCTGCAGATGGCCAACCTGGCCGCCACGGTGGCCAACCGGGGGTATTACTATACGCCTCACGTGGTCAAACGGATTCACGACCGGGATTCGATCGACCGGCGGTTCTACGAACGCCACACCACGATGGTCGACCCGAAATATTTCGACCCGGTGGTCGAGGGAATGTGGCGGGCCGTCAACCGGGACGGCGGTTCGGGCCGCATCGCACAGGTCGAGGGGCTCGACATCTGCGGCAAGACGGGCACGGCCCAGAATCCGCACGGGGCCGACCACTCCACGTTCCTCTGTTTCGCTCCGCGCGAGAACCCGAAGATCGCCGTGTCGGTCTATGTCGAAAACGGACGTTTCGGGGCCACGATCGCCGCGCCGATCGCCAGCCTGATCGTGGAACAGTACCTCACCGATACGATCACGCGGCCGGCCCTGGTCGATTACGTGAAAAATATGCAAATCTACTATCCGGCCTATGGTAAGTAACCGTAACAGCACGCTGGTGAGCGGAGTGGACTGGGTGACGATCCTCGTCTATGCGGTGCTGGTCTTCCTGGGCTGGCTCAATATTTACGCCGCCGTTTACGACGAGTCGCACGCGGGGATTTTCGACCTCGGACAGCGCTACGGCATGCAGATGGTCTGGATCGGGGTCTCCTTCATGCTCGCAGTGGTGATCCTGCTGGTGGACGACAAATACTGGCACATGCTGGCCTATCCCCTTTACTGGATTACGATCCTCATCCTTATCGGAGTGCTTTTCGTGGGCAAGGAGGTGAACGGGGCCCGTTCGTGGATCGTGATCGGTCCCGTGGCCCTGCAGCCCACCGAGCTGGTGAAGTTCACCACGGCGCTGGCACTGGCCCGGTACATGAGTACGTACAGTTTCTCGATCCATAAACTGAGCTGCCTGTTGCAGGTCGGGCTGATCCTGGCCCTGCCCGTGGGGATCATCATGCTCCAGAACGACACCGGATCGGCGCTCGTCTATGGGGCGTTCCTCTTCGTGCTCTACCGGGAGGGATTCAACGGGTGGGTTTACGTGGCCGCCATCATGCTGGTGCTGCTTTTCGTCTTTTCGTTCCTGCTCACGCCGGAGACGCTTCTGATCGTCCTGATCCTCGTCTGCGTGACCGGCGAGGGGATCGCCAACGGACGCTGGCGTCTGAAACTGATCTATCTGGCCGGAGTGGCCCTGGGCGCCATCCTGCTCTATTTCGGAGGCAATCTGCTGCTGGAGAGCCATCTCTCGGTCAATGCGGCGGTCCTGGTGTCGGTCGGGGTGTCGCTCCTTTTCGTGGCCGCCTACGCTTACCGCAACCGGCTGCGCAACGTGTGGATGTACGTAGGACTTTTCTGCGGTTCGCTGTTCTTCACGCTCACGGTGGACTATGTTTTCGACAACGTGCTGCAAGTCCACCAGCAGAAGCGGATTCTCGATCTGCTGGGATTGGAATCGGATTTGAAGGGGTGGGGGTACAACGTGAACCAGTCGAAGATCGCCATCGGGTCGGGAGGCTTTTTCGGAAAAGGTTTCCTGAACGGGACCCAGACCAAGTACAATTTCGTGCCCGAACAGAGTACGGACTTTATCTTCTGCACGGTGGGCGAGGAGTGGGGGTTCGTGGGCAGTGCGGCGGTGGCGGCGCTCTTCTGCCTGCTCATCCTGAGGCTGATGAAGATGGGAGAACGCCAGCAGGAACCTTTCGGACGGATCTACTGTTACAGCGTGGCGGCGATCTTCTTCTTCCATGTGCTGATCAATATCGGCATGACCATCGGCCTGATGCCCGTGATCGGGATTCCGCTGCCCTTTTTCAGCTACGGAGGCTCTTCGCTGATCGCTTTCACGGTGCTGCTCTTCGTGGCCGTGCGGCTCGATGCCACCAAACGCGAAACCATTATAAACCATTAGATACGGATATGACAGAGAGGAATTTGCAGGGACTGACCCCGCAGGAGGTGCTCCGGAGCCGGGAACGTTACGGCGAGAACGTAATCACTCCCGCCAAAAAGGAGTCGGTGTGGAAGCTCTTTATCGGAAAGTTCGACGACCCGATCATCAAGGTGCTGCTGGTGGCGGCATTGCTTTCTCTGGTGGTGGCCTTCATCGACGGGGAGTTCGCCGAGACGATCGGGATCTTCTGCGCCATCTTTCTGGCGACGGGCGTGGCCTTCTGGTTCGAGTACGATGCCAAACGGCGGTTCGACGTGCTCAACACGGTGAACGACGATACGCCCGTGAAGGTGCGGCGCGAGGGATGCGTCATGGAGATACCCAAACGGGAGGTGGTCGTGGGCGACATCGTGCTGTTGGACAGCGGCGAGGAGATTCCGGCTGACGGCGAACTGCTGGAGGCCGTGTCGCTCAAGGTCAACGAATCAACCCTCACGGGGGAGCCGATCATCGCCAAAACGACCGATCCGGCCCACTTCAAGGAGGATGCCACCTATCCGTCGAACCATGCCCTGCGGGGCACCACGGTGGTCGAAGGCCACGGGATCATGGTCGTGCAGGCTGTGGGCGATGCCACGGAGTTCGGCAAGGTGGCCCAGCAGGCCACGGTGGAGAGCGACGAGAAGACGCCGCTCAACAAGCAACTCGAACGGCTGTCGGGGCTGATCGGCAAGATCGGCACGGCGCTGGCTTTCCTCGTTTTCGCCATTCTGGTGGCCAAGGGCCTCTGGTGGGGCGGCGACTTGCGTGGCGGCGATTGGGTGCATATCCTGAGCCGGTTGCTGCAATATTTCATGGTGTCGGTGGCTATCATGGTGATGGCGATTCCCGAGGGGCTCCCGATGAGCATTACGCTCAGTCTGGCCATGAGCATGCGCCGGATGCTCAAGACCAATAACCTCGTGCGCAAGATGCACGCCTGCGAGACGATGGGAGCCGTGACAGTGATCTGTACGGACAAGACGGGCACGCTGACCCAGAACCAGATGCGGGTGGCCGAGATCGTCCGCTACGGGGAAATTCCCGACGGGGAGCTCTGCGAGGCGATGAGCGCCAATTCGACCGCTTTTCTCGATCAGTCGGGCAAGGTGATCGGCAATCCCACGGAGGGAGCTCTTCTGCTCTGGATGCGGGACCGGGGAACGGATTACGCGCCGCTGCGCGAGGGGGCGAAGGTCGTGGACCAGATGACATTCACCACCGAGCGCAAATATATGGCCACGCTGGTCGAATCGGCCGTCACGGGCCGCCGGACGCTTTATGTGAAGGGCGCTCCCGAGATCGTGCGGAGCATGTGCGGACAGGACGGACTGGACGGGGAGGTGAACGGACGGCTGCGTGAGTTCCAGAACAAGGCGATGCGTACGCTGGGTTTTGCCGTGGCGCAGAGCGACCGGGCGACCTGCGAGGAGGCCATCGCCGAAGGCCGGCTGCGGTTCGTGGCCGTGGCGGCCATTTCCGATCCGGTGCGTCCCGATGTGCCGGCTGCGGTGGCCAGTTGCCTGAGCGCCGGTATCCGGATCAAGATCGTGACGGGCGACACGCCGGCCACGGCCCGTGAAATCGCCCGGCAGATCGGCCTGTGGAACGACACCGATACCGACCGGAACGCCATCACGGGCGTGGAGTTCGCCGCGCTGAGCGATGAGGAGCTGCTGGAGCGGGTGGGCGATCTGAAAGTGATGTCGCGGGCCCGGCCGCTCGACAAGCAGCGGTTAGTGAAACTTCTGCAGCAGAAGGGCGAAGTGGTGGCTGTCACGGGCGACGGGACCAACGATGCCCCGGCGCTCAATTTCGCGCAGGTGGGGCTCTCGATGGGCTCGGGTACTTCGGTGGCGAAAGAGGCCAGCGACATCACCCTGCTCGACGATTCGTTCGCCAGCATCGCCACGGCGGTGATGTGGGGGCGTTCGCTCTACCGCAATATCCAGCGGTTCGTGCTGTTCCAGCTCACGATCAACTTCGCCGCGCTGGTGGTGGTCTTCTTCGGCTCGATTTTCGGCAGCGAACTGCCGCTGACGGTGACGCAGATCCTGTGGGTCAACCTGATTATGGACACTTTCGCCGCAATGGCGCTCGCCTCGCTGCCGCCCAATCCGGAGGTGATGCGGGAGAAGCCGCGCCGGAACAGCGATTTCATCATCAACCGGGCGATGTTCACCTCGATTCTGACCACGGGTATGGTCTTCGTGGTCGTACTGCTCAGTATGCTGATCCATTGGGGCGACGCGATCACGATCCGCGGTGCGGTGAGCGATCCGGCCAACTACGGGGCGGTGTACAAACTGTCGGTCTTCTTCACCGTCTTCGTGATGCTTCAGTTCTGGAACCTGTTCAACGCGAAGGCTTTCGAGACGAGCCATTCCGTCTTCGGCGACCTGTCGCGGTGCCGCGGATTTTTCTTTATCCTGTTCGCCATTCTGGTGGGGCAGGTTCTGATCGTGAGCTTCGGAGACGGCGTGTTCCGCACGGTACCCCTGTCGCTGAACGACTGGCTGGTGGTGATCGGCGCTACGTCGCTGATCATGATCGGCGGCGAGCTGATCCGATGGATCGGCCGGCTGAGGAAGCGGGCATAGCCGGAGATACTCCGGAAAAACGAAGAAAGCGGGCCTTTCGGCCCGCTTTCTTCGTCGAATATCCCCATCTGTCAGTTCTTCCCTCTTTTCAGGGGGATGCTCAGTCCCAGGAAGAGGTTGGCGCTGCGTTGGCTGACGGGTACCCACTGGGGGGTGATCCTGGTGAACATGTAGTCCGTGCCCACGAAGAAGTTGATCCACGAGGGGCTGAAGTTCAGTGCGATTCCGAACGTGTCGAACTTACTGTGGATAAACGAATAGCTCACGCTGGCCGAAAACCAGTCGATTGGGCGGAAGTTGGCCGACAGGGTCAGTTCCGTGAAGGTGGAGGTGGTGAGGAACTGCGTGGAGGAGAGCAGGCCGAACCCGATCTTGTCGTTGAGAATCGTGTACTCCCCCGCGAGGTTGAGGGTGGTGGTGAGACGGGTCGTGTGGTTCCGCGATTCCACGCGGCGGAACCGGGCCAGCTTGTCGAAGTCGCCCGTGTTCGTCTCCCCTTCGCCTTCCAGCTCGAAACCTGTGAACGAGTAGCGGTCGGCCGAACGTCCCGAGACTGCATTGCGTGCGCTCCAGTCTATGAAGCCCAGGTCGATCAGGGCCCCCGAAAGGGTCAGGTTGTCCAGCAGCTTGTAGCTGACGCCCAGGTCGATGGCGCCGCCGTAGCCGCAGGGTCCGGTGGGCGAGAGGTCGATGTCGTTCATATCGAGGTAGGGCGAACCGTCCTCTTCGTCGGTTTTGTCGGGGATCGTCAGACCGTTCGCGTTCATATCGAAACGGCCTTCGGCTTCCACTTCCCAGCGTTCCTGCGACATCTGGATGCGCATTTTGTCGAATTTCATGCGGGCGTTGACCAGGCCGGCGAGAATTTTCACTTTACCCCCGACGGTCAGCCGGTCGTTGACCGGTCTCGAATATCCGATCGCCAGTTCGGCGAAGCTGTTGGCGTCCACCTGCATCTCCTTCAGATCGTAAATGCGCCCGTCGTAGCCCGATCCGCGCTTGGCGAATTCGAACAGCCCTTCGGGCAGCGTGACGCCCGTGCTGACCCGGGCGGAGAGATCGACGCTCCAGAAGGCATCCCCGGTGTAGAACCCTACGCCCAGCACACCGATGCGGAGATCGGCTCCCAGGTTGTTGCGCTCCTTCAGGTCGCGGAGCAGCCGGTCCGCGTCGATCCGCGAATCGAGGAAGGTGACCAGTCCCGAACCGCTCGGGGAGGGGTAGAGGATGTTGTCCAGCGAAAGGCTGTTGGACATGAACTCCACCTGCGTATGTCCCAGCGCGGGAATGTTGATATAGCCGCGTTCGGGACGCAGGGCGGGATTGAGGTAGGTTCGCACCGGCGCCTTGTCCATGAAGTAGGCCGTGCGCAGCTGCTGGGCCGGAACCCGTGTCGTGAGGAGGCACGCTCCGGCGAGCAGTGCGGCGAGATGGAATATCTTTTTCATCGTCGTTTCCGTTTACAGTTTGATGCCTCCCGATTTCCGGACGCTGAACACGAAGAGGAGCGTGGCGTCGTCCGTGACGGTGACGTCGTTTTTGGGTTGCTTGTCCACGGTCGAGAAACCGAAGTCGATCCGGGTAGCCCCGGCCACGCGGCGGAACTCCTCCATCGTGAGGGTGGATGTGACGGTCGTGGTGCCTTCGGTTGCGCTTTTGACCGTCGCTTCGTCGCACAGGACGACCGGATCGCCGTTACCGTCCGAGAAGCCGACGGTGATCAGCAGGGGTTCCGAAACGCAGTTGGTGACGACCGTGGTGACGGTTATCGGTGTGGTCTCGTCCAGTTTGTCGAGGATGCCCGTGTCGAATCCGGAGCCGATGCCGAGCGACTGGGTCGGGAAGGTGCCCGGCAGGGCGATCTGCAGGGTGCCCGCCTGGGGCAGGAGCGACCGGAAGTCGAAGCGCACCGTTCCCAGCGGCATGACGAGTTCGCCGCCTACGGTCACGTTGTCCGTATCGACCTCCCCGAGGTCGTATTCGTGCTTGACGCATCCCGAGAGGCCCCCTGCCAGTAACAGCATGTATAGAAAACGGAGTGAAAGATGTTTCATAAGCAACAAGGGTTTGGATAGAAGCATGAAAAATCGGGGGGGGTGCGTTCGGCACCCCCCCCGGAACGGATTATTTTTTCAGGAAGGGCGTTTTCACTATACGGGCGCCGATCGGCCGTTCGCGGATGACGACGGCGATCTCCGTGCCCGGAGCGGCATACTCCGGTTTTACGTAGCCCATGCCGATGCCCACTTTCAGGGTGGGGGACATGGTGCCCGACGTGACGTGGCCGATCTCTTCGCCGGCGGAGTTCACCAGCTTGTACCCGTGGCGCGGGATGCCCCGTTCGGTCAGTTCGAAGCCCGTCAGTTTGCGGCCGACCCCTTCGGCTTTCTGACGCTCCATCAGCGGTCGGTCGATGAAATCCTTTCCGTCGACCATCTTCGTGATCCAGCCCAGACCGGCTTCGATGGGGGAGGTGGTGTCGTCGATATCGTTGCCGTAGAGGCAGAAACCCATTTCCAGACGCAGCGTGTCGCGGGCACCCAGTCCGATGTTGCGCAGTCCGTACTCTTCGCCCGCCTTCCAGAGCGCTTTCCACAGTTTTTCCGCATCTTCGTTGGCCACGTAGATTTCGCAGCCGCCGGCACCGGTGTAGCCCGTGGCGGAGAGGATGGCGTCGGGAATACCGGCGATTTCGGTTTTGATGAACGTGTAATATTTCAGCTCTTCGACCGGCACCTTGCACATTTTCTGTACGATCTTCATGGCCAGCGGACCCTGTACGGCCAGCTGGGCGATCTCGTCCGAGGCATTGTAGAGCTCCTTGCCGGGCGTGAGGCCGAATGCCTTTCCTTCGGCGCAGAGGTGGTTCCAGTCCTTTTCGATGTTGGCGGCGTTGACCACCAGCAGGTAGGTCTGCGCGTCGATCCGGTAGACCAGAATGTCGTCCACGATGCCGCCCCGGCCGTTGGGCAGGGCCGAATACTGGATGCGGCCGTCGTAGAGGGCGCCCACGTCGTTGGTGGTCACGTGTTGCAGGAAATCGAACGCGCGGGGGCCCTTGACCCATATTTCGCCCATGTGGCTCACGTCGAAGACCCCGGCGCCTTCGCGTACGGCGGCGTGTTCGCTGTTGATGCCCGTGAACTCGATCGGCATGTTGTAGCCTGCGAATTCGGCCATACGGGCCCCGGCCTCGATGTGATGGTGTGTGAAGGGGGTGTTTTTCATGACGGATTTTTTTATTTGGTGCGAAGTTAGGAATTTTTCCGTTATCTTTATTGCCTCCGAGCGTTAAAATGTCATGCTGAAACTGTTCCTGATCGCGTTGGGCATCTATCTGTTGGTGCGCATGGGGTGGCGGGTGAACGCCGGGCCTCCGGCCGTGCGGGCCGTGACCGATCTGGTGCGGGCCTCGGCGCTGACCGACGACGAAGTGGTGCGTATGGCCCGCGAGTATGTCGGGTGGGCCGACCGCCGTTGCGGAAAACTGCCGGAGGATCATCCGCTCGTGTGCCGCCTGCGGAAGGTGGGGCAGGGATTCGCCGATCCGGAGCGGTTCGACCTGGGAGTCTATCCCGCCGCCGAAGTGAATGCCTTCGCCTGTGCCGACGGCAGTATCCGGTTGTTCGCCGGACTGATGGAACGGATGAGCGATGCGGAACTCCGGGCGGTGATCGCCCATGAGATGGGGCATATCGTGCGCCGGGATTCGCTGCGGGCCATGAGCAATGCCTATATGGCCTCGGCGGCCCGCCATGCCGTGAGTGCCGCGGGGGGCGTGCTGGGTTCCCTGTCCGCTTCGGCGCTGGGCGGGCTGGCCCTTTCGCTGGCCGGGGCCCGGTTTTCCCGCGACCAGGAACGGGAGGCGGACGATTTCGCCTTCGGACGGCTCGTCGAAGCGGGCGAAAGTCCTTTCGCGCTGGCCGAAACCCTGGAAAAACTGGCGGCGCTCGCTCCGGCCCGGTCCGGGGAGGGCGGTTCGGGGCTGGGTTCCATGTTCGCCACGCATCCCGATCCCGCGGGACGGGCCGCCCGGATGAGGGCGCGGGCCGAGGCGTGGCAGGCGGGACGGCCTGCAGCCGGACCCGGGGAGTGAACCGGATTTTCCTCCCGGCAGATATGCGGCTGGTACGAAATTTATGCTCCTTCCGGAATAAATGCCCGCCCGTGAACCCCAAGTATCTTCCCCATATCGGCCTGCTGGTCTGCAACGTGATCTGGGCCATGGACTATCCGTTCTACCGGTTGATCCTGCCCCGCGACATCTCGCCCCTGGCGCTCAGCACCTCCGTGCTCGCGGTGGCCGCCCTGCTGTCGCTCGCCACGCTTCCCTTCATGCCGCCAGAGAGGGTGGAGCGCCGCGACATCTTCCGTTTCCTGGGGGCGGGCCTGCTTATGGGCGTGCTTCACAAGCTGTTCCTGATGAACGGAATGGCGAGGACCAGCCCGATCGACGGGTCGATCATCGACACGGTGGGACCGGTCCTCGTGCTGATCGTCTCCGTGGCGATGGGGATCGACCGGTTCACTCCGATGAAACTGGTGGGGATCATTCTGGGCATGGGCGGGGCACTTCTCGTGATCCTGTCCGGGGCTTCCCCTTCCCATGCGGCATCGGACCTGACGGGGAACATCCTCGTGTTTCTCTGCGCCCTCACCACGGCTCTCTATATGGTGTGGTTCAAGCGGCTGATCTCCAAATACAGGACGATCACGGTGCTGCGCTGGCTCTATTGTTCGGCCGCCGTGATGATCCTGCCTTTCGGGTTCGGGGCGGTGATCCATACCGACTATTCCGCCATGGCCACGGGCCCGTTGCTGGCCTGGATCTTCGTGCTGATTGTCCCTACGTTCGTTCCCAACTACCTGCTGGCGTACAGCCTGAAACACGTTTCACCTACCGTGAGCAGCATCTATACTTATTTGCAGCCGGTGGTGGCTACCGCGGTGGCCGTGGCCATGGGTATGGACCGGCCGCGCTGGGACAGCGTGCTGGCCGCCGCCGTGATTTTTCTCGGTGTCTGGTTCGTGATCCGCTCCTACCGCAGCAATGCGGCGGCCCCGACCCTGCACAACCGCTGACGGCCGCCGGGGGAAAGGCTGCGTCGCGAAGCCATATTTTGCGGTTTCCCCCTCCGCGCGTTGATAATCTGGCGGAAAATGTCTATTTTTGCGTTTTGCTAAGAGTAAAACGCATTTAGAGATATTATGAGCCGTTCGAAATTCCGGGAATACAAGGGTCTCGACCTGCCCGCCACCGCCTCCGAAGTGCTGGCGGAATGGGACAAACAGGACACGTTCCACAAGAGTATCACCACGCGCGAGGGACATCCCACGTTCGTCTTTTACGAAGGGCCTCCGTCGGCCAACGGTCTGCCGGGCATCCACCATGTGATGGCCCGCACGATCAAGGACATCATCTGCCGTTACAAGACCCAGCAGGGTTATCTGGTGCACCGCAAGGCAGGATGGGATACCCACGGCCTGCCCGTGGAGCTGGGCGTGGAGAAGAAGCTCGGCATCACGAAGGAGGACATCGGGACGAAGATTTCGATCGAGGAATACAACGATACCTGCCGCCGGGCCGTAATGGAGTTCACGGACGTGTGGGAGAAGCTGACCCGCCAGATGGGTTACTGGGTCAACATGGACGACCCCTACATCACTTACGACAACAAGTACATCGAAACCCTCTGGTGGATGCTCAAGGAGCTATTCGGGAAGGGATTGCTGTATAAGGGATATACGATCCAGCCCTACTCGCCGGCCGCCGGAACGGGATTGAGCAACCACGAGCTGAACCAGCCCGGGTGTTACCGCGACGTGAAGGACACGACCTGTACGGCCCAGTTCCGGATCGTGCGCGACGAGCGGAGCGAGAAGCTCTTCGACGACGTGCAGGGCGACCTCTATTTCCTGGCATGGACCACCACTCCCTGGACGCTTCCCTCGAACACGGCCTTGGCCGTGGGGCCGGAGATCGACTACGTGAGGGTAAAGTGCGTGAATCCCTACACGCAGACGCCTCAGACGGTCGTGCTGGCCAAGGATTTGCTGGGCAGCTATTTCGGAAAGAAACAGGAGGGTACTTTCACCGTGTGCGGCGAGTATAAGGGCAGCGAGTTCATCGGCATCCGCTACGAGCAGCTCATTCCCTGGGTGAAGCCGATGGGCGACGCCTTCCGTGTGATCGGCGGTGACTACGTCACCACGAGCGACGGTACGGGTATCGTGCACATCGCCCCTACGTTCGGTGCCGACGACGACCGGGTGGCCAAGGCGGCGGGCATCGCTCCCCTGCTGATGATCGACCGCGCGGGTAAGGGCCAGCCGGTGGTGGACCGCACGGGCAAATTTTTTCTGCTGGAGGACCTCGATCCCGGGTTCGTGGAGGACAACGTGGACGCTGCCGCCTACGGCGAGTATGCGGGGCGTTACGTGAAAAATGCCTACGACGAAAAGCTGGGGCCCGACGATCCGACGCTCGATGTCGACATCGCCGTGATGCTCAAGGCGACCAATCAGGCCTTCAAGATCGAAAAACACACCCACTCCTATCCCCATTGCTGGCGGACGGACAAGCCGGTGCTCTATTATCCGCTCGATTCGTGGTTCATCCGCACGACGGCCATGAAGGAGAGGCTGATCGAACTGAACCGGACGATCAACTGGAAACCCGAATCGACCGGATCGGGCCGTTTCGGCAAGTGGCTCGAGGGGCTGGTGGACTGGAACCTGTCGCGTTCCCGCTTCTGGGGTACGCCGCTGCCGGTGTGGGCCACGGAGGACCACGCCGAACTCAAGTGCATCGGGTCGGTGGAGGAGCTCAAGGCCGAGATCGACAAGTCGGTGGCTGCGGGGTTTATGGAGAGCAATCCGCTGGCGGATTTCGTTCCCGGCGACTACTCGAAGGAGAATTACGCCAAATTCGACCTGCACCGTCCCTATGTGGACAATATCGTGCTCGTCTCGGACAAAGGCCGGCGGATGGTGCGCGAGAGCGACCTGATCGACGTGTGGTTCGACAGCGGGGCGATGCCTTATGCGCAGGCCCATTATCCGTTCGAGATCGGCGGCGAGGCGTTCCGCAAGGTCTATCCGGCTGATTTCATCGCCGAGGGGGTGGACCAGACCCGCGGTTGGTTCTTCACGCTGCACGCGCTGGCCACCATGCTGTTCGACAGCGTGGCCTTCAGGAATATCATCTCCAACGGTCTGGTGCTCGACAAGAACGGCAACAAGATGAGCAAGCGGCTGGGCAATGCCGTCGATCCGTTCGAGGTGATGGACAAGTACGGACCCGATGCCGTGCGGTGGTACATGATCTCCAATTCACAGCCGTGGGATAACCTGAAATTCGACGTGGACGGAGTGGACGAAGTGCGCCGCAAGTTCTTCGGCACGCTTTACAATACGTACAGTTTCTTCGCGCTCTACGCCAACGTGGACGGGTTCACCGGACGCGAAGAGGAGGTTCCCGTGGCCGAACGCCCGGAGATCGACCGCTGGATCATTTCGCTGCTCAATACGCTGGTGAAGGACGTGACCGCGTCGCTGGAGGCGTACGACCCCACGCCGGCTGCCCGCATGATCCAGGATTTCGTGAACGAGAACCTCTCCAACTGGTACGTGCGGCTGAACCGCAAGCGTTTCTGGGGCGGAGAGATGACCCGTGATAAGCTGGCGGCTTACCAGACGCTCTATACCTGTCTGGAGACCGTTTCCCTGCTGAGCGCCCCGTTCGCGCCGTTCATCAGCGACCGTATCTTCACCGATCTGAATGCCCTGAGCGGACGGCACGGCGAAGAGTCGGTTCATCTGGCCGCGTTCCCCGCGGCGGACGCTTCGCTGATCGACCGTGATCTGGAAGAGACGATGGCGGTCGCCCAGCAGATCTCCTCGATGGTGCTGGCCCTGCGCCGCAAGGTGAACATCAAGGTGCGTCAGCCGTTGACGAAAATCGTCGTTCCGTTGCTCGACCCCGCCATGCGCCGCCACATCGAAGCGGTGCGCCAGTTGGTGATGAACGAGGTGAACGTGAAGGAGGTCGAACTGATCGAGCAGACTACTGGACTGATAACCAAACGGATCAAACCCAATTTCAAGACGCTCGGTCCCCGCTGCGGCAAGCAGATGAAGCAGATTTCGGCTCTCGTGGCCTCCTTTACGCAGGAACAGATCGCCGAACTGGAGCGCCAAGGCGGTATGACCCTGTCGGTGGACGGTGCGGAACTGCCCGTGACGCTGTCCGATTTCGAGATCACGTCGGAGGATATGCCGGGATGGCTGGTGGCCACCGAAGGGCGGCTGACCGTGGCGCTCGACATCACGGTGACCGAGGAGCTGAAGCGGGAAGGTGTGGCACGCGAGTTGATCAACCGCATTCAGAACATCCGGAAGGAGAGCGGTTTCGAAGTGACCGACCGGGTGAAGGTCGTGATCGAGGAGAAGCCGCTGGTGAAGGGTGCCGTGGCGGACTTTGCGGATTATATTGCTTCGCAGACGCTGGCCCTGGAGGTCCGGCTGGCTCCGGCGGCCGAAGGGGCGTTCGTGAGCGGGACGGAAATCGACGAGGAGCCGATCCGTATCGGGGTGACCCGGGTGGAGTAGGCCGGGGCGCAGGAGTGTGGTCCCCCGTGTTTTTCAGGTCGTCCGGGCGGCTCTTTTTGTGGCGGTTAGCCGGAAGTCCGGCCGGCAGACACAATAAAAATGGTGTTTGTGTTGTTGATTATGCAAAAGTTTTGTACATTTAACCGAAATCATTAATAGGTACAGTTATGGCAGAAGTTGAGAAAACACGGTATTCGGACGAGGATTTGGCCGAATTCAAGGCGATCATTCTGGACAAGCTGGAGAAGGCTAAGGCGGATTACGATCTTCTGCGCTCAACCATCACGCACACGGCGGACAACGATACGGAAGACACTTCTCCCACGTTCAAAGTGTTGGAGGAGGGTGCCGCAACCCTTTCCAAGGAGGAGTCGGGCCGGCTGGCGCAGCGTCAGCTGAAATTCATCCAGCATCTGGAGGCGGCTCTGGTCCGCATTGAGAACAAGACGTACGGCATCTGCCGCGAAACGGGCAAACTGATCCCGAAAGAGCGGCTCAAGATCGTTCCCCACGCCACTTTGTGCATCGAGGTGAAGGAGAACGAACGGCGCTGACCCCTCGGACGGAAACGGATTCCGCAGGAGGTCGGTGAGACCTGCATCATAAAATTCCTTTTCGCAAAGGCGGGAAGGAATTTTTTTGCGGAAATATTTGGGTATCTTTGCCGATATGGCAGAACAACGAGTGAAAGTGACGATGTACACCGACGGTTCGGCGCTGGGAAATCCCGGGCCGGGCGGATACGGCGTGGTGCTGCTCGCCCCGCCTCACCGTCGGGAGATCAGTGCAGGCTACCGGCTGACGACCAACAACCGCATGGAACTCACGGCCGTGATCGTGGGATTGGAGGCGCTGAAAGTACCGTGTGAGGTGACGGTCTATTCCGATTCGAAATATGTGGTCGATGCCGTGAGCAAAGGCTGGGTGTTCGGCTGGGAGAAAAAAGGGTTTGCCGGAAAGAAAAACCCCGACCTGTGGCGCCGTTTCCTCTCTGTCTACCGCAGACATCAGGTCCGGTTCGTTTGGGTGAAGGGTCATGCCGAAATTCCTGAAAACGAACGTTGCGACCGACTGGCTGTGGCTGCCGCCGGCAGTACTCCCCTGTTGGAAGATGTAGGTTACCGATCGGAATAATCGGAGCGAGAGCGATTGTTCCGGGCTGATCGGAGATTTTTGGAAGGAATCTTGTTCCTGGCAGTCGTTCTGCATAGATTCGCAGCTGTTATCTTGCGCAAGACCGAATGGAAAACATAACGTCGCCGATGATGATTTTATTCATCGGCGATGTTGATATAGGAAAAGGAGCGGTTCCTGCTGCTGGTCTTGATTTTCAATAAATAAAGTGTGAAATTTGCAGAAACAATACCCCGGAGTGTGAATTGATCGAACATTTTCTTACTTTTGTCGGGTCGGCATGCCGACGGACATGTATTGATGAAAGTGTTTGTATTATCCTTGAACGGAATCTGGTAAATTTGCAATTAACAAGGGTTTTACACATACAATTTATTTATAATCAGTATTCTAATATTTCCAACCCTCTGATTAAGAAACAACACAGAAACAAAACAATCAATTAAAGCAAATTCAAGCCTTTCCCATTTTCATTAGGTTTCATTCCCTTCACTTATTTGCACAAGGAGTCCATGCTTTACTGTGAGCAGTTATTCTCTCTACTCCAAGAGACATTTATTGATAAACATACTTGCAGCCAAAAAAGAAAAACTCCCGATCCCTCTTCAGCCTGTGCTTCCCTTTTATTGGCAACCAAAACCGCTTTTACCGTAATAGCCATAGGCATACTGTCAAGCAAATATGCCTATCTAAATATAGTTTACTTTCGTGATACTGTTCCAAAAAGTGTGTCTGAGATAGAGGGATAAAAAAAAGTCTACAGATTTTTTAGATTTGTAAAAGCAAAAAGAAACAAAAACTAAAAAAGGAGTAGACTTTATGGAGTTCACAAAGGAACAACTTTCCGAGCTAATATGCAAGCATACGGAGAAAGAAAACGGCTTACAGGACCTGATGGAGATAATGCTAGAGAGCCTGATGGTTTCAGAGCGCAGGGAGTATCTGCGCGAGGAGGGTCTTTCAGGGAACAAGTGCAACGGTTACCGTCCCGGCAGGACCTACGGTCACGGACGAACATTAACCTTCCGTATACCGCGTGACAGATACGGCAACTTCCATCCCCGCATATTGGCCATACTGCGAGATCAGGAGGAGGAGTGCGAGCGGCTTGCGGGCACATTATACACCAAGGGTCTGACGCAGGAGCAGGTCGGGGAAGTTTTCAACGACATCTACGGTGAGCACTACAGCAAGGCGAGCATATCGAGGATGCTTGAGTATCTGCGCAAGGATGTGACTGAATGGCTGGAGCGGTCGTTGGAGAGTTATTATCCGGTGGTGTTCATCGACTGCGTGCACATCAAGATCCACAGGAAGCGGAGCGTGGACACTGAGGCATTCTACGTAGTCCTGGCGGTGAGGGAGGACAAGACAAGGGAAGTGCTTGGAATCTTCAACAAGCCTACGGAGAGTGCCCTGGGCTGGGGCGAGATGCTGAACGACCTTTATGAGCGTGGTGTCGGGAAGATAGGCCTTGTCTGTGCGGACGGTCTCAAGGGCCTGGAGGATGTCATCAGCGAGGTGTTCCCCGGCACTAAGCTGCAAAGATGCACCACCCATCTGAAAAGCAACATCATAAGCGATGTGCGCAACGGGGACAAGGGCGAAGTGGCGGAAGACCTGCGGCAGGTGTTCCGTACAGGCGACAGGAACTACACCGTAGAGCAGGCATGGGGCGAATGGCAGCAGTTCTGTTCCAAATGGGGCAAGCACTACAGGGGCATAAAAAGGCGCGGCGAGGACGCCTCCTACAAGGCGTACTTCACTTATCTGAACTACGACCATCGCATCCAGTCGATGATATACACCACGAACTGGATAGAGCGGCTGCAGAAGGACTTCCGGAGGGTCACGAGAATGCGCGGTGCGATGCCTAACGAAGAGTCTGTCATCCTGCTTATGGGGAAGACAGCCATGGACAAGAAGTCCTACCTGAGGCAGGTGCCGAGAATTGACCTAGACAAGGTCCTGTTCCCGGACGAATAAAAAACACTCATCGGCAGGCATGCCTGCCGATGAGGTAACGAATAAATTGATATATTTGCAAAACTAAGAGGTCTGAGGACTTAACCCAGACACACTGTTTGAAACACTACCACTTTCGTTTAGCTTATATATAGAGCTAATAGACTAAAGTAAACTGAATTTATTCAGCTTGTTCAACAATGCAGCCAAAAGAAAATGGCTGTAACCAATAAGTTTTGGCGCAGCCATCTGTTTTCCCTTTGTTTGACTTTACTTTAATGAATATATATAAGATGGGCATAAAGTAAAGTTTGTATTTTTTCTTTTCGCTGCTATCAGTATTTTAAGCCCCCTGCATTTTATAGCATTATATGATTGGTTGAATATTTATTAAATATTGTAAACACATACTTAACCGCTGACTGGGTTGCATACTGGGATTAGAAGCGGCCAAAATAACCGATAAATAATTGGAATATATTGTCGGATTATTTGTTGCAATATTCAACATGGACTTTGAATATTCGACCCAGATTTGATATGTAGAATCTGTCACTTGATTGCTTTGTAACAATCTTAACCCTTGGTCGATAACTTGCTGTATTGGCTTATTATTCCACATGTCCTTTGCCCTCCTGTTCATTAATCATGTTTTCTAATTGTTCTGCGCCATTTGCACCTTGCATCCTAATTGCTTCATCCGCAGCCTTCTGCGATACCTCATTCTGCCATCGCAATTTAAAATTGGCGCCAAATATTTCGAACTTATCAAATAATGGCAAAATCCACAATAACAAACAAACAATAAATATTAGATTATCACCCTGAAAATCAGAGAAAAATTGAAAATTAAGACAGTCCGAAAAATTACAGCAGACATAAACGGTAGAAAGAATCAGAATCAAAGGATACCATAATCGAGGTATCCACATTAAAATTCTGTTTATCATAGTAGTCAAATTATTTTTTCGGTAGACATTGATATCACAAAATAAGAACAATACAAAACTTGCTGTACAGGCTCCTAAAAGGAAACATGCTATAAGTAGTTCCCATTTAAATATATCCATATCAATTGATTTTTTTACATAGATAATTTAAAAAAGCAGAGCACGAAACAAGCATAAATAACGCTTCCTCTGATGCTGGAGTGTATGCCCCTTCATTATCCATCAAAGCATGCCGGATACCGGTATCCGGTTGGTTTGTATATGCATATAATTTATCAAAAGCGACCTTCAACAATTGGGGAAAAACAATTCCATTGGCTTCCATTCGATTCAATGCCTTGCCTAATGTATTTTCTCCTGTCTTTTCTCTACAAAATGCTTCTACTGCAGATATTGACTCCTTAATTGAATTACGATAGTCTCCATCCGGACGTTGTGCAAATAATTCCAAAGCTCTGCTAAGGTGCATCTTGATATTATGAGAACTATTTGCTAAGGCTTCCTCTATCGCTGTAATCTCACTTTGTGACGTCATCTCAACAATCTCCTGTCCAACAACACGATAGGCGAAATTCAAGCGTTCAAACTCGAAATTGAGTTGACGAATAAATGCCTGACTAACAGGCGCTCTCCAATTATTATGTATTGCGTCGACTTCTGCAAGATATTTAATCGTACATTCGACTATATCTAATTTTCGATACCAGGAATTATTTTTATTTTCTATAAAATCAGTTGCAACAATATGATAATGACGTCCATCAGAAAAACTTCCCTCCCTGTTATTCAAAAAATAAGTCCACAAATACTTTTCCATCTCCAGATATGCCTCGTCCACATGCATGTACGATCCCGAATTCATAAAGAATTTGTGTAATTTATCATAACATGAACAAATTGCATTTTGTATTTCCGGAGTAATCCGTTCTCTAATGATTACATCGGAGGGTTTGGTGTAACCATATCTTTCTGAAAAAAGTCCCATATCTTTATTATTATTCTGTTTTTAATGACATTATATCCCAAAACCGATTGAAAAACGCAGTCAGTTTCTCAATGACGGTTTCGCGTTTCTTTGTTCGGTCACCCGTAGGGGTGAAACGGGATACAGGTGGCAGAACCTTTGTTATCGCTGTCCCTGTCGTCTGTACAAACCCGTCGCGGAAGGCGTTATCCATAAACTTGTAAGCCTCTTCACTGTTTAGGTTCTCATCAACGATAATCCGATCCAACTCGGCACGACGCTGCTCTTCAACATAAGCCAGCCAGTCCTCATCCACCTCTGATTCCGGCGTCAGAGATTCGATAAACCGTTCTATCAGCTCCTTTTTGTTGCGCAGGTCAACACTTGAGTCGATCGCCCTACGAATCGTTACAATAATCTCCTTATCCTGCAAGTGCTCTTCGTGGTACTTGCGAATCAACGACAGAATATAGTCGATATTGACCTCTATCTGCTTGATTAGTTCCATCTCGAAAACCAAATCCTCGTTGATTTGCTCCGCTTCATGCTTCTGAGGTCGGAACTCATTGTACAGGTCAATGTATGCACTGTGATAATCCTGCACATCGCGTTCGGTCAATATTTCACGTCCAGCAAAAGCATCAAATGTCGAGAGAATATTCCGCAGTTTCAGAATTGCCCCATATAATCGCACAAAACTCTTTTTGTTCTGTTCTCCGACAATCTGCTCTCCGGCTGGATACTTCATCTGCAGTTCGCTGACTAAATCCGCATAACCGCGAACTTCCTTATCATTCTGCGTATAACCGTTATAATATTCATCGAAGGTTTTGAGCAACACGATGCCCGCGGCCTCCTTATCTCCAAATAGCGCAATACTCTCGTTGGTAGCCTTTTCGAGATTGCGGAAACATACAATATTGCCAAAAGTCTTGATCGAGTTCAGAATACGGTTTGTACGCGAATAGGCCTGCAACAGCCCGTGCATCCGCAGATTCTTGTCGACCCACAACGTATTGAGTGTCGTTGCATCAAAACCCGTCAGGAACATATTGACGACAATCAGCAAATCCAGTTCCCGATTCTTCATCCGCAGGGATACGTCCTTGTAATAATTCTGGAATTTATCGCTCGACGTATCGTATGATGTAGCAAACATCGCATTGTAATCCTCAATAGCGCTTTCGAGAAAATCGCGGGAACTCTGATCCAAGCCACTCGTATCTTCGGGATTCTCATCCATGATAAAATCGTCCGAATCCTCATTGACGCCAAAACTGTATATCGTCGCCACTTTCAGCCGCCGGTCACTCGGCAGCTCCGCCATCTGACGTTTGAACTCGGCATAGTACATCTTGGCCGTATCAATGGAAGAGACAGCGAAAATTGAATTGAAGCCCGTCAGACGTGTTCGTTGTTTTACCTCTTCGACCTTATTGCGACGACCGGCTGAAGCCACCTCGCCGATGTTTGTCACAGCATGGAATTCATAAGATTTTGCCGTGCGTTTCGTCTTTTGATTGAAATGTTGGAGAATGTAGGCAACGATATTGGCAATACGCCGTTTGTCGGCCAATGCCTCTTCACGGGCAATGTCCCAGACCATCGAATTCTCAATCTCCTCTTTCTCCTTGACGGTACGGACGTACTCGATGCGGAACGGCAATACGTTCTTGTCATTGATGGCATTGACAATCGTGTAGGTATGCAACTGGTCTCCGAAAGCCTGTGCCGTTGTCCGCAAGTTGGGCTTTCCTCCGCCTACGGCATTTTTGGCGAATATCGGCGTACCCGTGAACCCGAACAGGAAATAACGTTTGAATTTTCGGATGATGGCCGTATGCATGTCGCCGAACTGCGAACGGTGGCACTCATCGAAAATGATGACGATTTTTTGCTGGAAGACCGGATGTTCCGCATGACGGCCGATAAAGACCGAAAGTTTCTGAATGGTCGTGATGATGATCTTCGCCGCCGGGTCTTCCAACTGACGTTTCAGAATCGCCGTACTCGTATTGCTGTTGGCTGCCCCTCGCTCAAACTTGTCATACTCGCGCATCGTCTGGTAGTCGAGGTCCTTGCGGTCGACCACAAACAGCACCTTGTCGATGTAAGGCAGTTTGCTCGCCAACTGTGCCGTTTTGAACGAAGTAAGGGTTTTGCCGCTGCCCGTCGTATGCCAAACATACCCGCCGCCTTCTACCGTACCGTAGCGTTTGTAACTGTTGGCCACGTTGATTTTATTCAAGATGCGTTCCGTCGCTACAACCTGATAGGGACGCATGACGAGCAGCATCCGGTCGGAGGTAAATACGCAGTACCGGGTCAGCAGATTGAGCAACGTATGCTTGGCAAAGAATGTGCGGCCGAAACCCATCAGGTCGGTAATCGGCCGGTTGTTGGCATCTGCCCACCACGAGGTGAACTCAAAGCTGTTGCTCGTTTGCCGACTTTTGGAGCGGATTCCGCCGGAGGCGGCCTCCTTGATATGGCTTTGGCGCGTGGTATTGCTGTAATACTTGGTATAGGTTCCGTTCGATATGACGAATATCTGGACATACTCGAACAATCCGCTGCCGGCCCAGAAACTCTCCCGCTGGTAGCGGTCGATCTGGTTGAAAGCCTCCTTGATGTCGACGCCGCGGCGTTTCAGTTCGATGTGCACCAACGGCAGGCCGTTCACCAATACGGTAACATCGTAACGGTTGGAGCGTATCCCGCCATCGACTTCGTATTGGTTGATGACCTGGAGCGAATTGTTGTGGATATTGACCTTGTCGAGCAGGTAGATATTCTTGACTGTTCCGTCGTCGCGCGTCAGCAACTGCACATGGTCTTCCTGAATGATGGCGGTCTTCTCTACAATTCCACTGTTCTTGTTGGCAAGACAACCCGTAAAGAAACGCGACCACTCGGCATCCGTAAACGTATAGTGATTGAGTTTCTCCAACTGACGGCGCAGGTTGGCAATCAACTCCGTTTCGGTATGAATCGGCAGGTAATCGTATGCCTGTTCGGTCAGCAGCTTGATAAATGCCCGTTCGAGATCGGCCTCCGACTGGTACTCTTTTTCCGTGCGGTATTCTGCCCGGTAGTCACTGACGACTGTACTTTCGGGATTTTCAGCAACAAGGTTGTACTTGTTCATAATAATTTTACTTATTAAACCTACTTGGACTTATGATGGCATTCTATTCTGTCTCTTAAATCAGCGAGTTTTTCTCCTTTATAGCTGAACCACAATGGCCCCTGCACTGGGTGATCAAATTGTTTGAGTTTGCGGGCCAAAGCAGAAAGTGAGGTAGTTTCTCCATTGTATTCAATATGACGATCATCCACAACTATTGCTTTTATTTGAGGATTTTCGATAAATGAAAGTTCACTCCCTACCGGAATATCAAAAGCGCTGAAACGGAATGGGCCACGCTTTGCGGTTTCCCGCACTTCATTTGCTATTTGTTCATCCAGAATTTCATGACCTTCAGGCGTTAGCCGCTGTAGCCGATCCAACGTTCCGCTAATTTTAGCAATCGATTCCAATAAGCTATAGGCATCCTCGACGGACATTGCATAAAACTCTTTCACTCTTTCTTTTCCATCAAAGTTCTCGATAGTGCGAAGATCTGGATTGAGTTTGTCGATAAGTTTATGCAGTTCCTTATCAGTTAGTTCACCATTCACGTGGTATACGGCATACACCCTGAATGCAAAAGGGATTGTTTCACTTCGATTCAGCTGCTTAAGTCGCTTTTCGATATTATGTGCATAACCTATCTTAACAAAATCAGGAAATGAAGGATTGGTTAAAATATAAATTACCCCCTTTATTTTCTCATTATTCATCATAGTTTATATGTTTTGGAAAAGTCAGTAGTCTGTCTCTATAATACTCATATTGCTGCCGGCGGGCGGCAATTTCGGCGGGCAGTCCTTCCGAAATATCGTTTACCAATGTCTCGAATTTATCGAGAATGGCAACGATACGTTGCTGTTCTTTCATTGGAGGAATGGGAATCTGTAGCTTTTTGAATTTAACCATATCGACCGATTCAAACCCGGATGTATTCGTATTGTTTTTACACCATTCATCGACAATGAACATATAATAAAAGAAAAACTTCATATCCAATTCATCGGCAAGCGATTTACGAATTGACAAATTCGTAAATCGCTGATTTGCCAGCGAATCAGCAATTATCAAAGCGTGTTCACCGATTGTCGCCGTCGTCGCTAAAATAATCGAGTTAGCAGGGAACAATCGACCGCCCTTTACAGCTTCGGGTGTGATATGTTGTATCGAATCTTCCAATATTCGTCCATTTGTACGTATATCTTCCATGCGAAACCAGGGAATCGTACCATTTGTCCAATATTCTGGCTTTGCCTTGGAAGGTGTATATCCATTTTTAATTTCAAATACTTCACTCATTGTCAGCCATTTCACCTCAATTTTCTGGGGGAGGGTAAATCCATTGAAATTCAACAACTTATTGCGATAGTATTCATACTGCTTCCGTCGTGCCTCCAGTTCCGCCTCCAGTTCCGCCTCCAGTTCCGTAAACTTATCAAGGATATTTACGATTTCATTCTGAATCGCAAGAGGAGGTACAGGGATCAATATTTTAGCAAATCTCTTTTTCGACACATTAAATCTGGTAACTCCACTTGCAGTCAAAGCAATCTGTCGGCGAAGTTCATAACTTCTAAATAAATGTTTCAAAAAATGAGGATTAAACAAAGACGGCTGATTTAATCTATATCCAAAACAAAAACTATTTAGATATAAATTTTCTTCGATATGTTCTGTAACTACGGAAGACATACCACACTCATCTGGCGTTTCAGAAGAGCCGGTAAAAAGAATATCACAATATCGAACTTTATTCTGTTTTTCATCATCTATGATTCGGACAAAATCAGTAATATTCATGTCCAGCGCAGGATTGGAGTACACATTCATGTAAGTAATGAATTTAGCATTACCATTTTTAAAATCGTCTTTCCCCTTTCCAGTTAGTCCTCCATAGAAGTATCCTATCTCTCCCAATGCTTTATATTCTACCCCATTGGGGCACAACTCCCGAATCATCTCCTCGATACGGTTCATTGCTCACCTCCTTTCTCCTTGTCGGCTGCACGCTCCTCCAGTTGCACGAAGCGGTCGAAATCGCTCGTATAGAGACGATCCTGAACAATGCGATATTTCTCCCATTCACTCTCGGCATGGGCTTTGGCCAGTTCCGCCGAGATGCGGCCGGCATTGGCAAGCACCTCCCGATCCATCAGCGACAAAAAGCCGTTCAACCGTTTCTCCCAGTCCTCCATCGTCATGGGGATATGGCGCATGGCCTGTATCTCCGCCAGATCGAGGTAGGCAGAAACAATGCGGCCAAGCGTTTGCAACTCCTCCTCCGTAAGGTAGTTTTTGGCAACCGTCACGTCGTATTTGTGAATTTTGCCCGTCGGCGCACCCTCCCATGTCGTCAGTCCCATGTGCTCCTTGTCGGCATCGGCACGCTGATAGATCAACTCCGCCGCCGTGTGCCCATGCACGCTGTAATGCATCTTGTTCTGCACCGCAGCGAAAAAGCGCTGGGTGGCCTTTGCCGTCGGATCGTAATCGATGGCCGTAGCGTAAATGTCCGTAATCTTCTGGTAAAAACGACGTTCCGACAGACGAATCTCTCGGATGCGCTCCAACTGCTTCTCGAAATAGTCTTTCGTAAGCACCGTACCGCCCCGTTTCAGCCGCTCGTCGTCCATCACCCATCCCTGTATGGTGTAGTCCTTGACAACCGCATTTGCCCACTTGCGGAACTGTACGGCACGCTCGTTATTGACCTTGAAGCCCACGGAGATAATCATCTGGAGACTATAATGTTTCACTTCGCGGCAGACCTCACGACTGCCTTCGGTTTGAACTATCCGGAAATTCCGGACAGTTGCCGGCTCGGACAATTCGTTGTCGTCGTAAATTTTCCGGATATGCTCGTTGATGGTGCGTACATCCACCCCATACAGCTCCGCCATCATTCGTTGGGTCAGCCAAATGTTTTCATCCTCATACCGGAGTTCCACGCGGGAGGGATTTTCACCCGTAGCCGCTACGAAGGTCAGGTATTCGGCGGCCGAACTGCGAATCGTTATCTCTTTATTGCTCATATTCATTCCGTTTTACAATGTGGACACAATCGCGTCGATAGCCGTGCGCAGCACGTTTTGACGTGCGACAATCTCTGCAATACGCAGGTTCAGCGCCTCTATATCCACCTCTTCGCGCGTATCGGGCTGTTCGACGTATGACGAAACCGAGATGTTGTAATCATTCCCGGAGATCTTCTCGTTTCCGACCAGACGGGCAAAATGCGCATCATCCTTGCGTGCGACGAATGCTTCGAGAATCCGTGCGATATTGGCGTCGGAAAGTTTGTTTTTGTTACCTTCGTGGATAAACTCGCCCGAGGCATCTATAAATAGCGTTGCATTGTCCTTTTTGCTCTTCTTCAGCACGATGATGCAGGTAGCAATGCCGACGCCAAAGAAAAGATTGGCCGGCAACTGAATGACGGTGTCGATGTAGTTGTTGTCGATCAGGTATTTGCGGATTTTCTGTTCAGCTCCGCCTCGGTAGAGTACACCGGGGAACTCGACGATGGCCGCCGTGCCGTTGGTAGCCAGCCACGAAAGCATGTGCATCGTAAAAGCAAGGTCGGCTTTGCTCTTGGGAGCCAGAATACCCGCAGGCGAGAACCGCGGGTCGTTAATCAGCAACGGATTTTCATCCCCGACCCATTTGATCGAGTAAGGAGGATTGGAGACGATGCACTCGAACGGTTCATCGTCCCAATGTTTCGGGGCAAGCAGCGTATCGCCCAGTGCAATATCGAACTTTTCGTAGTTGATATCGTGCAGGAACATGTTGATGCGGCAAAGATTGTAGGTGGTAATATTGATCTCCTGCCCATAGAATCCCTGACGCACATTCTCCTTGCCGAGCACTTTGGCGAATTTTAACAACAGCGAACCGCTGCCGCAGGCCGGATCGTACACTTTGTTCACCTGTTTTTTCCCGACGAGCGTAATACGGGCAAGAAGCTCGGAGACCTCCTGCGGCGTGAAGAACTCGCCGCCCGATTTTCCCGCATTGCTGGCATACATCGTCATCAGAAACTCGTAGGCGTCGCCGAAGGTGTCGATTTGGTTATCGGCCAGATTGCCGAGTTTCATATCGCCGATCTTATCGAGAATCTTCACCAACGTCTCATTGCGTTTCTGCACTGTCGCTCCGAGTTTGTTGCTGTTTACATCGATGTCAGCAAACAGGCCCTTCATGTCATCCTCGCTCGCTGCACCCTTGGCCGAATTTTCGATGGCATGGAAAATATTATTCAGCGTTTCGTTCAGATTGGGGTCTGCCGCGGCACGTTTGCGCACATTGCCGAAGAGCTGCGACGGAAGGATGTAGAAACCCCGCTCCTGCACGGTCACTTCACGTCCGAACTCGGCCTGCTCGTCCGAACATTCGGCATAATCAAAGTCCTCGTTCCCGGCCCGGTGCTCTTCCGCATTGATAAAAGCGGTAATATTCTCGGAGATGAAGCGGTAAAACAACATTCCCAAGACATAATTTTTGAAATCCCACCCATCGACACTTCCCCGCAAGTCGTTAGCTATCTGCCAGATTGTGCGGTGAAGTTCCGCACGCTCCTGTTCTCTTGCCATATATTATCTGTTTATCAATTCCTTAATATCCACTTCCAGCAACTCTGCAATACGAATCACCGTATCCAGTTGCGGTTGCGACGAGTTGGAACACCACTTCGATATGGTCGAAGGGTCTTTGCCCAACTGTTCCGCCAGCCATTTCCCTGTTTTATTCTTTTCCGCAAGAATAATTCTCAATCGGTTAATCTCTTTCATTCCTGTTACAAACTGGGATTGCAAACAAAGATATTGAAAATTATTCAATCAATGTAATTCGAAGAAAGTATTTTAACATTTGCAATGATCTTCTCTCACGATATTTGTGAATAGATTCAGTGGATTTATGACAAATGCCCGCACTCTTTTTTGAACCATACTTCTGCCAAAGCAGATTGTCTCCAGGCTTGCCCGTGTGCTACAAGATTTCTTTCGGGGTAGCCTAATACCCCTCCAGCCGCCGAGCGGCTGGAGGGCTGCCACACAATCTGCAAGCAGAGGCAGTCTCGTTGTCCAATGCAGGACTGATTATTAGTGGCAAACAGGTTGGTATAATTAGACACAGAATTGCCATCGGAGTTTCTCCGGCGACACGCACATCTGTTAAGCAATAAAAGGGGAAAAGAAAGAAGAAACTGAACCCATTATATCCGAGTCAGGCAACATTTTCCCACAGCTTATTCAGAGATATTTTTCATTGGCCGGAGGGCAACCACTTGTTCCCTTTTATACAAGGCGGCAAAAGCCCGTATTTGGCTCAAATTTTCACCGCCGATTTTCTTTCAGTTGTTTGCACGAAAACGGTTTACTTTAGTTTTTCTCCCCTATATATAGATATTAAAGTAAACTAAAATATATATGCCCGCGCCGGTGTAAAGAACCGCTCGTGATTCAGTCGAACAATCCGTTTACCAGATTGACCGCATCGTCCTTTTTCTGATTGATGATTTTGGCGTACACCTGTGTCATCTTCACGTCGGCATGACCAAGCAGTTTCGAGGTTGTATATAGGTCGGCGCCAAGCGTCAGCATCATCGTCGCAAACGTGTGCCGGGCCGTGTGGAATGAAAAACGCTTGTCTATGCCTGCCGCTCTTGCCCAAGGTTTGAGCAGCAGGTTTATCGTCGT
This sequence comes from Gallalistipes aquisgranensis, assembly GCF_014982715.1. Lineage (NCBI taxonomy): Bacteria > Pseudomonadati > Bacteroidota > Bacteroidia > Bacteroidales > Rikenellaceae > Gallalistipes > Gallalistipes aquisgranensis. Next base: position 1,975,156 of record NZ_JADCJY010000001.1, on the reverse strand, counting down.
TGGGCTCGGCAAGTCGAAGACGTGATCTTCCGAGGTCTTGTCTCCTCGTTCCGGCATCCACTTTATCGCTTCTGGCGAAAGCGGCAGATAAATCGGCTCTTTGGTTTTCTGCATGGAGACTGCCAAACGATACTGTCCCCTATCGACGAATACATCTTTCCACTTCAGGCTGATAATATCGCTTATTCGCAATCCACAGAAGCAGGAGAACAAATAAGCCTGTTTTACGGCCTCATTCTTCATCGGAGTAGCAATCAATGCCCGAACCTCCTCGATGGTCATATACGAGCGTTTGCTCTCCGGCAAGCGTATCTTATCCGAGTTGTTGATCTTTGTAAATGGGTTGGACTTGATAATGTCCGCACGAACGGCGGCATTCAAAGCTCCGTTCAGAATACGGTAATAAGTGTGAAGCGTAAAGTTAGACACCCGTTTTCCTTTGGGACGATACTCCGTCAGCAGATAGTCGATATACTCTTGGCAGAATGCCTTGTCGACCTGATCCATTGTCATGCTTTCACCCGCAAAATCTTTCAGTATGCGGATAGTTACCATGATTTGGTTCCCGTCCTTTTTACCACGCTTCGCCTGATTCTCTTTGTAGGCCTCCATCCAGTCTAAAAGAGGAACCTTTTCCCTGTGTTCGATTCCGGCCTCGCCATTGGTAAGTTGGATGATACGCTTCGATTTGATGGCATTGGCGGCAGCCATTGTCGCTTGATTCTGTCTACGGGCATTATGGTCGATTTCAGGGATAATATAGAGCTTCAAATACTCATACGATCGTTTACCGTTGCGGTAAATGTCCAGATACAGGCTCTTGTTTCCGTTAGCCAGTTCCTTCATCCGAAGTCGAATCGGCTCCTTGACTTTCGAAGGTTTCTTTATACGCGGCATGGTTCCTCCTTTATTCCTGTTATTCTGCCGTAAAGTTAGAAAGAATCCCGCGAATCAAGAAACAAACAAGAAACAAAAATGTACCGAAAAAGAACCAATCAACTGAAAAGAATGAAAACAACAGAAAACATCAAACTCCATATAATACACTGTAAATTAGTGTATTTATTTGCACTTGTTTGGCTCTTGTTTCATTCCACACCTTTACTTCATAAATCTGGTAAATTTCAAAAACACAAGGATAACAATCTCACTTATCACTTGATGTGTGTATGTCATTTTGATATATACAGTTAAGTGTGGGGTATTGTTTATTTGTGTTTGGGCTTACCAGAGCCTCCGTTCAGATAGACTACGACTCCACACTTTCTTTTTCTGATTAATCGCCATCGGGGGTCGGATGGTCGAGGTTGTCGAAATGGTAAAAACGTTTGTTCTCCATGTAAAAAGAGGCTATGAAGATAGACTGACCCGCGTCCATCGTATGCTTGTCGGGTTGAACATCGAATATGAACTGATGTTGGACGGCGATGTGGAGGATATTGATGGTCGGATATTGGATCATTATTTTTCAAAAGATTTATATGCCCCTATTCCTGCGACCTCCTGTGCCTTGAAACATCTGTTGATTTATCGGAAAATCGTTGAGGAAAATATCGATATGGCCTTGGTGTTGGAAGATGATATCTCCTTTACCAAGCGATTCGGGGAGGTAATGGCCGGAGTGCTTCGGGAGAGGGCGACAGATAAAGAGCCGTTTTATGTCGGATTAGAGGCTTCCTGTCTGCGGCTCATACCCAGAAGTAGGAGAAAACCGGGCGTTGTTACTTATACGGCGGATTATGTCCAATGTACGGGAGCCTATGTGATCAATCAGGCAGCGGCTCGGACGATTCTGAACTTCGTTTCAGTGCATAAGTGCGACACTTCTTTCGATATATTTTTGAACCGATTACAAAATGACGGGTTGTTCCGTTTATATTGGACCTTCCCGCCTGTTGCGGAACAGGGAAGTCTGAACGGAACGATGGAGTCTTCTGTTAGCGGAGTGGTTGGCGGAGCGACCTTGACGAAGCGTATAAAACGTCGGCTTACATTATGTTATAAATGGGTATTGTATTATTTTAGATAAAGGTCTAATTGTATTTGGAGGGGTTAGAATACCTGCCGAATTTTTTCCTACGGTACGGCGCTCGACACAAAACAGGGTGTCTGCTCAACTTGCAGACACCCTGTTTTGTGTCGAGATCACCCGGGAAGTAGGGTATCCCATGGTTGTGGGTGAAATAGCCGTGCCGAAGCTATTTCGCGTAGCTTACCGAACGGGTCTCCCGGATGACGGTGATCTTTACCTGTCCGGGATAGGTCATTTCGTCCTGGATCTTCTTGGCGATGTCGTGCGAGAGCTGGTCGGCATCCTGATCGGATATCTTTTCGCTGCCGACGATCACGCGCAGTTCGCGGCCGGCCTGGATGGCATAGGTCTTCATCACGCCGGGATAGGACATGGCGATGTCTTCCATCTCCTTGAGCCGTTTGATATAGGATTCGACCACTTCGCGCCGCGCACCGGGACGGGCGCCGGAAATGGCGTCGCATACCTGGACGATCGGGGCGATCAGCGAGGTCATTTCCATTTCGTCGTGGTGGGCGCCGATGGCGTTGCAGACCTCCGCTTTTTCCTTGTATTTCTCGGCGAGCTTCATGCCGATGATAGCGTGCGGGAGTTCCGGTTCATCGTCGGGCACCTTGCCGATGTCGTGCAACAGTCCGGCCCGGCGAGCCGTCTTGGGATTCAGGCCCAGTTCTGCGGCCATGATGCCGCAGAGGTTGGCCGTCTCGCGGGAGTGCTGCAACAGGTTCTGCCCGTAGGACGAACGGTATTTCATCTTTCCGATCAGACGGATCAGCTCGGGATGCAGTCCGTGGATGCCCAGGTCGATCGTGGTGCGTTTACCCACTTCCACGATCTCCTCCTCGATCTGTTTCTGCACTTTGGCGACCACCTCTTCGATGCGGGCCGGGTGGATGCGTCCGTCGGTGACCAACTGGTGCAGGGCGAGACGGGCGATTTCGCGGCGGACGGGGTCGAAGCCCGAGAGGATGATCGCCTCCGGCGTGTCGTCCACGATGATCTCGATTCCCGTGGCCGCCTCCAGTGCCCGGATGTTGCGTCCCTCGCGCCCGATGATGCGTCCCTTCACTTCGTCGCTTTCGATATTGAACACCGTGACGGAGTTCTCGATGGCGGTTTCGGTGGCAACCCGCTGGATGGTCTGCACCACGATGCGCTTGGCCTCCTTGTTGGCGCTCATCTTGGCCTCTTCGATCGTCTCGTTGATGTAGGTGGCGGCATCGGCCTTGGCCTCCGCCTTCATGTTCTCGATCAGAATGTTCTTGGCCTCCTCGCTGCTCATGCCCCCGATCTGTTCCAGGCGGGAGTTCTGTTCGCGGATCAGCTTGTCGAGCTCTTCCTTGCGGCGGTCGAGTGCCTGGATGTGCGACTCCATCTGCTCGCGCACCTGGGCGGCCTCCTTGTTCTTGCGTTCGAGCTCGGACTGCTGCTGCTGGAGGTTGCTCTCCATCTGCTTGATCCCCTGCTCACGCTGGTTGAGCTTCGTATTTCGTTCGTTCACAGCCCGGTCGTGTTCGGCTTTGAGCTGGATGAACTTCTCCTTGGCCTGAAGGATTTTTTCCTTCTTGATCATCTCTGCGTCGGCTTCGGCTTCCTTCAGGATCGTCCGTCTGCGTTGATCGGTCGTCTTGCGTATGATGAGATAGGATGCCACTCCGGTGATCGCACAGGTGATAACGGCCACTATGACTATTGTTATCGTACCCATTTGAGTGTTATTAATAAATTAAAGAACTGAAGTGATTAATATTTGGATTAATAGTGTTATCGGGGTTATATGAAAAAAGCCCGCATAAAGTTTCCTTTTCTTGTTTGACGAATCTCCCGATCGTCATTTGTGGGGCCTCCGGCATCCGGTCGCAAACGTCCAACGGCACCATTGTGAAGAGGGTGCACCCCGAAGGGTTAAGGCCTGCTTTTGACCGACCGAGTCGAACCCCAATTTTTAAAGTGTTGAGTTTCGCAAAGCTAAAAGGAATCTATGCGGGCATATTCCTGTTCGTATGTAAAGAACGTCTGTTACAGTTCGTTGTTTATATATTGATCCAACTCCTTGTCCAACTCCACCAGTCTGTCGATATCCTCTCCCAGACTGCGGCTGAGCTCCATCTCCACGTTGTTCACCGCCAGACCCAGCGCCGCCATGGCCAGATAGTCCTCGGGTTCGGCCCGGAAACTCGTTTTATACATGGAAACCAGTGCGTTGACCTCTTTTTCCGCCCGGCGGTACACTGCCTCTTTCTCGCGGTCGATCTTCAGCGGATAGCTTTTGCCTGCGATCGTCAGTTTTATGTTCAACTTCTGTTCCATACTTCGCTCACTCCCGGTTCAGCAGGGCAATGCAACGGTCCACCTCCCGCATCAGACGGTTGACCCTCGCCTTGGCCAGCTTCGCGTCGTCGCTGCCGCCTGCCATGCCTTTGCTCAACTCCAGCACGGAAATGCGCCGTTCGAGTTCGGCGATCCGTGCGGTGAGTTCCCGGTTTCCGGCCTTGAGCTTGTCCCTCTGCCGGACGAGATTCCGGGACTCTTCGCGCAGCCGCCGGTTCTCGGCGATGATGCGTTCGATCTTCTCCCGGATCGTCTCGATAATAACAGGTGACTCAGCCATTATGCACGCGGTTCACGTTAACACTTCAAAAATAATCAAAATCCGCGAAATTTCAAAATAATTCCGCATAGAGATCGTAATCCTCCGCACCTGTGACGCGAACCTCGTAGAACCTGCCCGTCTCGAGTTCCCGGTCGGCCGGAATCAGTATCTCCTCGTCCACTTCCGGCGAGTCGTACTGGCTGCGGGCCACCCACCATTCGCCTTCCCTGCGGTCGACGATCACACGGAGGCGCTGTCCCACCCTTTTAACGTTCTCCTCCCTCGAAATGTTGTTCTGAATCTCCATGATCCGTTCCGCCCGCATCCGTTTCACCTCTTCGGGCACGTTGTCGGAGAGCTGTGTGGCGGAGTAGGTCCCCTCCTCCTCGGAGTAGGGGAAAACGCCCAGCCGTTCGAACCGCGTGCGGCGCACGAACTCCTCCAGTTCGGCGAAATCGGCCTCGCTCTCTCCGGGGTATCCCACCAGCAGGGTCGTGCGCAGGGCGATGCCGGGAACCGCTTCACGCAGGTGCCGGACGAGCGCGAGGGTCTCCTCCCGGGTGATTCCGCGCCGCATGGCGCGGAGCTGGCTGTCGGATATGTGTTGCAGGGGGATGTCGAGGTACTTGCAGATTTTCGGCTCTTCGGCCATTGCCTCGATGACCTCTTCGGGGAAATGGGCTGGATAGGCGTAGTGGAGCCGAATCCATTCGATGTCGTCGATGCGGCAGAGGGCGCGGAGCAGTTCGCCCAGCCGTCGGCGGCCGTAGAGGTCGAGCCCGTAATAGGTGGTGTCCTGGGCGATGACCATCAGTTCGCGAACGCCCCCCTCGGCCAGCTTGCGGGCCTCGTCGAGCAGTCGTTCCATCGGAACGGAGACGTGGCGCCCCCGGATCAGGGGAATGGCGCAGTATCCGCAGCCCCAGTTGCACCCTTCGGCTATTTTCAGGTAGGCATAATGGGACGGAGTGGAGATGATCCGTCCGCCGGGCATCTCGTCGCGCCACTGGGCGCCCAGTCCCCGGACGATTTCGGCCAGGTCGCGGGCGCCGAAGTATTCGTCCACTTCGGGAATCTCGGTCCGCAGTTCGTCGCGGTAGCGTTCGCTCAGGCATCCGATCACGTAGAGCCTGTCGATGAGCCCTTCGCTCCTGGCCTGTGCGAACCGCAGGATCGTTTCGATCGACTCCTCTTTTGCGTCGCCGATGAAGCCGCAGGTGTTGACGACCACCGTGCGGGCATCCGTGGAGTCGGAGTCGAAGACCGGTTCGTAGCCGGCGGCGGCCATCCGGGTCATGATCTGTTCGGAGTCGACCAGGTTTTTCGAACAGCCGAGCGTGACGATATTGATCTTTTTCTTTTTCATGCCGAACGTGAAAATTCTCTTTCCGGGCAAAAGTATGAAAAATAAAGATGATAAACGACCGAAATATTTCATACCTTTGTGTTGCAGAAAAAATGTCGAATTTTAAATGTCTGTTGTTATGTTGAATCCTAATGTGGAAAAGGCGCTGAATGCGCAGATCAATGCCGAGCTCTGGTCGGCCTATCTCTATCTTTCGATGTCGATGGACGCTTCGGCCAAAGGTTACAAGGGCGTGGCCAACTGGTACTATATCCAGTTCCAGGAGGAGCAGGACCATGCCCGTATTTTCATGAACTACGTGCTTTCGCGCGGCGGACGCGTGGAGCTGGCTCCGATCGCTGCCGTCGATACCGAGTGGGCTTCGCCGCTGGCCTCTTTCGAGGACACGCTGGCTCACGAGCGCAAGGTGACGGCCATGATCGAGAATCTCTGCCGTGTGGCCGAGGCCGAGAAGGACCTGGCTACGTCGAACATGCTCGTATGGTTCATCGACGAGCAGGTGGAAGAGGAGGAGAATGCCCAGGACATCATCGACCAGCTGAAGATGGTCGGCGACAGCAAGATGGGTCTCTACATGATCGACAAGGACCTGGCCGCCCGGGTTTACACGACCCCCTCGCCGCTGGCCGGCAAATAGGACCGTACGGTCGCGGGACGGAGACCGCATGTCGGCTTCCGTATACGGAAATTACCCCGTCGCAGATGTCTGCGGCGGGGTAATTTCATTGAAGATCGGTCCCTGCCGGCGTTTTTCGCACGACGGCGGGCTGTTCCGTTTCCCGGTTCTTCCTGCGGCCGGACAGAGTGCGGGCGTGCAGACGGGAACAGCCGGCGGCGCCCCGGCTTACTCCTGCCGGTAGAGTGTCGTTCCGCGCCGTTCGATGATCCAGCGGTCTGCGGTCCGGCGGACGTTGAACGTGTCGTCGTCCTCGACGTTCCAGGCGTGTCCTCCTGCAGGCAGGTTCCTGCGGTCGAGCACTTCGGTCGTTTCCCTGTCGGGCAGGAAAAGTTCGGCCTGCGCGGAGTCGGCGCTGAAGACGAGGTAGGCGCAGAGCGTGGCTTCCGGATCGGTGGCCGAAAGCATGCGCACGCCGGCCTCGAACGGCCGGATACACTCCTGGCGCACTTCCGACCATGTGTATCCGGCCGAACCGATGCAGCCGTGCCTGTCCCGGTCGCTGCCGACCGTGAATGTGGTGTCTGCGGTTTCTGCCGCGGTCTGCGATGTCCTGTTGCCGGAACCGCAGCCGGTAAGGAGGCCGACGAAAAGGAGGGCCGGGATGATCCGTTTCATGCTTCTATGTCGAATTGGTGTAATGTCGTCGGGAGTCTTTTCTCTTCCGGGTCGGCAGGGTCTGCCGGAATAACGTCTAACCGAACAGCGCATCGACGAACGAACGGCGGTCGAACAGCTGCAACTGGTCGATCCCCTCGCCTACGCCGATATAGCGTACCGGAATCCGGAACTGGTCGCTGATTCCGATCACGACGCCCCCCTTGGCCGTTCCGTCGAGTTTCGTGATGGCCAGCGAGGTGACCTGCGTGGCCTGCGTAAACTGCCGGGCCTGCTCGAAGGCGTTCTGCCCTGTGCTTCCGTCCAATACCAGTAGCACTTCGTGGGGTGCGTCGGGAATCACTTTGGCCATGACGTTGCGTATCTTGGTCAGTTCGTTCATCAGTCCGATTTTGTTGTGGAGCCGTCCGGCCGTGTCGATCAGCACCACGTCGGCGTGGTTGGCTACGGCCGATTTGAGCGTGTCGAACGCCACCGAGGCCGGATCGGAACCCATCTCCTGCCGGATCATGGTCGCTCCGGCGCGGTCGGCCCACACCTGGAGCTGGTCGATGGCGGCGGCCCGGAACGTGTCGGCCGCCCCGATCCACACCTTCTTCCCGGCCTTCTTCAGCTGGGCGGCCAGCTTGCCGATGGTGGTGGTCTTGCCGGCTCCGTTCACCCCGACGACCATCACGACAAAAGGCGTGCCTTCGCGCACCTCCAGTCCGAAATCTTCCGCTTCGCCGTCCCGTTCCTGCAACAGGGCGGTGATCTCCTCGCGCAGGATGGATTGCAACTCGGAAGAGTTCATGTACTTGTCACGTGCCACGCGCTCCTCGATCCGGCGGATGATCTTCACGGTAGTCTCCACACCCACGTCGGAGGTGATGAGCACCTCCTCCAGCTGGTCGAGCACCTCGTCGTCCACCTTCGATTTGCCCGCCACGGCGCGGGCCAGTTTGCCGAACAGGCCCTCCTTGGTCTTTTCCAGCCCTGCGGTGAGGTCGTTGTTCCGGGCGGAGGCGGCTTCCGGCGCCGACTGCCGCTCTTCTTCCTTCTTCTTTTTGAAAATATCGAACAGTCCCATGTCTCTCGCTTGATTCGGTTCTCGCAAAAGTAATAAATAATTTTGCTTTTTCACACATTCGCCTTTCCGGGCGGAGCCTCTTCCTCCGCTGTCCGGAAGGGCGGGCCGTTCCCGTCGCGGAAAGGTGCGGAAACACAAAGGGCGCTCCCGTTTTCCGGAGCGCCCTTTGTATTAAGAGTGGTTACCCTTATTTCTTCTCAAAGAACTCTTTGATCTGGTCGTTGGGTACGACTTCCGTCTTGAAGGCGTAAGCGCCGGTCTTGTCGGATTTAACCATCTTAATGCACTTGGTAAAGTTCTTGCCCGAACCCGTTTTCAGCGTTGCTACTACTTTCTTTGCCATGGTTCACTTACTATTTAATTTCCCGGTGTAGGGTTACTTTCTTGAGGATGGGATTGTACTTCCGGCGCTCCATGCGGTCGGGAGTGTTCTTCTTGTTTTTGGTGGTGATGTACCGCGACATGCCGGGCAGACCACTCTCGCGTTGTTCGGTGCACTCAAGAATCACCTGAACGCGGTTTCCTTTTTTTGCCATTGTTTACCTCCTGTGGTTTAATAAAGTTTCCGGGCGGCGGCAGCGTCTTTCAGAGCGGCGCTCAGCCCTTTTTTGTTGATGGTTTTGATTCCGGCAGCCGATACCTTGAGGGTGATCCATCTGCCTTCCTCCTCCAGCCAGAAGCGTTTGGTCTTCAAATTGGGATTGAAGCGACGCTTGGTACGGGTGTTCGAGTGGGCCACGTTATTGCCCACGACAGCCGTTTTTCCAGTGATTTCGCAAATTCTCATTGTGTCTGTTCTTAGTTATTTATTCCCTAAGGGAGTGCAAATATACATCTTTTTTGGCAAACGGCAAGTCCGCGTCCCATATTATATGGTTTTCGGATTCCGTTTTCCGGAAAATAGGCAGGTTCGGCGATTTGTTCCTGTTATTGTGCCTGGAGCGGACACGCTCCGGCTGCAGGAGGCGGCGGAGGTGTGCTATCCCCGTTCGCAGAGTTGCCGGAGCCCCTTTCCGGGATTACAGCAGACCTTGTTGTACCGGTGTGTTTTCGTCGCCCGTGAGCGTGAGCCGCAGCAGGTTGATTGCGTTGGCCGCGGCCCGTTCGATGTTCTGTTGGCGCAGATGCCCGAAGACCATCTTCCGGGCCGAAACGCCTTGCGGCGTGGCGATGCCGATCCAGACCGTGCCGACCGGTTTCTCCTCGCTGCCCCCCGTGGGACCTGCGATCCCCGTGGTGGAGACGGCGTAGTCGGCCCCCGTGATCCGGCGTACGCCGGCGGCCATCTGTTCGGCCACCTGCCGGCTGACGGCTCCGTAGCGCTCCAGGTCGGCCGGGTCTACGCCCAGCACCCGTTCCTTGACGGAGTTGCTGTACGCCACCACGCTTCCCGCGAAATAGGACGATGCACCGGGCATGGCCGTGAACGCGCCGCTCAGTGCTCCGCCCGTGCACGATTCGGCGACGGCGAGCGTCACGCCCCGGCGGACGAGCAGCCCGGCCGTGGCCGAGGCTACGGTGGCATCGCCGTAACCGATCACATAGGCCGGAATCAGTTTCTCGAGCCGGGCGAACTGGCGGTCGATCTCCTCGCGGGCCATGTCGCGGTCCACGTCGTAGGCCGAGAGCCTCAGTCTGATCTGCGAGGGGTTGGGCAGATAGGCCAGTTTCAGGAACGTGGGGAGCGAATCTTCCCACGGGGCGATTTTCAACGCCAGGGCCGATTCGGCCAGTCCGAACGTGATGGCCGTCTTGTGGACGACCGATTTCAGCGCGAAGTGTTTCCGGATGCGGGGCAGCACTTCGTCGTCGATCAGGGGCATCATCTCGAACGGTACGCCCGGCAGGGAGACCAGTATCCTGCCCTCCCGTTCGAACCACATGCCGGGAGCCGTGCCGTTGCGGTTCATCAGCACGGTGCAACACTCGGGGACCATCGCCTGGGCCCGGTTCAGTTCGTTGAACCCGATGCCCCGTTTGGCCATCAGGGCACGGATGAATTCGTAGGTGGGTTCGTGCCGCACCAGCCGGCTGCCGAAGTAGTCGGCCAGCGTCTTTTTCGTGATGTCGTCCTTGGTGGGGCCGAGACCGCCCGTCACGATCACCAGGTCGTTGTTCCGGAGCGCTTCGTCGATCGTGGCGGTGATCTGCCCACGGTCGTCCGCGATCGAAATCTTGCTGCCGACCGTGATGCCCGCCTCGTTGAGCCGCCCGGAGATCCAGGCCGAATTGGTGTCGACGATCTGTCCGATCAGGATTTCGTCGCCGATGGTGATGATTTCCGCTTTCATATCCTGCCGTGTTTACTTTACATTACGGTTTCCCTGCGTTCCGGAAGAGGCTTTCAGGTGTTTGCATATTTTTTTCACGAAACCGGGGCCGTTGTAGATGAATCCCGTGTAGACCTCCACGAGGCTCGCTCCCGCCTCCAGCATGCGTCGGGCGTCCTCGGGCGTCATGATGCCGCCCACGCCGATGATCGGGTAGCGGCCTTCGGTCCTGGTGTGGATGTAGCGCACCATCTCCAGCGCCCGTTCGGTGAGCGGTGCTCCGCTCAGTCCTCCGTTGCCGATTGCGGCCACGGTTTTGAGATCGGTCGAGAGCCCCTCGCGCGAGGTGGTGGTATTGGTCGCCACGATGCCGTCGAGGCCCGTTTCGACCAGCACGCCGATCGCATCGTCGAGCTGCGGGGTGGTCAGGTCGGGCGAAATCTTGAGCAGGATCGGCCGGTACTGGTTCTGGCCCCGCCGGAACTCCAGCAGTCCGTCGAGTATCTCCCGCAGGTGTTCCTTGTCCTGCAGCGAACCCAGTTTGGCGATGTTCGGGCAGCTGACGTTTACTACGAAGTAGTCCACGTACTGATAGAGGCTGCGGAAGAGCTTCAGATAGTCGGCGGCGGCCTCCTCATTGGGGGTCAGCGTATTTTTTCCCAGGTTGCCGCCGATGATGAGGCCGGGCCTTCGGTTGCGCAGGTTGCGCACCATGTTCTCCATGCCGTGGTTGTTGAAACCCATGCGGTTGATGAGCGCCCGGTCTTCCGGCAGACGGAAGAGGCGGGGCCGCGGATTGCCCGGCTGGGGCTTGGGGGTGACGGTGCCCACCTCCACGAATCCGAAACCCAGCGCTGAGATTTCGCGGTAGACTTCGCCGTTCTTGTCGAATCCGGCAGCCAGCCCCACGGGGTTGGGAAACCTCATGCCGAACACTTCCCGCTCCAGCGACGGGTGGCGGCAGGCGAAGCAGGCCCGCAGCAGGGCCCGGCTGCCGGGAAGGTAGTGGCACAGTCTCAGCATCGCCACGATGATGCGGTGGATGCGTTCCGGGGAGATCAGAAAAAGAATCGGTCGTAGAATGTGTCGGTACATATCGGAATCTTGAGTGTTGACTGCCGCAAAGATAGGAGTTATTCCCTAAAAATATTCTTCGCGGTAGCGATAGTGGTCGCGCATCGCCTCGAACTCCTGCGGGGCGCTTTTCAGGGCCCGGCTCTGGGCCCCGATGTCGAAACGGTCCCCGATCGTGCCGAGTAGCTCCTCCCAGCCGATGGGACGGGCGGCGCAGGGCGTGACTTCGGCCGAAGGATACCAGTCGGAGAGCGGAAATCCGTAGCGGCGGGCGAGGGCGCGGACGATCATCGAGGCGGCGTTGGCCTTCCCCTGCCGCGAGTAACCGGCGATGTGGGGCGTGGCCAGCAGGGCCCGGCGGAGCAGGGCGCGGTCGATGGCCGGTTCGTGTTCCCAGGTGTCGATCGCGCAGCGGAGCCGTTCCTCGGCCGGGAGTCCCTCGTCCCGGATCAGGGCCTCCCGCAGGGCTTCCCCGTCCACGACCTCGCCCCGCGAGGAGTTGAGGAGCAGGGCCCCGCTCTTCATCCGGGCGAGAAATCCGCTGTCGGCCATGTGGAACGTGGTGTCCGCTCCCGTGCGGGTCAGCGGGACGTGGAACGTGACGATGTCGGCTTCCTCCGCGATCCGTTCCGCCGGGACGAAACCGGCCGGGGAGAGCGGATCGCCCGGGGCGTATCCGGTGTCTCCGGAGGATGCTTCCCGCTGCCGGGGCGGATCGCAGCACAATACGCGGAACCCCCATCTGCGGGCGTATCCGGCCACGAGCGATCCGACATGGCCGACTCCCACGACGCCCAGCGTCTTCTCCTCCGGGGACCAGCCCTCCCGCCGGGCGGCGAAGGCCAGGACGGCGGCGACCCACTGGAGTACGCCGCGGGCATTGCATCCGGCGGCCGTTTCCACGGCGATGCCGTGCGCGTCGCAGTAGGTCCGGTCGATGTGGTCGAACCCGATGGTGGCCGTGCCGATGAAGCGCACCCGCGAACCCTCCAGCAGCGTCCGGTCGCACCGTGTCCGTGTCCGGACGATCAGCGCGTCGGCATCGGCTGCATCCCGGGCGGAGATGGCCGCTCCCGGCAGGTAGACCACATCCGCATAAGGTTCCAGAATCCCCCTCAGGAAGGGTATGTCCCGATCCGCTACGATTTTCATACGCTCAAAGATAGCGATTAAAAACAGATTCCGTACCACAAAAAAACTTCCGCCGCGGAAAACCCGCGGCGGAAGCACCCAACTTAATGTATTGATTATGAAAAAAACTAAAAAATCTTTAACCTATGTTGTCGCAACTATATTAAAGATTCGCCTATAAAACGTTTCCGGAAGGCGTTGTATTGTGATATTTCTTATAGTTTTTTCTGGAATTATAGTTTTTATTTATAATTGTCTGAAACTGTCCTGGTTGTTGCCGGAGGTTTAATTGTGCAGAGAATTGAAAGCGACCGAAAGCGCCGCATAGTCGCCTACGTTCTCTCCCAGTTCGGCGGCTTTGATCGAACAGACATTTGCGGCTAACGGCAGCGCCTCTTCCCGGATGACTTCTTCGATAAACGGTTTGAGCATCGTTTCATTCCGGCTGTATATGCTTCCCAGTACGATGATTTCGGGATTTAACAAGTCGATCAGAATGGAGAGCCCTTTTCCCATGAAACGGGCAGAAGTCCTGTAAATTTTCAGTGCCAGTTCGTGGCCTTCCGCCGCTGCTTCCGCTACCTTTTTCGCTGTCAGACGAGGAATGTCGTCCGACGGACACCATGGGACTTTTTGCCCCATCTGATATCTTTCCGATACGTAGTCGCGGGCCAATTGCGCGATGCCTCCTCCGCTGCAAAAACCTTCGAACGATCCAGACTTTCCGTATCCGACCGGGCCGAATTCAGCCAGTCTGATGTGTCCCGCCTCACCCGCATTGTCGTTGGTCCCGGTGTATAGTTTCCCGTCTATGATAAGTCCTGCCCCCAATCCGGTACCGTAGGTGAGGAAAATCATGTTGCGGCAGTTATGACCTGCGCCGAATTTCCATTCGGCCAGGGCACAGGCGTTGGCGTCGTTCTGAATCGCACAGGGGATACCGAGGCGTTCCTCCACTAACCGGGTAATGGGAATGTTGTCCCAGCCGGGCAGGTTGGGGGGAGACATTACCACTCCGTTTTTACTGTCCAGAGGTCCTCCGCAACTGATTCCGATTGCCCGGACGTTCGTTTTATCCAGGTCGTGTCTTTGCATCAGCGCTTCGGTCTCTCGCATCAGGTTTTCGATGGTTTCGTTGACATGGGTCGTGGCAAAGATCGTTTTGTCCACTAATTTCATATCCTGACCGTTGAACTGGCCGTATATGACAGCGCATTTCGTGCCTCCTATATCCAGGCCGATAAGATTTCCTTTCATGTGTTTCAGGTCGGTTTATCGCGGTGATCGCTATTGGGGTTTGGTATGGATTGTAAATCGGTGTGTTTGGACGTCGTTGGCGCTACGGAATAAGACAATATTACGAAAAAAAACGGTATTGTGAATCTTTATTGTCGTAAATTTTTTCCGATCCGTATTGTGGCGTGGGGCCTTCCAGGTATTCGGTGAAGTTAAATGAACGGTTTCAGAGTGGGCGGTTCCGGAACGCCGTATCGGATACGGGCTGCGTCGGAATCGTATTTTTATTACTTTTGCGGGCGAAGAGGTATATTTTATGCAGAGCTCTTTTATGGAGATGAAAGATTTTGATCCCGACGGAACGGGACTCGACAATGGAAACTACTTCGGTCTGCCCTGCACGGCGGAGGAGTCGCGGCTGGTGCTGCTCTCCGTGCCGTGGGACGTGACGGCATCCTACGGGGGCGGGGCGGCTTTCGGGCCCGATGCGATCATCGGCGCCTCCTCGCAGCTCGATCTCTACGACGGCTTCCATCCCGGCGGATGGAGGGAGGGGATCGGGACCGTGGGGATCGACTACTCGATCCAGGAGCGGAGCATTTTCCTGCGCGGCGACGCCCAGAAGGTGATGTCGCATCTGGAATCGGGCGGTTCGACGGGCGATGAATATGTGAAACGGAAGATCGCCCGGATCAACGAGGGGTCGCGCTGGCTGAACGACCGGGTCTACGGAGAAGCCTCCTCGTGGCTCGACCGGGGCCGCCTGGTCGGGCTCGTGGGAGGAGACCACAGTACGCCGCTGGGCTTCGTGCGGGCGCTGGCCGAACGGGAGGGGGCGCTGGGCGTTCTGCACGTGGATGCGCACCGCGACCTGCGGGCCGGGTACGAAGGGTTCGACTATTCCCATGCCTCGATCATGTACAACGTGCTGAAAGAGGTGC
Source organism: Gallalistipes aquisgranensis (assembly GCF_014982715.1). Lineage (NCBI taxonomy): Bacteria > Pseudomonadati > Bacteroidota > Bacteroidia > Bacteroidales > Rikenellaceae > Gallalistipes > Gallalistipes aquisgranensis. The sequence continues at coordinate 1,960,150 of NZ_JADCJY010000001.1, read as the reverse complement.
CCGGAGTGGAGCGGCTGGTGCAGGTGGCCGTGCGGGACTTCTGCGACGGGGAAGAGGCGCTGGCCGGGAGCGATTCCCGCGTGGTGTCGTTCGACGACTACCTGCTGGCCCGGAACCGTTTCGGCGGGATGACCTGGCGGGAACAGTGCGCCCGGATCGCGGAGAGCCTGCCGGCGAAGGTCTATGTCAGTTTCGACATAGACGGCCTTTCGCCCGAACTCTGTCCGCACACGGGGACGCCCGTGGCCGGGGGGCTGTCGTTCCACGAGGCGGTCTTCCTGCTGGATGCCGTGGTCGCTTCCGGACGCCGGATCGTCGGGTTCGATCTGTGCGAGGTGGCTCCCGCCGCCGACCACGAGAACGAATGGGATGCCAACGTGGGGGCCCGCGTCCTGTACAAACTCTGTAACTTTACGCTGAAGAGCAATCCGAAATAACGTGTGATATGGCAAGAGAGGTGAGTTTCCGCCGCAGGCGCGCTTTTTATCTGTGGAACAGACGCAGGGACTATTTCATGAGCAGTCTCTGGGCCGGCGGCGTGGTGTTGGTGATCTTTGCCGCGGTGGCGCTGGTGCTGGCCAATCTCGATGCCACGAGGGAGGCCTACCACCACGTGCTGTCGTCGAGGCTGACCGTGGGGTTCGACGGCTTCGCCCTTTCGCACACGGTGGAGGAGTGGATCAACGACGGACTGATGGCGGTCTTCTTCTTCGTGGTGGGACTGGAGATCAAACGGGAGATCATCGCCGGGCAGCTGGCCAGCGTGCGGCAGGCTGCCCTGCCCGTGGCCGCGGCGGTGGGAGGCATGGTCGTTCCGGCGCTGATCTATGCCGTGATCAACCGGGGAACGCCCTATGTCGCCGGATGGGGTGTCCCGATGGCGACGGACATCGCCTTCGCCATCGGCGTGCTGTCGCTGCTGGGCAGCCGGGTGCCCGTCTCGATGAAGATATTCCTGACGGCGCTGGCGATCGTGGACGACCTGGGGGCTATTCTGGTGATCGCCCTTTTTTACACGGCGGAGATCAATTTCGCCGCGCTGGCTGCGGCCGCCTGCGTATTCCTGCTGCTGGTGCTGCTCAACCGTTTCCGGGTCTACCGGATGCGCTATTATATGATTCCCAGCCTGTTGCTATGGGTGCTTTTCCTTCATTCGGGCATCCATGCCACGATCGCGGGGGTGCTGATCGCCATGACGCTTCCGTCCGATCCCCGCTACGGCCGGAAATATTTCCTCTACAAGTCGCGCTTCCTGCTGGAGAATTTCCGGCATAACGACCGCGAAGGGGTGGAGGTGCTCTCCAACCACCGGCAGTTCCACGACCTGTATGCCCTGCGCCGCATCGCGGGTGAGGCGATCAGCCCCATGCAGCGGCTCGAACATGCGTTGACGCCCGTGGTCAATTTCCTCATCATGCCCGTGTTCGCGCTGGCCAATGCGGGCGTGTCGCTCGAATCGTTCTCCGACCTGCAGATTTTCGGGACGACGATGGGGGCGGGTATTTTCTGGGGGCTGGTGGCCGGCAAGCCGCTGGGGATCGTGCTGGCCAGCTGGATCGCCATCCGGACCGGGGTGGCCGTGATGCCGAAGGAGTCGGGCTGGCGGGTGCTCTGGGGCGTGGCCTGTCTGGGAGGCATCGGGTTCACGATGTCGATTTTCATCGACAACCTGGCTTTCGGTGGGACGCCGTTCGTGGCTCCGGGCAAGATCGCCGTGCTGGCGGCTTCGCTTTGCGCCGCGCTGCTGGGAGCGGTCGTGATAGGCCTGCTGGCGAAAAAGGACCGGCCCGGCGGCAAAACGGGCCCGGTCGCAAAATAAATGGCGGAAAATGGAGCGAAATTCGTCATAAATGATTATGTTTGCACCTATTATGCGGGGAAAACCGATTATTAATTAAAATAAACCATTCCAAATGAAAAAGATCTTTATTCTTCTGGGGGCAACGGCTGTGATTTTCAGCGCTTGCAACTCGGGTTCCGGTTCGCTGAAATCGGAGCAGGATTCGCTGGCCTATGCGATCGGCGTGGACCTGGGTTCCTACATCAAGAACGTGGACAGCACGCTGAACATCGACGTGGTGTCGGCCGCCATCAAGGACGTGCTGAAAAATAAGTCCAAACTGGACCAGGAGGCTTCCTACGCGTTCCTGCGCGAGTATTTCACCGTGCGTAAGCCCGCCAAGGCCAAGAAGGAGTCCGAAGAGTTCCTGGCCAAGGTAGAGAAGGAGAACAAGAACATCCAGAAGACCGAGAGCGGTCTGCTTTATGAGATCATCACCCCGGGAAGCGACGTGAAGGCTACCGGCGACAGCGATACCGTGCGCGTGATGTACAAGGGCGAGTTGAAGGACGGCAAGGTGTTCGACTCTTCCTACGACCGCGGCGACACGGCCGAGTTCGCGCTGAACCGCGTGATCAAGGGATGGGGCGAGGGTCTGAAGCTCGTCGGCAAGGGCGGTAAGATCAAACTGTGGATTCCCGCCGACCTGGCCTATGGCGAACAGGCACCCCAGAGCATCGGCCCGAACCAGGCGCTGGTGTTCGAAGTGGAGCTCTTCGACGTGATGCCCGGTCCTGCAGAGGAGAAAAAGGCCGACAAGAAGTAGTCGGAGCCCTGAACCGGAAAAACGGACGGCGATCTTTCGGGGTCGCCGTCTTTTTTGTGCGTTTTTTTGTTACCTTTGTGTATTGTAACCGATTGTATGAATTTTTTTGAATCCGAACTATGAAATATGCGTTGATAAGCACCGAGAAGGGTGACATGAAGGCCGAGCTCTACGAGAAGGAGACGCCCGGCACCGTGGCCAATTTCGTGAAACTGGCCGAAAGCGGTTTTTACGACGGACTGACTTTCCACCGGGTCATTCCGGATTTCGTGATCCAGGGCGGTTGCCCGCTGGGTACCGGTGCCGGCGGTCCCGGCTATACGATCAAGTGCGAGACGTCGGCTCCCCGCCAGTACCACGACCGGGGCGTGCTGTCGATGGCCCACCGGGGCAAGGACACGGGCGGGTCGCAGTTCTTCATCTGCCACAACCGTCAGAATACGGCCCATCTGGACGGCGTGCACACGGCGTTCGGCAAGGTGGTGGAGGGGCTCGACGTGATCGACGCGATCCGCCAAGGCGATCTGATCCTGAGTATCAAAATCGTGGAAGAGTAGTAACGAAAACGGAAAAAAGAACGGAAGATATGGAACTGGATGTCGTTGTTTTCAAAGTGCTGGAGCCCGTCCGCGGCGTGAGCGCCAAAGGAGAGTGGGTGCGTCAGGAGGTCGTTTTCGACCAACCCAACGATTTCAACCGCAAGGTCTGCATCACCTTCTGGGGCGACCGGGCTCAGGAGGTGGCTTCGATGAAACCGGGCGATGCCTACACGCTCTCGGTGAACGTGGAGTCGCGCGAGTTCAACAACAAGTGGTACACTTCGCTGCAGGCATGGAAGGTGATGCGCAAAGGCGCCGAGCCGGCCGCCCCGGCGGGTTCGCCCGCTCCGTGGGCTGCGGCGGATGCGCCTGCCGCCGCTCCCGTGCGTGACCTGCCACCGCTGGAGAGCGCCTCCGACGGAGGAACCTACAAGGAGGACACGGTGGACGACCTGCCTTTCTGACGGAGAACGGAACGGGATCGGTATGAAAAATCTGTTGCTGACCGGAATGGCATGGTTGGGTATGCTGGCGCTCCATGCGCAGCAGCCGTTGGAGTTGCCGCTCTATCCCGACGGCCCGGCCGAAAGTGCCGGATTCGAAAGCGGAGAATACTGGGTGGACAGCGGACGGGTGGCGGACGTGCAGACCCCGATGCTGTATGTCTACCTGCCCGAAAGGGCGGCGGCGACCGGCCGGGCCGTGGTGATCTGCCCGGGCGGCGGCTATGCGCGGCTGGCCATCGAGAAGGAGGGACACGCCGTGGCCCGCTGGATGACCGGGCAGGGGATCGCTGCGGTGGTGCTGAAGTACCGCATGCCCAACGGTCATTACGATATTCCGCTCAAGGATGCTCAGACGGCGCTGGAGACGGTGAGACGCCGGGCTGCGGAGTGGAACGTCGAGCCGGAGAAGGTGGGGATCATGGGTTTTTCGGCCGGGGGGCACCTGGCCTCGACGGCCGCCACCCATTTTACCTCGGAGGCGAACCGGCCCGCTTTCGCCGTGCTGGTCTATCCCGTGATCACGATGGGCGGTGCAACTCACGGCGGGTCGCGGGAGCGTTTGATCGGGAAAGATGCTGGAGCCGATCTGGTGGAGCTTTTTTCGAACGAAAAACAGGTGACGGCGGAGACCCCGACCTCTTTCATCGCCCTGAGCGACGACGACCGGGGAGTGCCTCCCGCCAACGGCGTGCGGTATTATCTGGCGCTCCGGGAACACGGCGTACCGGGCGAACTGCATGTCTATCCCACGGGGGGACATGGCTGGGGAGGTTTCGACACTCGGTTCAGGTACGAGAAAGAGTTCCAGACCTCGCTGGCCCGCTGGCTGAAGGATCTGGAGTAGGCCGGTTTCTCTCCGGACGGAGTAATCGTTTGCCGCCGCGGGCCCGGGTTGTCCGAGGCGGTTTTTTCATATGGTCTTTTATTTGATTCGGCTATGGACGACTTTCGGTTGCGGGTGTTCGTGGAGGTGGCCCGCCGGTTGAATTTCACGAAGGCGGCACAGGAGCTTTTTATCTCCCAGCCTGCGGTGACCAAACATATCCAGGAGCTGGAAAGCCTATTCCGGGTGCAGCTGTTCGAACGGTCGGGGGGCCGGATCGCCCTGACCGGGGCGGGACGGCTTCTGCTCGCCCGTGCCGAGACGATCCTGGAGGGATACCGCCGGCTGAAACTGGAGATGAACCTGCTGACGGACAGTTTCGACGGGGAGCTGAGGCTCGGGGCGAGCACTACGATCGCCCAGTACCTGCTGCCGGAAGTGATGGCCCGTTACATCGCGCGGTATCCCGACGTGAAACTCTCCCTGATGACCGGCAATTCCCGGCAGGTGGAGGAGGCGTTGTCCGACCGGAGGATCGACCTGGGTCTGGTGGAGGGATGCAGTCACCAGCCGGGATTGAAGTACACGCGGTTCGCCGACGACGAACTGGTGCTTGTAACCGGTGCGCGCAATGCGGCGGCCCGGGAGGAGATTTCGTTGGAAGAGCTGCTTTCGCTGCCGCTGGTGTTGCGCGAGACGGGGTCCGGAACGCTCGAGGTGATCGAACAGGCCCTGGCTGCGCATCACGTCCGGTTATCGCAACTGCGGATTCTGTTGCAGATGGGAACGACCGAGGGCATCAAGTCCTTCCTGGCCGGAAGCGATGCCTATGCCATCGTGTCGGTGGTGGCCGTGGCCCGGGAACTGGCCGAGGGACGCCTGAGGGTCGTGGAGGTGAACGGGCTGGAACTGAAACGGGAATTCGCTTTCGTCCATCCCCAGGGGGGAGGTCACGAACTGGCGGAGCACTTCATGCGGTTCGCCTCGCTGGTGCCCCTGTACGGCTGACCGTCGGCGGCGCTGGAGATCGAAGCCTTTCGGCAGGAGGAAAATCCGATAACCTGCGGTTATGCCGGATAACGAAACGGAAGCGGGAAATCTGGGGCGGCATATGTATCTTTGCCCGTGAAAAAAACGGACAAAATCGAATCAGCCATGCTCAGCGAAAAGAAAGGCAACACCCTCCACGGTATTCTGCTCATCGCCCTTTTCTCCTTTTCCGCGTTTTATATCGCCGAATTTCCCTTCGTGCAGCGCCTGTCGTTCAGTCCGCTGATCGTCGGGATCATCCTCGGTATGCTCTACGCCAACAGCCTGCGAAACCGGCTGCCCCAGACCTGGGGTCCGGGCATCCTCTTCTGCACGAAACAGGTGTTGCGTCTGGGAATCGTGCTGTACGGGTTCCGGCTGACGTTCCAGAGCGTCGTGGCCGTAGGGCTGCCCGCGATCCTGATCGACGTGATCGTCGTGGGGGCGACGATCGGACTGGGTATTCTCCTGGGGCGCCTGCTGAAGATGGACCGCGACCTCTCCCTGCTGACCGCTACCGGGAGCGCCATCTGCGGGGCGGCGGCCGTGCTGGGGGCCGAACCCGTCGTGAAGAGCGAACCCCACAAGACGGCGGTGGCCGTTTCGACAGTGGTGATTTTCGGAACGCTCTCCATGTTTCTTTATCCGATCCTGTACCGGACGGGCATGCTGGATCTCACCCCCTCCCAGATGGGCATCTATACCGGGTCCACGCTTCACGAGGTCGCCCATGTGGTGGGGGCGGGCAATGCGATGGGAACCGAAATCTCCGACCCGGCCGTGATCGTCAAGATGATCCGGGTGATGCTGCTGGCTCCCGTGCTGGTGGTGATGGGGCTGGTTCTGGCACGTTCGAGCGGCAGACGCGGCGGGGAGAAAGGGGCGAAACCCGGGAAAATCACGATTCCGTGGTTCGCGTTCGGCTTTCTGGCCGTGATCGGGTTCAATTCGTTCGATCTGCTTCCGCACGCCGTGGTGAAGGGAATCAATGAACTGGACACTTTCCTGCTGACGATGGCCATGACGGCGCTGGGAACCGAAACGAGTATCGAAAAGTTCAGGAAGGCGGGGGCGAAACCCTTCCTGTTGGCGGCGCTGCTCTATCTGTGGCTGCTCGGAGGCGGGTACCTGCTGGTGAAATACCTGGCTCCGGCCGTGTGACGGTGCCGGAAGGCGCATCTCCTTTGCGGAACGGCCGCGTTCCGGCGGGGAATGCGGGGAAGTCCGGAGCATATCCGTCTAATCGGTTCACCCCCGGCGGAATCTCTTCCGCCGGGGGTGACGATCGTTTTCCGGGACGGACGGGACCGTTTCGTCCGGACGGTTCAGACGGTCGGGACGTGCCGTGCCTTTTTTGTGCTGCGGTCGTCGTTCACCCACTTTTTCAGGTCGTCTTCGGGGGTGGAGACCGAGTTCAGGCCGAACACCTCGCGCAGTACGCGGCGTACGTTCGTCGAGAAGAAGGCGGGCAGGGTGGGGCCCAGGTGGATATCCTTGATTCCGAGGCTGAGGAGCGCGAGTACGACGATCACGGCCTTCTGTTCGTACCATGCGATGTTGTAGACGATCGGCAGGTCGCTCAGGTGTTCCGCCCCGAGCGCCTCCTTCAGCCGCAGGGCCATGATGGCCAGCGAGTAGCTGTCGTTGCACTGGCCGGCGTCCCAGACGCGGGGCAGGCCGTCGATTTCGCCCAGGTTGAGTTTCAGATAGCGGTATTTGGCACATCCGGCCGTGAGGATCACCGTGTCCTCGGGCAGTTGGAGGGCGAACTCCGTGTAGTATTCGCGCGAGGGCATCCGTCCGTCGCATCCGGCCATGACGACGAATTTTCGGATACGGCCGTCGCGGAGCGCCTCCGCCACCCGGTCCGACAGTTCGGCCAGCTGGTTGTGGGCGAACCCTCCGGTGACGTATCCCTGTTCGATACGGATCGGGGGAGGACACCGTTTCGCGTGTTCGATCAGGGCTGAGAAATCTTTCGGTTTGCCGTCCCGTCCTTCCGGAATGTGGGTGAATCCCGGGAAACCCGCCGGCCCGGTCGTGTAGACGCGCTCTTTGTAACCCGCTTTCGACAGGGGCGGCACCAGACAGTTGGAGGTGAGCAGGACAGGTCCGTTGAAACTCTCGAATTCCCATGTCTGTTTCCACCAGGCATTGCCGTAATTGCCCGCCAGGTGGGAATACCTGCGCAGTTTCGGATAGAAATGGGCCGGGAGCATCTCTCCGTGGGTGTAGATGTCCACGCCCGTCCCTTCGCTCTGCCGCAGCAGCTCCTCCAGGTCGTGCAGGTCGTGGCCCGAGACGAGAATGCCGGGATTCGTCCGCGTACCGATTTCCACCCGGGTCATCGCGGGGTGTCCGTAGGCGGATGTGTTGGCCTTGTCGAGCAGGGCCATGGCCCGCACGCCGCATTCGCCCGTAATGACCACCAGATCGACCAGGTCGGGCGCCTGGACGTCGGTCCGGCACGTTTCGGCCAGAACCGTCTGCATGGCATCGTACACCTCCGGGTCTTCCATCCCCAGCCGCAGGGCGTGGCAGGCATAGGCCGCAGCCCCCTTCATGCCGTAGATCGCCAGTTGTTTCAGCGCCCGGACGTCTTCGTCCGCCTCCCGGAGTATGCCGGCCGAGAGCGCCTCTTCCGCATAGTTTTCCGGTGTGACATGAAGGGTGACCTGGCGGTAGGCGGGCAGGTCGATTCCGTGCTGCCGGGCGGTTCCGGTCAGTCCGTCCTTGAGGGCGAAGGCCCTCTCCAGCAGGGACGTGAGGGCCGCGTCGTCGAAATTGGTGTTGGTGACGGTGGCGAAAAGCGCTTCCGCCACGAAGCGGTCGGCTTCGGAGGAGGAGAGGCCCTGCCGGTGCAGGGCGTGGTTTATGGCGGAGATACCCTGCACGGCGTAGACCAGCAGGTCCATCAGCGCGGCCGTATCGGGGTGTTTGCCGCAGACGCCGCGGATCGTGCAGCCCGTGCCGAAGGCGGTCTCCTGGCATTGGTAACAGAACATGTTTCCCATACTCTTTCGGTTTTTCGGTTCTCCGGGAACAGGTGCAATTCCCGGGCCAACTCCGAAAGGGCGGTCGTCGGCGAAGGATACGGGGGGATTACTATTACTGGGGACGGCGGACGCCCATGCGAGGGCAGCGCCTGAACTCCTTGGTGCGGTCGAACAGATAGCGGTAGGTGGTGTGCATCTTGTGCTTGGTGGCGCAGACGTAGTTTTCCACCATGCGCATCATCACGGGGTTGAAATCGCCGATCCAGGCCAGTTCCAGCGTTTTGTAGTGGACCTCTCCGCGGGCCAGCGCCTGTTCGAAGGCGTGCATCATGCCCGATTCGATCCCTTTGCCGTGGAATTCGGGCACCACACCGAAGATGACGCCGAAGACGCGGTCGGCCTTCCGCGTGCATTTGAGCATGAAGACGAGCCGCAGCTTGTTCCAGAGGTTCAGTTTGCCTCCGAAGCGTCCGATCACGCGGTTCAGGTCGGGCACCATGATGAAGAATCCGATCGGTTCGTCGTTGAAGAAGGCGAAGTAGATGAGCTTCTCGTCGATGATCGGCTTGAGCGACTGCATCAGTCCCTGCGCATGTTCGCGGTCGATCGCCTTGACACCCGTGAACAGGGCCCACGCCTTGTTGTAGATCAGCCGGAAGTCGTCGGCCACCTGCTCCAGGTTCTGCTTGCTGATGTGTTCGAACCGGTATCCGGGAGTCTCCTCGAGCCGCTTGACACGCTCGTAGACCGACTGGTTGAACTCGCCTACCTTCAGGTTGCGCAGGTAGGTGTGCTGGTTGAAATAGTTCTTGAAACCGTAATTCTCGAAAAGAGCCTTGTAATAAGGCGGATTGTAGGGATTGGCGTAGAGGGGCTGCAGTTCGTAGCCTTCGACGAGCAGGCCCCACCACTGGTCGCGGTCTCCGAAGTTGATCGGGCCGTCCATCGCCTCCATGCCGCGGGCGGCGAGCCACTCCCGGGCCGCGTCGAAGAGCAGGTCGGCCAGCTCCTGCGAGTCGATCGCCTCGAAGAATCCGCAGCCGCCCGTGGGCTGTTCGTTGCCGGCGTTGGCCAGCTCCGTGTTGTAGAATGCCGCGATGCGGCCCACCACTTCGCTCTTGCCGTCGCGTGCGATCCAGCGGATCGCCTCCCCGTCGGCGAACAGTTCGTTGCGGGCGGGGTCGAACCGTGATTCGATGTCGTCGTCCAGCGGACAGACCCAGGCGCGGTTGTTACGGTAGAGCCGTTTGGGCAGGTTCAGGAACTCTTTTTTCTGTTGCGGGGTCGAAACCTCTTCGAGCGTATAGGTATTCATGCGGATGATCGGTTTGGAGTGGTACAAAGATAGTAAATTAATGGAAATGCCGTGCGGGAGGGGACCGGCGGGTGAGAAATTTGCGAAAAACCGCTATTTTTGTTCCGATTATCCGGAAAATTATGGAAGAGGTTCGAACAGGGGGCGTGCCTGCGCTGGGCACCACCGACTACCACAATCTGATGCAGCGGCGCATCCGCAAGATCATGCTCATCGGCAGCAGCTACGACGCCTACACGCTGGAGGAGGACGGGCGGATCGAGTCGCAGATCAACCGCGAGTACCTCGACCTGAACCTGAGCAATCCTCCCTCCTTCACGCGGGTCAGTTCGACGGCCGAGGCGCTGGAAGCGTTGGCCCGGGACGGGGGGTTCGATCTGGTCATCAGCATGTTCAACGTGGGGGAAATGGACGTTTTCACTTTCGCCAAGCGCGTCAAGCGCGATTTTCCGCAGATTCCGGTGGTGCTGCTGACCAACTATTCGAAGGACCTCTACCGACGCATCGAGAACGAGGACCGTTCGGGCATCGACTACATGTTCAGTTGGCACGGAAACGCCGACCTGATCATCGCCATCATCAAGATCATCGAGGACCGCATGAATGCCGACAACGACATTCTGGGAGTGGGCGTGCAGTCGATCCTGCTGGTGGAGGATTCGGTGCGCTACTATTCGACCTATCTGCCGGCCGTCTATAAGATCGTGCTCCAGCAGAGCAACGAGTTCCTGAAGGAGGCGCTCAACGAGCAGCAGATGACCCTCCGCAAGCGGGCCCGTCCGAAAATCCTCTTGGCGACGAACTACACCGAGGCGGTGGAGCTTTACGAACGCTACAAGCACAACCTGCTCGGGGTGATTTCGGACGTCGGCTTCGTGATCCACAAGAACGACCGCAGCGAGGACGAGAAACTCGACGCGGGGATCGACCTCTGCCGCCTGATCAAGAAGGATAATCCGAAGATGCCCTTCCTGCTGCAATCTTCGCAGGAGAGCATGCGGAGCGTGGCCAGGGAGCTGGGTGTAGGGTTCATCGTCAAATATTCGAAGACCCTGCTGCTGGAGCTGAGCGACTATATCAGCCATGAGTTCGCATTCGGCGATTTCGTGTTCCGCGATCTGAAGACGGGTGTCGTGATCGGCCAGGCCAAGGACCTCACCCAGATGCAGCAGCTGGTGCAGGAGATTCCCGACGACGTGCTCTGTTACCATGCCGGGCAGAACCATCTCTCGCGGTGGATGTATGCCCGGGGGCTCTTCTCGCTGGCGGCGGCTTTCCGCTCCATTTCCAGCGACAGCTTCCCCTCGACGGCCGAGCTGAGGGCCTGGATCGTGAACCGGATCAGGGACTACCGCATTCTTCAGGGACAGGGCGTGGTGGCGCGCTTCGAGGCCGATTCGTACAGCGACTACATCTGGTTCGCCCGGATCGGCGAGGGGTCGCTGGGCGGCAAGGCTCGCGGGCTGGCCTTCATGAACAGCATGTTGCAGAAGTACAACTTCTACGACAAATATTCCGAGGTGCGGGTGATGCTGCCCCGCACGGTGGTGGTGGCCACCGATTACTTCGACCGTTTCATCCGGGAGAACGGCCTGCAATACGTCATCAACTCTGATATTTCCGACGACGAGATTCTTTCCGAATTCGTCTCCTCACGTCTGCCCGAACGGTTGGTCGCCGAGTTGAGGGCCTATATCCGCTATGCCCGGGGGCCGCTGGCGATCCGCTCCAGCTCCAAACTGGAGGATTCGCACTACCAGCCCTTCGCCGGAATCTACTCCACCTACATGATTCCGCTGACGGACAACACCGACCAGATGCTGCGGCTGTTGGGCAAGGCGATCAAGAGCGTCTACGCTTCGGTCTTCTTCGCCGCGAGCCGCGCCTATATCACCGCTACGGGCAACGTACTGAGTGAGGAGAAGATGGCGGTCATCATCCAGGAGGTGTGCGGAACGGAGGACAACGGCTATTTCTTTCCGACGGCCTCGGGCGTGGCCCGTTCGATCAACTTCTATCCCATCGGGGACGAACGTCCGGAGGACGGCGTGGTCAACATGGCGCTCGGGCTCGGAAAACTGGTGGTGGAGGGGGGGCAGACCCTGCGCTTCTCTCCGAAATATCCGAAGAACGTGCTCCAGCTTTCGACTCCCGAGCTGGCCCTGCGGGACACCCAGCGGGAGATGTACGCCCTGAGCCTGAAACCCGAGGAGTTCAAGACCTCGATCGACGATGCGGTGAACCTCGCCCGGTTCGAGATCAATTCGCCGATGGCCCGTTCGTTCCGCAACATGAAGTACGTCGCCTCGACCTGGGACATGCAGAACCAGTCGATTTCGGACAGCAGTTTTACCGAGGGGCGCAAGATCGTCACCTTCGCGCGGGTGCTCAAGTACGATACCTTTCCGCTGGCTGAGATCGTCGCCGACCTGCTGGAGATGGGGCAGCGGGAGATGCGTTGTCCGGTGGAGCTGGAATTCGCCTTCAACATGGATGTCCCCCACGGCGAGCAGAAAGTGTTCAACTTCTTGCAGATACGTCCCATCGTGGACACCCAGAACACGACGACCCTCGACTGGAGTGAAGTCGACACGGACGATGCGCTGATCTATGCCGAGAGCGCGCTGGGGGCCGGGGCCGTGGAGGGAGTGTCCGACATCGTATATATAAAGGAGTCCGTGTTCGATACGAAGCACACCGAGCGGATGGCCGAGGAGGTGGAGCGGTTCAACCGTTCGTTCCGGGCCTCGCAGACGGGATATGTGCTGGTCGGGCCCGGCCGCTGGGGATCGAGTGATCCGTGGCTGGGCATTCCGGTCAAGTGGCCCCATATTTCCGAGGCGAAGGTGATCGTGGAGTGCGGGCTGGAGAATTTCCGGGTCGAGCCCAGTCAGGGGACCCATTTCTTCCAGAATCTCACTTCGTTCGGGGTGGGCTATCTCACGATCAACCCCTTCATGGGCGACGGCCGTTTCGATATCGCGGCTTTGGATGCCATGGAGGCGGTCGAGGAGGGTGAGTTCGTCCGACACGTGCGGTTCGACAAGCCCCTGTGGATTTTCGTGGACGGCCGGAAGAACCGGGCGGTCGTGAAATACCGGTAACTTAGCGTCTTTTTCATCCGTTTTCCCTGCGCTTTCCGGTGCCGGCAGGATTCGCCGTGTCCTGCCGGCACCGGAAAGTCGTTCAGAATGAGGCTTTCCGGAATCTGTCGGGATAAAAATGCACCGAATGATAAAAAAATAATGAAAAATGTTTACGATTTAAAGTAGAAATCACTACTTTTGATAACAATTTAAAACCGTTTTGCTATGAACGTGAATAATCTGATGGCCGAACTGGAGCGGAAGCATCCCGGCGAAAGCGAGTATTTACAGGCAGTGCGTGAGGTTTTGGTTACCGTGGAGAAGACCTATAACGAGCATCCCGAGTTGGAGGCGAACAAGATCGCCGAACGGATCGTGGAGCCCGACCGTATCTTCACCTTCAAGGTGCCCTGGGTGGACGACAAGGGGCAGATTCAGGTCAACCTGGGTTATCGCGTTCAGTTCAACAATGCAATCGGGCCCTACAAGGGCGGTCTGAGGTTCCATCCCAGCGTGAACCTCAGTATTCTGAAGTTCCTCGGATTCGAACAGATTTTCAAGAATGCGCTTACGACCCTTCCGATGGGCGGGGCCAAGGGCGGTTCGGATTTCAACCCGAAAGGAAAGTCCGACCGGGAAGTGATGCGTTTCTGCCAGGCGTTCATGACCGAACTGTGGCGTTACATCGGTCCGGAGACCGACGTGCCTGCCGGCGACATCGGTGTGGGTGGCCGCGAGATCGGATACCTGTACGGAATGTACCGGAAGCTGGCGCGGGAGAATACGGGCGTGCTGACCGGCAAGGGAATGACCTACGGCGGTTCGCTGGTGCGTCCCGAGGCGACCGGCTTCGGTGCGGTCTATTTCGTGCGGCAGATGCTCGAAACGGCCGGGGACAAACTCGAGGGAAAGGTGATCGCGATCTCCGGTTTCGGCAATGTGGCGTGGGGTGCCGCGCTCAAGGCGACCGAACTGGGCGCCCGCGTGGTGACCATTTCGGGCCCCGACGGTTATATCCACGATCCGGCCGGCCTCGATGCCGAAAAGATAGACTACATGCTGGAGTTGCGTGCGTCGAACAACGACGTGGTGGCTCCCTATGCGGACAAGTTCCCCGGTTCGACGTTCTATCCCGGACGCAAGCCGTGGGAGGTGAAGGTGGATATCGCCATGCCGTGCGCCACGCAGAACGAACTGGACGGCGAGGATGCGAAGAGGCTGGCGGCCAACGGCGTGAAGTATGTGGCCGAAGTCTCGAACATGGGCTGCCGTCCCGAGGCGATCGACCTCTTCATCGAGAAGCGGATCGTCTACGGGCCCGGCAAGGCGGTCAACGCGGGAGGCGTGGCCACGTCCGGGCTGGAGATGAGCCAGAATTCGATGAAGATCAGCTGGAGCCGCGAAGAGGTGGATGCCCGCCTGCACCAGATCATGTCGTCGATCCACCATGCCTGCCTGGAGTTCGGCACGGAGCCCGACGGATACATCAACTACATGAAGGGGGCCAACATCGCAGGATTCATGAAAGTGGCCCGCAGCATGGTCGAGCAGGGCGTGATTTAAGGAAGCACACACACACATTTCATCATTCAATATTTTATAGTAAGTAATTAATTAGTGGAAGGCGGCGCCGGTTTCGAAAGAGACCGGCGTTGTTTTTTTGCTGTTTTCGTATGGGTTTCGGGAAAATTTGTGTAACTTGGATGACCAATACCTAAATTCTGCTGCCTATGAAACCGTATCGTACCTCGAGTTTTCTTGTGTTTTTGCTTTTGCTCACACTCCCTTTGTCGTCCGTCGCCCGCCCGAAAAAGGCGGTACAATGGGTCGAACAGTCTGTCGTTCTCCGCCCGCCCGTATTGACGCAGCCGTTGAAAAATAAGGTCCGCGCAGTGACCTTGGGTGAGTGGCTGAACAAGAAAGTTTCGTTTCCGCAGGATTATTCCGATACCGTTGCCTGTGAAGCACGGGTGGCTTATGCCGTCGACCGTGCGGGAAAACTGACTTGTTCGATTTTGCCGGATAAGGCGCCCGCCGGATTGATTGCACCGTTGCAGCGCCTGCTCGAAGGGTTGCCGCCCAAATTGGTGCCGGCTATCGACGCCGATTCCTATGTGGATTTCGCCGATACGTTACGGGTGGTATGGGACTATCCGCAGTGTTATGTGCCGGGAGAGGGGCGTAATGTTCCCCAACCTTTTTACATGGAGACGCCGGAAGGTCGGGTGAAGATGCTTGCACGACCGGTCTTGAAGACGAAAGAGATTCCTTCGCTGACCTCGTGGCTCGGAAGGCATGTGGTTTTGCCCGGAGGAACGCCCGACGGCTCTACGTGGGTGGCCTATACGGTGACGGACAAAGGTGAGGTAAAGGACGTGGAAGTCGATCCGGCGTTGTCGCAGGAAGCACGGAGCGTCTTACTGCATGCGATGGATTCCCTGCCCCGGCTGAGGCCTGCCCGGACGTGGATGCGCGAGCCCGTGACGTTCCGTGATTCGCTTCCCTTGTCTCTACGGAGAGGAAAATTGTTCCGTTATCGGGAGGATAACGAACCGTTTATCGTCACCGAGCGTATGCCCTCCTATGACGGGGGCGATCTTCAGGTGTTTCGCCGATGGGTCATGGAACGTATCCGTTATCCGGTGGCATCGGCCAGGAAAGGAATACAAGGGAATGTGATAGTGTCGTTTGTTATAGAAAGGGACGGAACATTGGGGACCATACGGGTGTTGTCCACTCCGGATATTGCGTTGTCTGATGAGGTGATACGGGTGCTCAGCCGGTCGGAATGCTGGTCGCCCGGAGTACAGCGGGGCGAGGCGGTTCGTGTAAGATATACGCTGCCCGTCCAGTTCAAAATCAATTATAAATCGGCTTATCCCCGGACGAAGCTGCTTCCTAACGGTCGTCCGGAAAATTCGTGGGGCGGGTCGTTCTGAAAGGAAGGTCCGGGTGCGGGCATACCGCGTCGGGCGGGAGAGAAGAGACTCCTGCGGTTTGCCTGCCGGGATAAAAACAAACCGTCCCTGCTTAACAAGCAGGGACGGTTTGTTGTGGAACGCGTGTGGTTCGACAGGCGATTCCCTTTATGGGTCGGCGGGTTCCGTCTATTTGGTCGCCAGCGTCCGTTCGATATAGCTTTTGTAATCCTTCACTACGGGTTCGTAGTCGCTTCCCAGAAGCGGCGAGGAGATCAGGAAATCGGCCGAGGAGCGGTTGATGGCCGTCGGCACGTTGTACAGGGTGGCTAGCCGCAGGAGAGCCTTGACGTCTACGTCGTGGGGCTGGGCCTGCATCGGGTCCCAGAAAAAGATCAGCATGTCGATCGAGCGTTCGGCGATCAGCGATCCCAACTGCTGGTCGCCGCCCAGCGGACCGCTCTTGAGCAGGGTGATGTCGAAGCGTGCATGCTGGCTGTCGCCCCGGCGGTCCATCAGGGTCTTTGCGACCATCTTGCCCGTGGTCCCGGTGCAGATCAGGTGGTGCTTGAGCAGGATTTCCCAGTTCCAGTCCACCCATTCGGCCAGGTCGAGTTTCATGTTGTCGTGGGCGACCAGGGCTACTTTCAGTTTCTTTTCCATTTGTTTCGTCATTTTGAACGTCCCGTGTGGACGTTCGGTTTTGTCATCCGTTTGATTTCGGCGCAAAGATACGAAATCCGGTGCAAATGAAAAGGGGGTGTTATTAAAAATATTTAATTGGGCATGAATTTGCTCCGGCAGACGAAGTGCGGGTTGAGCAGCGACTCCTTGTTGTAGCGCAGCTTCTGCCGGTCGGGGTGGGATACCACCTCTCCGCCGGCCGCCGACAGGATCAGTTCCCCGGCCGCGGTGTCCCACTCGTAGGTGTTGGAGGTGCGGATGTAGTACTCGATGCTTCCCTCTGCCAGCAGGCAGAATTTGTAGGAGCTGCCTTGTTCGATCACTTCGGCCTTCGGGAACTTCTCTTTCATCCGGTCTATGTGTTCGAAGGTCTCTTCGGTGTTGTGCGAGCGGCTTACGGCGATGCGGATCGGATCGTTGCAGGCTTTGGCCACCGGAAGCGGCTGGGCCTGTTCCATGATCTGCCGCTGGGTGAGTTCCGCCTTCGGATCGGGGGCCACCTCTTCCTTGCGGAAAGCGCCCGTACACTTGTCGCAGAAGTAGATTTTCCGGATATAGGGGACGTAGATGACGGCCAGGACAGGTTCGTTGTCGGCCATCAGGGCGATGTTGACCGTGAACTCCCCGTTGCCCTTGATGAATTCCTTGGTGCCGTCGAGCGGATCGACCATCCAGAACAGGTCCCATCCGCGCCGCTCCTCGTAGAGCATTTCGCGTCCCTCTTCGCTCAGAATGGGAATCCGTGTCTGTCCGAGGTACTCTTTGATCAGGTTGTGCGACTGGCGGTCGGCCAGCGTGATGGGGGTCAGGTCCTGTTTGATGTCGATGGCGTAGTCCTCCGCATGGGAATAGGTCTCGAGGATGACGGCGCCTGCTCTCAGGGCGGCATTGTAGGCTTTGGGCAGCAGATATTCTCTCTGTTCGATACTCAGCATGGCTTTTTTCTTATGGCGTTATACTTTTTTGCTTCACTGTTTCGAGGCCGATTCGAACCAGGCCAGTCCGCCGTCGGCCACGTTCACTTCGATCACCAGCGGTCCCTTGAACCGGCGTCCCTCCCGGTCGAGCCAGACACCGCGCGGAAGCCGTACGGTGCGGGTGGCGGCGTCGTTCAGTGCGGGAGCGATCAGGTATCTGGCGCCCAGCATGAACTGGTCGTTGCAGTCGGCGAATCCGTTGCGCGGATACTGGTACTCCATGTGTCGGATCAGGGGTTCCGCCGTGCGCGACGACTCCCGGACCAGCTCCTCCACGTAACCGGCCATCCGTTCGCGCAGGGCGAGGGTGCGCTTCACCTGTTCCTGCAGGTCGGGATCGGCGATCCTCCACGGGGCGAACGCCACGTTGGGAATGGGCATCATCACGGCCAGCTGGAGTGTGCGGGCCATCAGCAGAGGGTCGGAGAAAAGTGCGGCGGTGTCGGCATGGTGGGCCGAGATGTGGCAGTAGGGAAATCCGGTCAGTCCGGCCGTCAGCATGTCGTTGATGCGGGGCTGGAGCGACTCCCATCCGGTGCCATTGTCGTTTTCGATGCAGTTGATGTAGGGGGTGAGGGGCGTGTTGAGGCCGGGCAGGTATTCGCACAGGGAGAGCCCCCGGCCCAGTTTCATCCACCCCGACATGAAGTCGGCGGCCTGCCCGCCCGACTCGGCCAGATGGGGCAGGACGGCCCGGCAGTCGAACCGGAAACCGTCTATCCCGTATTCGTCGCGCAGCCGGTCGAGCCGCCGGCCGAGCAGTTCGGCCTCTTCGGGATTCCCCGCGTGGATGCAGGTGCTGTACCCCCCTTCGGCCTCCACGATCAGCGGGGTCCCGTCGGCTTTCCGCAGGAAAAAGCCATTCCGGAGCCCCGTGATATAGGAGCGTCCGAAAGCCCCGCCGAACGGGGTGACAGTCAGCATCACTTTGAATCCTTTTTCGTGCAGGCGGTCCACCATCGCCCGGGGATCGGGGAAGAAATCCTTGTCGAAATCATAGGTGCCGTTGTAGGAGCGCCATCCGTCCGACACGAGCAGCGTTCCGGCGGGGAGCCCGGCGCCGAGGATACGGTCGGCGTAGTCCAGCAGTTTCTGCTGGGTGAGGCCGTAACCGAACTCCATGCGCGTGTTGTAGACGGGACGGGTGAAAAGCTCGACCGAAGGGACGGTGCCGTCCGGCGGAAAGTTCTTGTGACAGCAGACGAGGTAGGCTTCCCGGAGGTTGCGTCCTCCCTTGGCGGCGGAGACCTTTTCGTAGTCGGAACCGATCGTGAAGTCGCGGCCGTCGAATTCGATCTGCATCGGTCGGCTGCTCCAGATGTAGCGTCCGTTGCTGGAGATGAGCATGGGGCTCAGCAGCCCGTCCTGCATGTAGCGGGCGGTGTTGATCGAAAAAGGCTGCTGGAAGGGTTCGGCCGGGGCGCTGCTTACGAAAATGCCCCACCACTTTTCGTTCCGCTGGGATTCGATCTTCGTGGTGTGACGCGGGGCGGCCGCGGCCGTCAGCGAGAAAAAGAGCAGGAGCAGAAACGGGAAAGTCGGGTTGCGCAGCGTCGTCATAATTCCATTTTTTTCATCAGCGAGGTGAACCAGAGCACTTTGTCTCCGAAGATCGGGTCGGCGATGCGGCGGTACTCTTCGAATATCTCGCCCGTAAGGGTCCGGTAGGCGGGGATGTCCTCCGCTTCCGCCTGCAGCGAGTAGGTGAATTCGTCGACCGCTCCCTCCGAGATGATTCGGCTGAAGACCAGTGAAGTGTATCCTCTCTCCCGAAGGAACGGAACGTATTTGTTTTTTAGTATGTCGAGCCACATTTGCTGGGCTTCGGGGGCTACGACGAAAGTGGTGTTGACGATGTACATGGTCGTTTTGAAAATTTGCTCTAAGATAATACTAAATTATGAGTCGGTGAAATTTTTCGGCTTCAGCAGGCTCCCGGCCAGAAAGAGGGGGAGGACGAGGGCTGCGGTATAGAGGCGGAGAACGGAGTGCCGGCCGGAATATTCCGGCAGCAAATTTTCTGCCACGCCCATGCAAAGGGTGGCCAGCGCGGCGACGGTCGCGTAAGCGGCCGCGAGGATCATGGCGGCGGTCGCGGCGGCTTTCAGTTCTCCCGTCAGCAGGGCGGCCGCCAGCGAAAGGAGCGTGAGGCCCGACAGCAGGGCGAACAGGGTTCTGAGATGCAGGTGCCGGTTTCCCGGGGTGCAGGCATCGGGCAGGAAGCTCCCGGAGAGCCGGTCCGATCCCCGTTCTACGGCGACGACCCGTGGCGTGAAGAGCGAAATGCCGGGACTGTCGTAGCGGCGCCGGGCGGAGCGTATCCTGTAATAGAGTTCCATGTCGGGATGGAGGTTGTCCTGATAGCCGCCGGCGGCCACGACACTCTCCCGGTCGAAGAGTATGGCGGTTCCCGTGAAGCGGCCGATCGAGCAGAGGGTCTCGGCGGCGTTGCCCATCCGGAACCCCGAGGCGGCCACTTCGGGGCGGAGCGCGGCGGAATGTCGGGTGTGTGGGGCCGGGTCGGACAGGTCGCTCCAGGCGGCGACGGCTCCCAGCCCTGCTCCCTGGAAGACCATGCGGCTCACGATGTCCGCCACACGGACCGTCCGGCGGGGCAGCGTGCCGCTGCGGAAAGCTCCCACGGCGAAGACGGGAAGAGTGTCGTGCCGGAGATACTCCGAAACCATGCACCGCAGCAGGTCGGGCCGGGGAACGCTCCAGCGGTCGAAAGCGATCGTCCACTCGTAACTTCCGAGGCAGACTCCGCAGTTGAAGTCGGCGGCCGGGGCGGTGAAAACCGTGTCGGCTACGATCAGCCGGCGGTAGCGCCGTTCCCGGGAGCGGTAGACGGCCCGCACCTGACGGCACGGCAGTTCGCGCAGGGGCATGAATTCGGTGCGGAACATGGCGTACCGTTCGAGCAGTTCTCCGGTGTGGGTGTCGTGCCCGAAATCGGTGAGCAGGACCACTTCGTAGCGGGGATAGTCGAGCGACAGCCACCGTTCGACGTCCCCGAGTTCGCGGTATCCCAGTACGATCACCGAGACGCCCGCTTCGGGCGGCGTTTCCCGTACCGGCACATTACCCCGAAGGGCGTCCCTGCGCCGTGTCCGCCGGATGCTCCGGATGCCGGCGAAGGTGACCGCCGTGCAGACAGCCAGCAGGAGAAGGGAGGACAGGGCCAGTATGTCGACGAGGGACTGCATGTGATGGGGGTGGTTTTCAGGTTCGGGCGGTCCGCTGGCGGAGCATTCGTTTGCGGGAGATCACCAGCCGCCGGAGATATTCGCACAGGAACCCGTCCCGTTCCAGTTCGAGGAATTTCCGCAGGGCATGAAGGGAGTAGCCTTCGGCCACCACTCTCCGGTAGAATCTCCGGCGCAGGGGCTCGGACAGGTCGGATACGGCCCGGACGACCCGCGGATCGTCCAGGGAAGCGTGCAGGTCGGACAGGGTGGAGAGTGCCGGGAACCGGACGGCGGGGTCGGGGCCGGTGCAGAGCTGGTACACTGCCGGAACCGCTTCCCGCATCCCGAGCAGTCGGACGACGGCCAGGCCGAGCAGGCGTCCCGGGCGGGCGGCAGAGTCCAGCAATCCGAGGGCCGTATTCTCCGGGACGAACCGGTCGCGCAGCAGCAGGGCGATCTCCGTCACTTCGAGTGTGTCGAGGGGAAAGGCATACGTTTCGACTGCGTGTTTCACCGTGTCGGGGTGGTGGGCGATCCGGCAGACGAGTGCGGAAAAGCGGACCTCGCGGTCGGCGTCGTATTCGTACCGTTCCACCAGCCGCTGTGTCCGTTCGCCCAGGGGCAGGGCCGAGAGTGTCCGCAGCCACCGTGCCCGGTTCGACCCGCAGCTCCGTGCGGCCCGGGCGAGCAGGAAGCGGTCGATGCCTTCCCTGCGTACGAGCCGTGCGATGCGGTCGCGTTCCCGGCCGTAGAGGACGGAGGAGAGTTCTCCTGCGATTTCCGCCAGCAGGCGGCGGGCGCCGGATTCCCGGAGCCGGGGAAAGCGGATGTGGGAGAGGTTTTCGCGGGGCCGCATGGCGGTGCCGAGGATGTCTGTATAGGGGCGGGCCAATGCATGTTCCAGCGTCAGCCGGCGCCTGCGGTGCAGGGCGCGCAGGCCCGCCGCGCCCCAGGCGCCGAAAATGAGGGTGATACTGCCCGCGGCGAGCAGAAACAGCGCATGTATCATAGGGCCGCTCCGGTGAGTTGCGCTTCGATCTGCCGGCACAGGCGCGACAGGCTGACGGGCAGGGAGAGGCAGCGGTCCACTCCGTTCTCGTACAGTCCCAGCAACAGCTGTTCCTGCTGGACAGGGGTGAGCACCCAGATCGCGGGGCGGACCGGGGCCCTTTCCGCGGATTTGATACGGACGCCCAGGTCGGTGCCGTTGAGGAACGGGTGGACGAACTGGGTGACGATCAGTCGGTAGCGGCCTTTCTCGCAACGGGCGGCGAAATCCTCTTCCGTGCCGCACAGATGCGCCTCGATCCGTTGCGGCCGCAGGGCCGAACGGAGCAGGGCCAGCAGGGCGGGGTCGGGGCCGGCCAGCAAAACGGTATCCATAGGCATCCTCTTTTTAATGAACGCGGTAACAGGGAAAAAGGAATCAAAAACCGCACCCGAATCGTGTCCGGATGTGAAAAACGGAGGGAAAACCGATTGTTTTCCCTCCGGTCGTGCGTCGTTTCGCGGTTCGTCGTCACTCGATCACGAGCACGCCGCCGCGCAGGATGTCGGCGTGTCCGATCCTCCACTCTTCGATCCGGTTCCCGTTCAGGGTCAGCCGTTCGATCGGTTTGGCGGAGCCGGGCGTCCGCCGGTTTTCGATGACGAACGTCCGGCCGTTGTCGAGCCGCAGGGTGATTTTCCGGAAAAGGGGAGCCGTGATTTCATAGTAGGGTTCCCCGACCACAAGCGGGAAGAGACCCATCGAGGAGAAGACATACCACGAGGACATGGTGGCGTCGTCGTCGTCCATCTCGGGAATGAATCCCCGCGGTTCGGGCCTGTATATTTTGCCCCGGTAGGGCGTTTTGAACTGTTTGTGGGTGCCGTACCGCTGCGTCATTTCTCCCGCCAGGATACGGGTCACCCATTTTTGGGTCAGGTCGGGCCGTCCGAAGCGGTTGAACAGGTAGGCCGCGTGGATGTCGGGCTGGTTGCCGTGGTTGTACAGGTCGTGCGAGAAGAAGTATTCCAGCTCTTTCGCCAGGGTCTTCCTGCCTCCGGCGATTTCGGCGAGTGTCTCCGTGGCGAAGGGAACGGCCCAGCGGTATTGCCACAGGGTGCCTTCGTAAAGACCGTCGCCGTGCATGATGTCGAACGTGCTGTCGTCTATGCGCATGAATTTCTCCTTCCAGATTTCCTCCCAGGTCTCTTCCGACATCCTTGCGTATTTCCTGCGGTCCTCCTCGTGTCCCAGTTCCCCGGCGATGCCGGCCAGCGCCCAGAGGTCGTAGGCCGATTCGAGAAAGTTGTCGGGCGAAGCCATGGACAGCGTTTCCGCCTCTTTTTTCATCTGTTCGTAGCAGGTGTTCAGGTCGAAGCCTCCGATTCCCTTGCGCAGGGCGTCGAGCAGGATGATGCCCGCATGCTCCGTCCGGCAGGTCGGGGTGCTCTCGTGCGGTGTGGCCCAGGCGTCTTTGCCGCTGCGGTAGAGTTCGGCGAGCGAACGGCAGAACTGGCCGTACAGTTCGCCTTCCAGCAGGGAAAGCAGCGGGAATTTGGTGCGGTAGGTGTCCCAGAGCGACCATCCGCTGTAATAGGTGAATCCCTCGGCCTGCCGTACGCGGCCGCCGCTGTCGAGGTAGAGACCCCGGGACGAGGTGACGTCGGAAGGGGAGAGGAACACCCGGTAGAGCGAACTGTAAAACATCTTCAAGTCGGATTCGTCCCCCTCGACTTCGATCTTGCCGAGTTTGGCGGCCCACGTGTCGTAGGCCGTCCGCTGCGCCTGTTCGAAGGAGACGTCCTCCTGCACGGCCGATTCCAGCAGGGCCGCCGCTTCGCTCAGCGGGGAGAGCGCGATCCGTATCTCCACGTAGGGTGTCTCCTCCTTCGAGAAACGCAGCAGCGGTTTCTCGCCGCGCACGAGCTCGAACGGCTGGCCGGCCTTCAGATGGAAATATTGTTTGTACAGGCCCCGGTCGCAGACGTTCCGTGCCTGGTACCAGCCGGAGAGGGCCGTGGAGGAGAGGACTTCCCATCCGGCTCCCGTCAGTTTCGCCAGCGAGGAGCGGGGATCGACTTCGAGTTCGATCTCGCGGTTCGGGCCGAAGTGGAACCGTTCGATGGCCATGTTGCGGGTGGCGGTGAGCGTGACCCGGATTCCGTTGGTGAGGGTCGCTTCGTAATAACCCGGCACGGCGTGTTCCGTCGTCTTGTCGATCAGGACCGCGGTTTCCCCGGCCGTGAGGGGCCGGATGCGCAGGTTGCCGCCCGTGCCGTTGCACCCCACGCCCGCATACCGGTTGACCGAGAAACCGAGCAGGGTGTTCTTTTCGTAGTTGTAGCCGGAATGGCTCCGGGGATCGGTGTCGGGGCCTACGCGCACCATGCCGTAAGGTACGGTGGCCGAAGGGTCGTTCTGGCCGTGGTCTCCGGCCGTGGCGACGAACAGGTCGGCGTGGTCGATTCCCCGGGCGCCGAGCAGTGCGGGCAGCCACAGGAGCAGGAGCGGTAACAGGGATTTTTTCATGCGTTTCGTTCTTTTGGGTAGGCAAAGATAACGGATAATTCCGGTTTTTCCTGCGCGGCGGGGAGGTGGGCGGATGATTTTAGGGCCTCGCCCGGGTAAAAAAGCGTGGAACTTTTTGTTTTCTCGGAGGAAAGCCCTATCTTTGCAGTCCGAATTGTACAAAAAACAGAATTAATGTACGCTATTGCAGAAATTGCAGGTCAACAGTTCAAGGTTGAAAAAGGTCGGAAACTCTATGTTCACCGTCTTGCGGGGGAGGAAGGTTCCTCGCTGAGTTTCGACAAAATCCTGCTTACGGAAGACGACGGTCAGGTCAATGTGGGCACACCTGTAGTGAAAGGGGCCACGGTCAATGCCACCATTCTCCGGCATCTGAAGGACGACAAGGTGATCGTCTTCAAGAAACGCCGCAGAAAAGGGTACAAGGTGAAAAACGGACACCGTCAGTTGCTCACCCAGATCCTTATCGACGACATTGTAATCGCTTAACGCTTAACACTGAAAAGAAATGGCACACAAGAAAGGAGTAGGTAGCTCGAAGAACGGCCGTGAGTCGGAAAGCAAGCGGCTGGGCGTGAAACTCTTTGGCGGCCAGTTCGCCAAAGCGGGCAATATCATCGTACGTCAGCGGGGCACGGTGCACAATCCCGGCGAGAACGTGGGTATGGGCAAGGACCACACCCTCTTCGCCCTGGTGGACGGCAAGGTGGACTTCTGCAAGAAGGCCTCCGGGAAATCGTACGTCAGCGTTACACCCGTTTCGGAGTAGTAACCTCTGCATACTCAGTCGAAGCCCCGGTTTCCGCCGGGGCTTTTTCTTTGTCCGGAGCGGGGTGCGGCTCCGGAAGTGACGGCCGGGAGGCGGCGGAATCCGGTTTGTTTTCCGGTTCGCGGAGGGGGGCGGAGTTTCCGCGGGTTTTTGGTTCATTATGTGTTTTTGTGGTCGAAAAGAAAGGACTTTGATTCTATTGTCCGCTTTATGCATATATTTGTAAAATAGAAATTGTTCTATTTTTAATCTGATTAAATGTGTTGACGATGAAAAAATTTTTATTCATGTGCTGTGCGCTGGCTCTGCCCGCATGTCTTCTGTTTACTGCCTGCAACGATGATGACGAGTCGAAAACTCTGGCTCAGACAGTAGAAGGAACCTATCCGGTTGATATACGGGTAGGACTTGGTTCCGCTCCTGATCCCTCTTCCGAAGCGATTGACGCTTCCGTGATTGTTAAAGCTGCCGGGGATAATACGGTGAACCTCGAGTTGAAAGGTTTTTCGATGGACGGGGAGAACGAAGTGCCTATCAGCCTCAACGGAATTACGGTTTCCGGTAGCGAGGGAAATGTTACGATGGCGTATAACGGAGTGATTACTTCGGACGCTTTGGCTGCATTGGGACATATTTCCGGTTCGTTGAGCGGTACTGTTAAATCGGCTGTGATGGATCTGTTGCTCAATATAGAGGTGCGTATGTCCGATGCCTCTGCAGAGACTCCCGATCTGGTGGTCATCGTTTCGCTTAAGAGCAAATAATTCCGGTACATAATGAAAAAAGGGCCTTCGGGCCCTTTTTTTGTACCGTTTAATGAAGTATATTCGTAAAAAACGGAAATCTATGTCGTCTGTATTGAAAGAGGTAGCCGGTACGCTCGGCTATGAAACGGATTCCTACAAGACGCCGGAAGGCGGTACGCTTACGTTCGTTTTTTTCGCCCATGCTTCGCTGGCCGTCGGTTACCGGACGGGAGAGGCACAATATGCGGTCTATGTCGATCCGGTTTCGGCTTATGCGGATTACGGGGCCTTTCCTGCGGCGGACGTCGTCTTCGTTACGCACGAACATTCGGACCATTTCGATCCGGCAGCCGTCCGGGCCTTGTTGAAAGCGGATACGGCGATCGTCTGCAACCGGGAGGTGGAACGGCTTTTGGGTGACGTGACCGATTCCGGAGGGCATCCGGTGCGGGTGGTAGCGCTCAGCGAAGGGGGTGTGTTCGATGCGGCTCCGTGGCTCTCCGCCCGGGCGGTGGCGGCGTACAATACCACGGCGGGGAGGGATCGTTTCCATCCCCGCGGACGGGACAACGGTTATGTGCTGACGTTGGGCGGTACGCACGTCTATGTCGCCGGGGATACCGAACCTACGCCGGAAATGAAGGCGTTGAAGGATGTGGACATTGCCTTCCTTCCGGTCAATCAGCCCTATACGATGACGGTGGCACAGGCGGTTGAGGCCGCCCGGTGGCTGCGGCCGGCCGTTCTGTATCCCTGCCATTACGGAGAGGTCCCCGATGTCACCCCTGTCGGCCGGATTGCGGAACTGCTTTCGGACCAGCCTGAAACGCAGGTGCTGGTCCGCCGCATGGAGTGACGGGGCGGGTCTATTCCACGTAGAGCACCAGTCCCTTGAGGTATTCCCCCTCGGGGTGGTAGATGTTGATCGGGTGGTCGGCCGGCTGGGTGAGCTGGTGCAGGATGCGCACGCTGCGGCCCGAAATGGCGGCGGCGGAGAAGACCGTGGTTCGGAACAGCTCCCGGCTTACGGCCTGCGAACAGCTGAACGTGAAGAGAATGCCCCCGGGCCGGATTTTGTTCAGTGCCGCAGCGTTGAGGCGTTTGTACCCCTGGGTCGCGTTGCCCAGCACTTTGTGGTGCTTGGCGAAAGCGGGCGGGTCGAGGATGATGAGGTCGTAGGCGTCCTTCGGGGTCTCCCGCAGGAAATCGAACGTGTCGCGGGCGATGGCCCGGTGGGATGCTCCGGTCCCGAAATTGAGTTCCGCGTTGCGGGCGGCCAGTGCGACGGCCCGCTCCGAACTGTCCACCGAATCGACGCTCAGGGCTCCGCCCCGCAGGGCGTAGACGGAGAAGCCCCCCGTATAGCAGAATGTGTTGAGTACGGTGCGCCCGGCGGCGTAGCGGCCCACCAATGCACGGTTTTCCCGCTGGTCGATGAAGAATCCCGTTTTCTGCCCGCTCTCCCAGCTGACCAGGAAGCGGTTGCCGTGTTCCAGTACGGGTTCTTCGCCCGGGTCGGTTCCGTAAAGGTATTCGTCGGAGGCATCGAGCCCCGCATTGAAGGGAAGGGTCTGGCTGCTTTTGTCGTAGATGGCTCCAAGCCGCTCTCCGTACAGCGTGCGGAGGGCTTCGGCGATCTGTTCCCGGACCACGTACATCCCGACGCTGTGGCACTGTATGACCGCCGTGCGTCCGTAAATGTCTACTACGAGGCCCGGCAGTCCGTCCCCTTCGCCGTGGACGAGCCGGTAGCAGGTGGTGTCGGCGCTTTCCGCCAGGCCGAGAGCCTTGCGCAGGGCATAGGCGCCCGCTATGCGGCCGTTCCACCACGACTGGTCGATCTCTTCCTGCCGGAAGGAGAGGATGCGCACGGCGATCGAGCCGATCTGGCAGTGGCCCCGGCCGAGAAATTCGCCGTTCCGGCCGTATACGTCGACGAGATCACCTTCCCGGGGATCGCCTTCGCTTCGCTCGATGGCTCCGGAGAAGACCCAGGGATGGTACCGCCGCAGGGATTCCTCCTTGCCGCGTCGCAGGATGATTTTCGGGATCATTTGAAAGAAAGTAATTTGCGATAGATTTCCAACGACACCCATGCGTCCGTGGCGGCATAGAGTTGCTGGGCGGGGGTGAGGGTGGAGGCTTCCCAGTTGCTGAGCCGCTGGGCCTTCGATATGCGGATGCCGAGGGTGACGGCGGCCATCTTGCGGACGCTCTTTTCGGCGATGCCGTAGTTTTCCACGATGCTTTGCAGGTCGATGAATCCGGCCGGCCTGTAATGTCTCAGTTTCTGCATGCCTTTGATGTCGTCGCGCACGGCGGCTCCGATCTTGAGTACGTCGGGGCTCTCCAGCACCCGGATGAGGGCCTTGTCCAGACGCAGTTTGCAGAGACGGAACAGGAAACAGTGGTCGGGCGTGGAGAGTTGCAGCAGGGCCACCTTGTTCGAAATGCCGCTGGTGAACGAAGGGCGGGTCTCCGTGTCGAACCCGATCGCCCGCCGGCCCATCAGCTCCGCGCAGGCTTCGGCCAGCATCTCCTCCCGGTCCACGACCGTGATCCGGCCCGGGAATTGTGCCAGCGGAAGGGCTGCCAGTTCTTCGTTGGATATGTTCGCCTGAAACGGGGTATTCATCTTCGTGCAAAGGTACTCATTTTATTCCGATTCTGCCCCCTGCGTCGAGCGAAATTTTGCCTTCGGCCAGAAGTCTGTCCACGACGGAGGCGACCTCTTCGGGCGGAGCCGTGAAACGGGCGAACACTTCTTTCACCGGGAGAGGACCGGCGGCGAGCGTCTCCAGCAGGGCGCCCTCCGTGGGCGGAGGGCCTCCCGGTTCGGCCCGCAGGCCGGAAGCGCTGCCGCTTCCCTCTCCGGCGGGTCCGTTTTGCGACGGAGCCGGTTTCGCTTTTTTATGCCGCAGGCAGATGTCGCAGATGCCGCAGGGTTCGGGGTTTTCCTCACCGAAATAGCGCCGGAGCAGGACGCTGCGACATTCCGATTCGTTCTCCGCATAGCGGAACAGGCTGACCATGCGTTCGCCGCTGAGCCGTTTGCGGATGCGGTAGCTTTCGGGTGAGATGATCACGTCGCCCGTGGGAAGCCGCTCCTCGCTCAGGTAGAGGAGGGCCGAGCGTTTGCCCGGAATGTAGCGGATGACCCTCAGTTTCCACAGGTTCTCGAACAGTTCCCGGACACGGGGCACCGTATAACCCGAACAGTCGGCGATCTGCTGTTCGTCTACCCGGACGAAGTGGCTGAAGACGCCGTCGTAGAGCCGCAGGATCGTGCGCAGGAAGTGGTCCAGCTCCTGCCGGTCGATCCGTATCTTGTAGAGGTCGTCCCGGCTGACGGTGAACATGATGCGGGGCGGCCGGTCGTTTTCGTCGCTGAGTTCCCAATAGCCGTTCTGCTCCAATATCTTGATGGCGCTGAGGGCCGTGGCCGGAAACAGCCGGCTCCGGGCAGCGAAATCCCGCAGGTCGAAATCGAAGGCGCTCTCCTTGCCTTCGCCGATGCCGATCTGCAGGTAGTTGAAGACGGCTTCGTAGCAGGAACGGATGGTCTCGACGGAGGGGAATTCGGTGTTGAACCGGCGCGTGGCCCGGCTCGGTTCGTCCGGACTGAAAAGCAGCACGGCGTAGGAACGCCGTCCGTCGCGTCCGGCTCGTCCGGCCTCCTGGTAGTAGGCCTCCGGCGAATCGCACAAGTCGTAATGCACGACGAACCGCACGTCGGCCTTGTCGATGCCCATCCCGAAGGCGTTGGTGGCGACCATCACCCGGCTCTCCCCGTTCATCCAGCGTTCCTGCCGTGCGGCCCGTTCGGTGTGCGGCAGGCCGCCGTGATACGCTTCTGCCGTGACCCCTTCCGAACGGAGCAGGGAGGCGACCTCTTCCGTGCTCTCCCTCAGCCGGACATAGACGATGCCCGTGCCCGGTACGCCCCGGACGATGCGCAGTAGCTGCTGGGGTTTGTCTTCCGTGCGCCGCACGCTGTACGAGAGGTTGGGCCGGGCGAAACTGGAGCGGAGTACGGTGCCGTCGCGGAATTTCAGGTGGCGCATGATGTCCGTCACCACGTCGCCCGTGGCCGAGGCGGTGAGGGCCAGCACGGGAGTGTCGGGGATCAGCCGGCGTATCTCGGCGATCCGCAGGTAGGCCGGCCGGAAATCGTAGCCCCATTGCGAGATGCAGTGCGCCTCGTCTACGGCCAGCAGGCAGACGTTCATCCGGGTGAGGCGCATCCGGAAGGTCTCGCTGGCGATCCTTTCGGGGGCGACATAGAGGAATTTCACGTCGCCATAGACGCAGTTGTCGAGCAGGATGTCGATCTGGCGGGTCGAGAGCCCCGAATGGACGGCACAGGCCGGAATGCCCATGCGGCGGAGCCGGTCCACCTGGTCCTTCATCAGGGCGATCAGCGGAGTCACTACGATGCAGACCCCTTGCGAGGCCATCGCCGGGACCTGGTAGAGAAGCGACTTGCCCGCGCCCGTGGGCATGAGGGCCAGGGTGTCCGTGCCTTCCAGCACCGATTCGATCACTTCGGACTGCATGGGCCGGAAAGAGGTGTATCCCCAGTAGCGTTCGAGTATGTCCAGCAGGTTCCCTTTCATCGTATGCAAAGATAATAAAAGGTGGGCGTAAAAAAAGTTCCGCAGGCGCAACCTGCGGAACTCTTCCGGATAAAAAGCGTTATGCTATTTCTTGATCTCGTAGAAGCACCGCTTCGGCGAGTAGATTTTGCCTTCGGCGGCCAGTTTCTTGATGATTTTCGCGGCTTCGTCCTTGTCCACTCCGGCTGCTGCCGCGATGTCGCCCGGACGCATCGGCGTGCCGGCGGCCATTGCTTTCAGAATTTTCTCTTCCATGGTTTCGCTGTTTTTGTTTTGTTGTGACGAAGATACTTTTTTCCCGTCGTCCGTGCAAATCGGAAAATTTTATGCCACGATAGTTTTTTTCTATGAAAAAGAGACAGCCGCCCCGAAAGAGGCGGCTGTCCGTCACGGCCTGCCGGCCGCTATTTAACTGTCTTAACGATTTTTTCGAATGCCTTGGGGTTGTTCATCGCCAGATCGGCCAATACCTTGCGGTTGAGCGCGATACCCTTGGCGGCGAGTTTGCCCATGAATTCCGAGTAGGTCATGCCGTTGCTGCGGGCTGCGGCGTTGATACGCTGAATCCACAGGCTGCGGAATGTCCGTTTTTTGTTCTTACGATCCCGGTAGGCGTAAGTCAAACCTTTTTCGACCGTGTTTTTGGCGACGGTCCATACATTTCCCCTTGAACCAAAGTTGCCTTTGGCAAGCTTTAAAACTTTTTTTCTTCTGGCTCTGGATGCTACTGCATTTACTGACCTTGGCATAGTGATAAGTTTTACGAATGTTCAGCGGCCTGTTTCTCTCAGACTCTTCGGGGCTGGCACACTCTTAGTTTAACAAAGAACTACTTGACGAGAAGCAGTTTTACATTGGCCTCGTCGGCCGGAGAAACCAGACCCGAGTAGGTCAGATTCCGTTTCTGTTTGGTTGTTTTCTTGGTCAGGATGTGGCTCTTGAAAGCGTGCTTTCTCTTGATCCGTCCTGTTCCGGTGAAGTCGAAGCGTTTCTTCGCACCGGAGTTCGTTTTCATTTTCGGCATTGCGATAATCGTTTTAATAGTTAAACAGCCTGCAAAAATAACAATATTTCGCGGAATTACCAAAAAGTCAGTTTTTAATTTATGCAGTATTATTTAGATACTAATAAATGCGAGTCAGTTCAGCGTCCTCGGGTATTTGACCGATGTCTATGATCCTGAGTTCTTTTTTTGTATCTTTATCCGTTTGTTTGAGAACGACATTGATATTGGTTTCCGGAAATTTGTACATAGCACCAGATGCCGGATCAATAATCAAAAATCCTATTAACCATCCTATCAGAATGTTCCCGAAATACCAGCCATCCATATTGCATATTAAGGGAATCGTTTGGGAGGTACATCCCTCTTTGGAGAATGTTACTGAGTATTCTTCTTTTTTCATATATCCAGCGGCCGCTTTGAGTCTGACGCAGGTAGGGGTTGATCCTGTGTAAAGCGTTTTTCCAGAGCTATTTACGATTGTTATGTTCGCATCCGTCGGGTTCGATGTGAAAGTTATAGGGTAACTACTTTTAGTAAAAATGGTTGCGCAGGATGTAAAGCTTATGGTAAAAGTCGATAACAAGAGAAAGATGATAATTCTTTTCATGTTTTGGTTATTTTGTTGTTTTGCTCCTTGGCCCAAAGAGAATGAACTTAAATAAAGATTACATAAAAAACGTGGGCCAATACTTTCATTCGCTTTCTGAGGCCTTCGACAACCTAATAACACGAATAATAAGTAAAGCCCACGCGGAAGCATGGACGTTTACGCTTTATTCTTGTGTTATTTTTGAAATGTCGAAGTTTCAGAAAGCAAGAAAAAGCTAACGCCTTTTATGTATTGTTTGGATAGAAATCAGTTTGTTTTAATTCATAGGCATCCGATATTAAAGGTTTGTTGTCGCATTAGTATAAGTGTATGCAGTCGTTTCTTTGTATCGTATTCACAATTTTCCTTCTGCTTGTTTGCGTCGGATCGATTCCAGCATGTCGGTCGCCATTTCCGGAAGCTGCCAGGTAGGTTTCCAGCCCCATTCGTCGCGGGCACAGGTGTCGTCCAGGCTGTTGGGCCAGCTGCGGGCGATCGCCTCTTTCACGGGGTCGATCTTGTAATCCATCTTGAAGTCGGGCAGGTGCTTTTTGATCTCCTTGCAGATGATCTCCGGGGAGAAACTCATCGCCGTGATGTTGAATCCGTTGCGGTGGACCAGGCGGGCCGGGTCGGCTTCCATCAGTTCGACGCAGGCGTTCAGTGCGTCGGGCATGTAGATCATGTCCATGAAGACGTCCTGCGGGATGGGACAGGTGAAACGGCCGTGTTTGACGGCTTCGTAGAAAATCTCCACGGCATAGTCCGTGGTGCCGCCGCCCGGCAGGGTGACGTTGGAGATGATGCCCGGGAAGCGCACGCTGCGCGTATCGACACCGTATTTCAGGTAATAGTAGTTGCTGAGCAGTTCGCCCGTCACCTTGCAGACGCCGTAGATCGTGGTGGGTTGCATCAGCGTGTCCTGCGGGGTGTGGTCTTTGGGCGACGAGGGGCCGAACGCCCCGATCGAACTGGGGGTGAAGACCGCGCACTGGTACTGGCGGGCCACGTCGAGCGAGTTCATCAGGGCGCCCATGTTGATGTTCCACGCCAGCTGGGGGTCTTTCTCCCCTACGGCCGAGAGCAGGGCCACCAGGTTGAAGATCGTGTCGATTTTATATTTGTTGACCGTATAGGCGAACGAGTGGGCGTCCAGGGCGTTGAGCACGGCGAAAGGGCCCGTTTCCCCGAGTGCCTTGCATTCGCGGACATCGGTGGCGACGACATTGGCGTTGCCGTACAGTTTTCTGAGGTGGACGGTGAGCTCCGAGCCGATCTGGCCTCCGGCGCCGATAATCAGGATTTTTTTCATGGTTTCTCCGTTTTATTGAGTTCTCTGGTCAGAGCCAGCGATATGACGACGAGGTAGAGGCATACGACGGCGATAACGCCGACCGATATCCAGACGAAAATGCTGCCCGGCCGGATCAGGTATCCGAGAAAGAGCAACTCGAAGGCCAGGATGGCCGCCAGCAGCAGGATCACCCTGCGCAGTTGTTTGGATCGTTCCATAGTAGTTCGTCATGCCGTTTTCGACCGATAAAGGTAGTTATTTTTCACGGAAGTGCAACTTTGGTTTGCAGAATTCAAAAATGATCTTTACTTTTGTCCCGCTGAAATCCCGGGCGTGCTCCCTGTTTGTGGACGAGAGACCGGCGGCGTTCATTGAAAAGGGAGAATACCAGAGTGGCCAAATGGGGCAGACTGTAAATCTGCTGGCGTACGCCTTCGGTGGTTCGAATCCATCTTCTCCCACGGAAAGGTGAAAAAAAGTTCTTTTCAGACGGAAATTTAAGAAAAAAGCAATACTTTTGCGGAAGTAGCTCAGTTGATAGAGCATTAGCCTTCCAAGCTAAGGGTCGCGAGTTTGAGCCTCGTCTTCCGCTCTGATTTTTATGCAATGCTGTTGTAGCTCAGTGGTAGAGCACTTCCTTGGTAAGGAAGAGGTCACGAGTTCAATCCTCGTCAACAGCTCGGTGAAGTCCGGATGTGCCGGACGGACAGGAAAAAGCTTCTGAGTTCATGATTCGGAAGCTTTTTTGTGTGTTTGTGACCCGAAAAACCCTGAAAAAACGATAACGATGAAAACGAACGTATTGATCGGTTCTCTCCTGCTGTTTTCCTGCTTGCAGGCCTCGGCGCAGCCCTCTTTCCCGAAGAGCGGAGAGGAGGACCGGGAAGGAATCATGAGCGAGGCCTATTGGAAAATCTGGAACCGGGACGTGCAGGAGAAGATCGACCGGGACATCGAAAAGAACCGGAAAGCCGATGCCGTCCTGTCGTTTGCCGACGGCAGGCCCGGTACGGAGGTGCGGATCGAACAGGTTTCCCACGACTTCATCTTCGGGGCCCATATCTTCAATTTCGACCAGCTGGGTACGAAGGAGCGGAACGACAGGTACAAGAGTCTCTACGGTACGCTGTTCAATTCGGCTACGATCGCCTTCTACTGGAATGCGTTCGAGATGCAGCCCGGGCGTCTGCGTTTCAAGGGCGAGTATTGGGACACCGAGGAGTATTGGAATAAGGTGGAGGAGCCCAAGATGCAGCCCCACTGGCGCCGTCCGGCCTCCGACCCGGTGGTCGAGTTCTGCGAGAGCAGGGGAATCCGTCTGCACGGTCATACGCTGGTGTGGGGCAACCGCCGGTGGCAGTATCCCAACTGGATTGCCGATGAACTGATGACCGGGGAGGAGAAGGCGAAGATGGCTCCTCTGGTCAAAGAATACGCCTCGAAAAACAATACGCTGCGGGCGGACGAGTTCACGGAGGCTTATGAGCGGCTCAGTCCCAAAAAACTGGCCGGCATGCTGCCCGATTTCACGAAGAAGATCGCGGACGTGCAGCGCAGGCGTATCGTCGAGATCGCGGAGTATTACCAGGGCCGCATCCATAGCTGGGACGTGGTGAACGAGAGTGCCAAGGACTATGCCCTGGGCAATCTGGCCGAAGGCGAGGAGTTGTGCAAAAGCTGGTACGGGCTGATGCCGGGCGAGTACGACTACAAAGCGCTGAAGACGGCCGAGGAGGTTTTCCCGGAAAGCGTGGCGCTGAACATCAACGACTATTACCGGGACGGCAAGGGCAAGGCCTATGCCGACCAGGTGAAAGGTCTGTTGGCCCGGGGGTGCAGGATCGACATCATGGGTTCGCAGATGCACCAGCTCGGTGCCAAGGGAAGCCGGTCTGCTTCGGAAGGGGCGGAGATCGAGACCCCGCAGATCGTGTGGGACCGATTAGGTTCGTTCGGTGAGACGGGGGTGCCGATCCACATGAGCGAAGTTACGATAGCGTCTCCGGGGAACGGGAAACGCGACTGGGCCATTCAAGCCGTGCTGACACGGAATATGTTCCGCCTGTGGTTCAGCGTCGAACCCGTGATGGGCATTACGTGGTGGAACGTGGTGGATGACTGTGGCGCGGCCGGGGAGTCCTCCACCTCGGGTCTGTTTACCCGGAACATGGAGCCTAAAACGGCTTATTATGCGCTGAACGAATTGGTCAACGAGGAGTGGAAAACCCGGAAGACCATTCTTCTGCCGGAAAGCGGGATCGTGCGTTTCCGGGGTTTCAAGGGTAAATACCGGGTCACGTGGACCGACAGGTTCGGGCAGACCCAGATTTCGGAGTTCTATCTGAAAAACGACGGGGACGGCTTCGGAAACTGATATCCGACGGAAGACGATAATTTTCTTGAAATTTCAGAGCAAAGACGACCTCGTTTGAAGGTCGTTTTTGCGATTGGAAAAGATACCGAACCGCCATGTTGGGGGGCGGAGATGTCGCCCGACTGCCGGGCCCGGTGAAAAATATGCCGAATCCCTCCATGGCTCGTGAACACGGACCGGGAGATTTCGTTTTCGGGAAATAAATGCCTATTTTTGTCGGGGTGGCGAAGCCGCTTTAATGTGATGCCGTATGAAATTTCTCGCTTGTTTGCTGAAACTGTCGTTTGCCTGCTCGGTGCTGGGGTACGTTTCCTGTGCCGAGGATAAGGAGTACGACGGGGAGGGAATGTCGCCGCTGGAGGTGTCGGCCTATTTGTCGAGTACCCGCAGCGATGAGGGATATTACAGTTACAATACCGTATTTTACGATGTCCGTACGCGCCATGCGACCCGGGTGCTGACACTCGTGCTTCCCTCTTCGGAAGCGGAAGCCCGGATCGAGGCGGGTGAGACTTACGAGCAGATCGGTCAAGAGGGTGTTCCGCTCGACGAAGGGCAGTTGAGCGTGTGCAACGAACTGGATGGCCTTTCGGGTTTGTTCTCTGCCGGGAAAGAGCCGGAAACGTCCTATACGGTGATCGCTTATGCCGAGTATGCCGACGGTGCCGTGGAGACGATGGCCCGGGCTGTCGTCACGAGAGTGAAACCGCCCGAAATCTTCATCGCTTTGCTGGGAAAATGGACGGCGACCATGCAGGTGAAGCGCGGGGACAATGAAGAGGGGGAGACGATCGCCTTCCCCGTGGAGATCGTGCAGGGGGTGGACGATGCCACCGAGGCGACCTATCTGTCGAAAGGCCGGATTGCCTGTCTGGGATTCGGCGATATAACCTATTACAGCCCGGCCGATCTGCGGAGCAATAAGGACGGCCGTTTCGGAAACTACTGGAACGGTGGTCTGGGTGACGCCTCCAATGATTACGGTCCCAAATGGTTCCTGGAATTTGTCAGGGAGGAGACCGACGGACCGACGGTGGAAAGCCTGGAGGAAGAGACGGAGCGGGTGATCGTTCCCGCTGCCGATGACGCGCCGCCCCTGTTCCGTTACGAGACGAATCTTGCTTCGAACTGTCTGGCCGGCTGCGACGGGGAGACGGCCGTATTCAGCGAGCCGTTCCGGACGGAGATATCCGACGATCGGAACCGGATCGTTGTGAAGGCTTTCGAGGCGGCGGGCAGGACCTATTATCCTTCGGTCGTCGTCAAGGAGTCGGAGGAGAGCGCTACGGTCGTTCTGCTCGGTCTTTCGGACCTGGTTCTGACCCGTGTGGCAGAAAAGTAGCAAAAAAATCGGGGCCGGATTTGTAAATATGAAATTTTACTGCTACTTTTGTCCCGCTTGAAAAGCAAAAACGGGTTGCCGTTGTTGACAGAAAGAAATAAGTTCTGATTTTTTTTCAGGCAAACATTTGCAAATTAAAATTTATCATTTTACATTTGCACTCCCGAAAGGACGGAAGTTCTGAAGCAGATTGCGGAAATAGCTCAGTTGGTAGAGCACAACCTTGCCAAGGTTGGGGTCGCGAGTTCGAGTCTCGTTTTCCGCTCATAGTGAAGGCTGGCAATCTGATGATTGTCAGCCTTTTTTGCGTAACACGGATACCTTGAAATCGTCGTTTGTGATGCAGAAATGACGATCCCGGATGACCTCCGAAATATCCGAATTCTTGTCGGGCACCTATATCCAGTTGAAACGGGAATAACTGAACAGGCCGCGCTCCCCGATTCGGAGTTCCGGTATGACGACCAGCGAAAGGAACGACAGGGTCATGAACGGAGCGCCGAGCGTGCAGCCCATCTCTGCGGCCATTCGTTCGAGTTTACGGTATGCGGTGTCGACTTCCTCGGCAGAACGGTCGCTCATGATGCCTCCGATGGGCAGGGGCAGTATTTCGGTTTTGCCTGCCCGGCAGACGGCGATACCTCCTTTGCGTTCGACCACCGCGTTGATCGCTCCGGCGAGTTCCTCGTCCGAACACCCGACGGCGATGATATTGTGCGAATCGTGCGAGACGGAACTGGCGAGAGCTCCCGTGCGTAGGCCGGAACCTTTGCAGAACGCCACTTGCGGAATCCCGTTGTCGTAACGGTTGACATAGACTATTTTGGCGATGTCCTCCGCCGGGTCGCATTCCAGGTTCGTGTGGGGGCGTCCGGGCGAATAGGTGACCGAACGGGTCAATATCTCCCCGTCGATGAGCGAAATTACCTGCACTGGTCCGTCCACCGCTTTCCGCAGCGACGAGGGGGTAACCCCTTCATGCGCAAAACGGTTCGGCATTACTGGACGGACGGGAGACATGGCACTCTCCGGCCGCGCTGCTCCGCCGATGTAGACCTGCTGCACTTCGAACGTCTCCAGATCGTCCACGACGATGAAGTCGGCCTTGTCTCCCGCCTGCAACAGTCCGACGTCGAGCCCGTAATGCCGCACGGGGTTGAGTGATGCGATCCTGAGTACGTCGAACAGGTCGCAACCGTCCGCCACGGAGCGGGCTACGTGCCTGCGCAGGTGTCCTCCGGACAGGATTTCCCGCGGGTGGGAATCGTCGGTGCAGAACATCACCCGGTCGGGGTGGGTGCGGATCAGCGGTTTCAGGGCCTCGTAATTGCAGGCTGCGCTTCCTTCGCGGATGAGTATCTTCATCCCGAGTGCGATCTTCTCCTCGGCCTCCGCGAGCGATACGCACTCGTGGTCGGTGGAGATACCCCGGCCGGCATAGCCGGCGAGGCGTGCGCCCGACAACAGCGGGGCATGTCCGTCCACGGGGAGGCCGAACCGCCGGGCGGCGTCGAGTTTGGCCGTCACTTCCCTGTCGCCCGACAGGACTCCCGGCACGTCCATCATCTCGGACAGCCCCACGAACCGTCCCGAAGCGGCGAGTCTCGCCACCTCTTCCGACGATACGGTGCCGCCGGCCCGGTCGAAGGAGGTGGCCGGCACACAGGAGGGAATCGTGAAAAAGGTCTTCAGGGGCGACCGTCTGCTGTTTTCCATCATGAATTCGATTCCCTCCGCCCCCATGACGTTCGCTATTTCGTGCGGGTCCGTAACCACAGCCACGGTTCCCTGGCGTATGGCCGCCCGACCGAAATTCTCGGGTGTCAGCATCGAACTCTCGATATGCACGTGGGCGTCTACGAATCCCGGCGTGATGTAGCTCCGGCTCTTGGTCGGGTGCCTGCGTACGGCGGAGATAATCCCCTTCTCCGCTTCGACCGAACCTTCGAAAATCTCCTTCCCGACGATATCCACTATATTTCCCTCTATCCGAACCATAGGATGTCCTCCGTTTCCGTGTGGCGCGGCATTCCGGCATGCTGCTGCCGGATGCACGGCACGTAAATTTAGTCAATTCGTCGGAAATAACGTTTGTTTTGAATAACTTTACCCGGAATATCGTGCCGGGAGGGTGACGTCCGGCGGCGATGTCTGTTGATCCGTAGTGCATTATGAGAAAGTTCCTGCTGTCATTCCTGTTCGCCGCCGCGACCGCTGCCGCGACCGCCCGCGGCCACCTCGCCGATACCTGTCGTTGCGACAGTTGCATGGACGTGAAGATCGGACGGATGATCGTGTCCGGATTCAGGGGAACCGTCCCCTCGGAGGAGATCGAAGAGGCCATCGTTCGGTATCATGTGGGCGGAGTGATCCTGTTCGACGTCGATGTGCCGGGCGGAATGGGCGAACGCAACATACGGTCGCCCCGGCAGCTGAAAGCGCTGACGGCCGCGCTGCGCTCTCTTTCGGACGGGCCGTTGCTGATAGCGGTGGATCAGGAGGGGGGCATGGTCAACAGACTGAAATCCCGGTATGGATTCCCTCCGACGGTGACGGCCGCCGCACAGGGAGCCTCCGGGTCGCCCGACAGCGCTTCGCTTCGGGCCGCACAGACGGCTTCCGTCCTGGCCGGGTGCGGAATCAATGTGAATTTCGCTCCCTGTGTCGATCTCAACCTCAATCCCTCGAATCCGATCATCGCCAGGTACGGGCGCTCTTTCTCGTCCGATCCCGACTCCGTCTGCCTGTTCGCCGGCCGATGGGTGGAAGAGCACCACAGGCGGGGGATCGTAACTTCGCTGAAGCATTTCCCCGGACACGGCAGTTCCCGCAGCGACAGCCATCTGGGATTGGTCGACATAACCGATACGTGGCGGCCGGATGAGTTGGTCCCTTACCGGCGGTTCGTGGAAAACGGTTATGAGGGGATCGTCATGGTCGGCCACCTGGTGAACCGCAGGATCGACCCCCTGTATCCCGCTTCGCTGTCGCACAAGACACTGACCGGCCTGCTCCGGGAACGGCTCGGATTCGGGGGCGTGATCGCCACGGACGACATGAACATGGGGGCGATCGTCGACAACTACTCCCTGGAAAAGGCCCTGGCGCTGGCGATCAACGGAGGAGTGAACCTCATCGTCGTGGGCAATAACGCTGCGGTGTACGAAAAGAACCTTGCGGTACGTTGCCACGGGATCATAAAATCCGGTGTCGCCTCCGGGGAGATCGGTGCGGATAAGATCGACGACTCCTATGCGCGTATCATGAAACTGCTGGAAGATTTCGGATACGGAGAGCCGGGAGGCCGGGAGAGCGAGTAGGGCCGGGGCGGACCGTGTCACTGGGTCTGCCTGTATGCCGAAGGGGTCATGTCCGTGTGGTTCCGGAAATACTTCCCGAAAGAGGACTGGTTGGGGAAGTTCAGGTAGTAGGCGATCTCCTGGATGCTCATCGTGGAGTATTTCAGCAGGTTCTTGGCTTCGACCATGACGTAGTCGTCGATCCATTGGATCGCCGTCCGGCCGCTGATCCTGCGGATGAGCGTCGTCAGGTATTTTGGGGTCAGGTGCAGCTGTTCGGCATAGAATCCGACGGAGCGGTGCCGGGTGTAGTGTTTGGTGAGCACGCTCATGAATTCGTTGAAATACTCTTCATTGCGGCTTCGGGGCGAACTCCGGAGCGTCGTGTCGGTCTGTATGCGGTGTTCGATGATGCGGCATATCTTGTAGGCGAGCGTCCGGATCATCGAGCGCATGATTTCCGGGGAGTAGCGGTCGGAGCGGGGGATCGAACCTTCCGCCCGTATCTCATCGAACGATCGGCCGACCCCCTCCCATTCCTCTCTGTCGAGCGGGATGCAGGGATGTTTTTCCACGTTGAGGAAAAGCCCGGCCACCAGTTTGACGTCTATGTTGATCCGCCGGAAGAACTCCTCTTCGCAGATCAGGGCGAACACCACGCTGTCCGGCGAGGGTTCGCCCTGTATGATGGTGCCGGGCAGATTCACGAAGAGGGTCTTTTCGCCGATCGTGTAGTGGGTGATGTTCGAGGTGAGCGTGATCGTACCCTGCGAACAGAATACCACGGCGAAGGCGTTGAGCCGCGTGGGGTAACGGAACAGGTCGTTGCTCGCGTTGTCTTTCACCCGTACGCGGGAGGCGATGACGCAGCCGTCGAGCAGGAGGTCGTCCGGACGGTGCCCGTATATTTCGAGCAGTTTGGCGAGAGAAATGCTCTGAATTATCTTTTGGTTCATTTTCGGGAGCCGGTTTTTGCGCAAAGATAACCAATTGCCCAATATCGGTGGTCGAAAAGTAAGAAATCGAACGATATTGCGAATATATCCGACGCAGTGGCCTTTTCTTCCGGTCCGTAAAACGTCAACTTTGTGACGGATAAAATTTCGAAACGAATGAAACGAACGATTCTTTGGGCCGTGCTGTTGACCGTGGCAGGCTGTGCATCCCGCGAACCGCTCCGGATGCCCGATCCGGTGCGGGTGGAAACCGTAGTCGTCGCTCCCTCTGCCGATGCCGGAGCGGCGGTCTATGTGGGAACGGTCGAGGGCGGGACGGAGGCGGCGCTGAGTTTCCCCGTAGCGGGGACCGTGGCCCGCGTGACGACCGACGAAGGAAAACATGTGCGGCAGGGCGATCTGCTGGCCGAGCTCGATTCCTCATCGGCCCGTCAGGCATACGATGCCGCCCGGGCGACGCTCGACCAGGCGAAGGACGCCTGTGAGCGGCTGAAACAACTGTACGATGCCCGGAGCCTTCCCGAAATCAAGTGGGTCGAAGCCCGTACCCGGCTCAGCCAGGCCGAATCGGCCTGTGAAATCGCCCGGAAAAATCTGGACGACTGCCGGCTTCTCGCCCCGTTTTCCGGTGTGATCGGCAGGCGGACGGTCTCGGTGGGAGAGACCGCGCTGCCCGGTGCTCCCGTGATGACGCTGCTCGGGGTCGGCACCGTCAAGGTCCGCTTCTCGGTGCCGGAGCAGGAGATTGCCCGGATCGGTGCCGACAGCCGGGTGCGGGTCGGCGTCGCGGCGCTCGGCGACCGTGTCTTTACGGCCGGCGGGATCGAAAAGGGGGCCGTGGCGAATCCCGCCGCACATACCTACGATGTGACGGCCTCCGTAGCCAATGCCGGCGGGGAGTTGTTGCCTGGCATGGTCTGCCGGGTGACGGTGTCGCCTGCCGAGGCAGCGGAGGAGATCGTCCTGCCGGTGCGTGCCGTGCGGCAGGCGGGCGACGGCAGCCGCTTCGTGTGGGCGGTGAGGGGTGATTCGGCCGTTCGCATGCCGGTGGTGACGGGGTCCCTGTCGGGGAACGGCATCGTAATCGCCGGGGGCCTGGAGGCCGGCGACCGCATCGTGACCGACGGCATGCAGAAGATCGGGGAAGGGAGTAAAGTCGTGTGGCGATGAAAGGGTCCGATAACAATGTCATATCCTGGTCGATGCGCAATTTCCGCATCACCTTCCTGCTGGTCGGCTGCCTCTTCGTGTTCGGTATTTACGCCCTGGTGCATATTCCGAAGCAGGAGTTTCCCGAGTACACGATCCGTCAGGGCGTCGTGGTCGGCGTCTATCCCGGTGCTACGGCCGAGGAGGTGGAGCAGCAGCTGGCCAAACCCCTCGAACAGTTCCTGATGACCTATAAGGAGGTGAAGCGTTCGAAGACCACTTCCACTTCCCAGAACGGATTGTGTTACGTGATGGTCGAGCTGAACGACGACGTGAACGACAAGGACGAGGTGTGGTCGAAGATCAAGCACGGCCTGGCTGCCTTCAAGGCCCAACTGCCTTCCGGGGTGGCCGCCGTGGTTACCAACGACGATTTCGGTGACACTTCGGCCCTGCTGATCACCATCGAGTCGGATACCCGTTCCTACCGGGAGCTGAAAGGATACCTGGACGACCTGAGCGACCGTCTGCGCCGGATCGAGTCGGTGTCGAACCTGCGCCCTTACGGCGTACAGCAGGAGCAGATTTCGGTCTACATCGACCGGGAGCGTCTGGCGGCCTACGGTATCGGTGAACAGGTGCTTTCGGCCGCGCTTGCCTCGCAGGGTCTGACCCCGATGGGCGGTTCGGTCGGTAACCGGGAGACCGAAACGCCCATCCACATCGCTCCGTCGCTGGCCGGCGAACGGGAGGTGGCCGACCAGATCATCTGGAGCGATCCCGAAGGGCATGTGCTCCGGGTGAAGGACGTCGCCCGTGTGGTACGCGAGTACGACGATCCGGACAGCTATATCCGTAACAACGGGCACCGCTGTGTGATGCTGTCGATGGAGATGCGTGCCGGATTCAATATCGTGGAGTACGGCCGCGAGGTGGACGAGGTGCTGCACGCCTTCATCCGGGAGGAGCTTCCCTCCGACGTGCAGGTGCAGCGCATCGCCGACCAGGCCAAGGTCGTGGGAGATTCCGTCTCCTCGTTCCTGCGCGACCTGTTCGTGGCCATGGCCATCATCATCCTGGTGATGATGGTGCTTTTCCCCCTGCGTTCGGCCATCGTGGCGGCCATCACCATCCCCCTCTCGACTTTCATATCGGTGGGTATCATGTACATGTGCGGTATCCCGCTCAATACGGTCACGCTGGCTGCGCTGGTGGTCGTACTGGGGATGATCGTCGACAATTCGATCGTCGTGATCGACGGTTACCTCGATTACCTGGGCCGGGGCTATTCGCGCTGGTTCGCGGCCGTCGAGAGCGCCCGGGCCTTCTTCCCCTCGCTGCTGCTGGCCACCGTCTGCATCTGCATGATATTCTATCCGCTGCTGTTCACCATGACAGGCATGATGGGCGATTTCCTGACCTACTTCCCGTGGACCATCTCGATCAACCTGCTGGTCTCCCTGCTGTTGGCCGTGCTGGTGATCCCGTTCCTCGAAATCCTGATCATTCCCGTGGTGAACCCGCGCCGCAGCGACCGCAAATCCCTGACCGATCGCGTGCACGAAAAATACGAACGTGTGCTCGCATGGACATTCCGTCACGGCTGGCTCACCATCGGGCTGGGCGTCGTCTCGGTGGCCGTCTCGTTCCTGATCGCCACCCAGCTGAAGTTCCGGATGGTGCCTTTCGCCGACCGGGACCAGTTCGCCGTGGAGATCTACCTGCAGCCCGACGCCCCTCTGGAGCGGACGGCCGCGGTGGCGGATTCGGTCTACGGGGTGCTCCGGGCCGATCCGAGGGTCCTTTCCGTCACCTCTTTTGTGGGGTGTTCCTCGCCCCGGTTCCAGATGAGCTATGCGCCCCAGATGGCGGGTAAAAACTATGCCCAGTTCATCGTCAACACCACTTCGGTCGACGATACGGAAGCGATTCTCGACGAGTATGCCGATGCATGGGCCGACCGTTTTCCCGAAGCCTACGTCAAGTTCAAGCAACTCGATTACCAGAACGTCCCTTCGCTGGAGTTCCGCTTCTACGGCAGCGACCTCGATTCGCTGCGCACGGCGGCCGACCGGCTGATGGAGCGGATGCGCCGCATGCCCGGACTGCTCTGGGTGCACTCCGACTATGAAGATCCCCGTTCGGTAATCGACGTGCGCCTCGATCCCGTGACGGCGCCCCAGCTGGGGATCACGCGCACGCTGGCTGCGGCCAACCTGGCCCTTGCCGCGGGCGACGTGGCGGTGGGTTCCGTCTGGGAGGGCGACTACCGGCTTCCCGTCGTGCTGAAAAACGATGAACGGAGAGGTGAGCGCT
Organism: Gallalistipes aquisgranensis; assembly: GCF_014982715.1. Lineage (NCBI taxonomy): Bacteria > Pseudomonadati > Bacteroidota > Bacteroidia > Bacteroidales > Rikenellaceae > Gallalistipes > Gallalistipes aquisgranensis. The sequence continues at coordinate 1,915,510 of NZ_JADCJY010000001.1, read as the reverse complement.
CGCTTTCCGATGTCGGAAATACCTATGTCTCCTCGGCGGTTCCTTCGCTCAGCGTTCCGCTGAGGCAGGTGGCCGAAGTGGAACCTGCCTGGAGCCAGAGCAAAATCGTACACCGCAACGGCATGCGCTGCATCACGGTTTCGGCCGATCTGAAACGGGGCGTCAACGCCATGCGGATGACTTCCCGCATCGACAAAATGTTGAAGAACGAAATCGTCCTGCCCGCCGGCATCACCACCGAACTGGGCGGAGCCCACGAGTTCGATGCGGAGACGATTCCCCCCATCGCCGCCGGGTTGGGCATCTCGCTGATCATCATCTTCTTTTTCATTCTGATCAATTTCCGCAAATTCGGTATCACGCTGGTGGTCATGGCTTCGATGTCGCTCTGTCTCTTCGGTGCCATGATCGGGCTGTGGATAGCCGGTTTCACCATCGGCCTGACCTCCGTGCTGGGCTTCATCACCCTGCTGGGAATGATCGTGCGCAACGTGATCCTGATGTACCAGCACGCCGAGGACAAACGGATCGGCGGGCACATGTCCGCGGCCGAAGCGGCCTATGACGCCGGGCGTCGCCGGATGGTGCCCATCTTCCTCACCACGGCTACCACGGCCGTGGGTGTGGTCCCGATGATGTTGGGAGGCAGCACCTTCTGGGCTCCCGTCGGGGTGACGATCTTCGCCGGCGGCATCGGTTCGCTGATCCTCGTGGTGACGATCCTGCCGGTGCTTTACTCCAAAATCTACAAGTGATGAAAACGAACCTTCTTATCTCCCTTTTCCTGTGCGGGACCGTCCTTTCGGCCGGAGCCCAGACGCTTACCCTCGAGGAGTGCCGCGAAGCCGCGCTGGAACACAACCGCACGCTCCGCAACAGCCGTCTCGATCTCGAGGCCGCGGTCCGGACGCGGCGCGGGGCCTTCACCCGCTATTTCCCGCAGGTTTCCGCTTCGGGAGGCGTGTTCCAGGCCCAGCGGGGACTCGTGCAGGCCGATTTCAGCGTGACCCTTCCGCAAATGGGTACGATTCCCATGCCGCTGTCGCTGGTGAAACGCGGCATATTGGGTTCGGTGACCGCCGTACAGCCCCTTTTCGCTGGGCTGAAGATCGTGAACGGACATAAACTCGCCCGCCTGGGCGAGGAGGTCGGCCGTCTGCAGGTGCAGCGTACCGAAGCGGAGGTGCGCGAGCAGACCGAAGCCTATTTCTGGCAGATCGTTTCGCTCCGTGAGAACCTTACCACCATCGCGGCCGTGGAACGCCAGCTGGACGAGATACACCGTCAGGTGGAACTGTCGGTCCGGGCGGGTCTCGTGACGGTCAACGACCTGCTGCGTGTCGAACTCCGCCGTCAGGAGGTGGCTTCCAACCGGCTGAAGGTCGAGAACGGGCTGAAGGTGTCGAAGATGCTGCTGGCCCAGTATATCGGTGCGGACTGGCATACGCTCGATCTCTCCGCTTCGGGGTTCGACCGTCCCGAGGAGCCCTCGGTCCATTATGTCTCCCTCGAAGAGGCCCTCGACCGCCGGGCCGAGTACCGGTTGGCGGAGAAGGGGGTCGAAGCGCAGAGATACCGTACGCGGATGGAGCGCGGCAAGTTGCTGCCTACGGTCGGGATCGGGGCCGGGTACCTCTATTACAACGTGATGAACAAGGGGGTCGACGACGGGATGGTGTTCGCTTCGGTATCGGTTCCCATTTCCGACTGGTGGGGCGGTTCCCATGCCCTGAAAAAGGCCCGGATCGAGGAACGGCAGGCCGAAAACGATCGGGAGGAGGCCCGCGAAATGCTTGCGGTCGAGATCGAACAGACCTGGAGCGGCGTGCAGGAAGCCTATGCCCAAATTCTGCTCATGCGGCGTTCGGTCGCTTCGGCCACCGAAAACCTGCGGCAGAACCGGCGTTTTTACGAAGCCGGTACGGTTTCGCTCACCGACCTGCTCGATGCCGAGACGCTCTATACCCAAAGCCGTGACAACCTCACGTCGGCCTGTGCCGCCTACCGCATGTCTCTGGCCCGATATATGCGTGTGACGGGACGGTAGTCCCCATCCGGCAGAGAAGCGCCGTTGCCGGAATGTATATAGTTTATGTCTATTTGCGTATATAGTATATTTATTTGATTTATGAATTTCCTTGCCCTATCTTTGTCTCATCGAAAGGAAATGAAAAACAATAACAATAAAAAATTACGATTATGAAAACACTGGATTTTATCGGACTGAACGAACCGAAAACAAGAAGCGTGGTATCTTCCCTCAAGAGGCTGTTGGCCGACTATCAGATTTTTTACGGCAACCTGCGCGGTTTCCACTGGAACATACAGGGCCCCGATTTCTTCGTCCTGCACGCCAAATTCGAAGAGCTCTATAACGATGCCGCCGAAAAGGTGGACGAGATCGCCGAGCGGATTCTCACTCTGGGCGGCGTGCCCGAAAACCGGTACAGCAAATACCTCGGCGAAGCCGGACTGAAGGAGGTGGCCGGTGTGAACTGCGGTCCGGAGGCGCTGAAAAACGTGCTCGAGACCTACGCTTATCTGATTGCCGAGGAACGCAAGCTGCTGGCGCTGGCTTCCGAGGCCGAAGACGAAGGTACGGTGGCACAGATGAGCGACTACCTCCGCGAACAGGAGAAACTGGTGTGGATGCTCACCGCCTATGCCTCCAAACCGGCCGAGTAATGACAGTTTCGAAATAGTTAGGTGAATATTGGCAGTAATGCCGGAAGGCGGCCCGAATCCGGGCCGCCTTCCTTGTGTCGTCGTGCGGGAGGGAAATCTACTTGCCTGTCAGCCGCGCTTTCGTCTTGCGGGCTTCGTCCGCGACGGACGACGGCTGTCCTGCGGCGATCAGCCTGTCGCACATCTCCACGATCATCCCCTTGCGGTACGAATCGGTGAACCAGCCGAGCGCTTCGACCATGTCCCTGCGCAGCGTTTCCGGCTGGGTGCCGTCCAGCGCGAAGGCCACGTAGCGGGGAACGTAGCGGTGGTAGTGGTTGTTCCGCAGCATGAAGACGCTCCAGGACCGTTTCTTGTCGGATTTCGTGGTGTCTTCGAGCGTCGTGAGGTTCTCTCTGACGTACTCTTCCGTCCGGTCGATCCAATCCAGCAGTTCCTGCTTCCTGGCCGTCGTCGCAGGCCATATCCGCTCCTTGCCGTCGAACTGCCGTTCGATTTCGGCCTTCACCTTTGCCGGGTCGAACAGGGTGAGCGCGTCCCGGCTGTAAAACTCCGTGCGGGGAGAGAGCATCTCCTCCTGCATGGCACGCACCAGCAGCGGAATCAGTGCGTCGTCGCCGCATTCGCCGATTTCCTTCATGCTGAAACGGCGTACCAGTTCGTAGTTGTCGTTCAGTCCCGCTTCCACGGCATCCCGTACATCCGTTCCGCCCCGCCGCTGCAACAGCCGGAAGGCTTCCATGCGCACCACGCCGTAGGGCGAGGCGGCGAGCCGTTCCTTCAGCAGCTCCCTCACGCCCGTGTATCCGTTCTCGCTGAGGCGGCGGAGCGCCATGGCCTGCACGTCGGCCGAGGTGTGGTCGGCCAGTTTCCGCCATAGGCGGTTGTCGCCCCGCCTGACCGTGAGGGCTTCGTTGATGTCTACCGAAGGAGCCGCCGTATTGGCGAAACGGTAGGTCGGGTCGCCGAACAGATGGGTCTCCAGATAGTGGACATGGCGGCCCCATTGTCCGATCCGGATACCGGCCGCGAAGAGCCCGAGAAATTCATCCGGCCATTTGTCCTGGAGGGAGTTGACCGAGCATCCCTGGGCGGCCACCGTCCTCCCTTCCGTGAAGAGATAGGCTCCGGCCACGTAGTCGTCCCAGTGGAACGAACCGTTGCTGCACGCATCGTGCATGATGAACCGTGTGGCCGGACGGCAGCGGTAGATGTCTTCCGTCTCGATATTGAGCGTGAGGGCCCGGAGCGAATCGGCCCGGCTCAGAGAGTCGTTCGTGGCGAACCACGCATCGGGAAAACCCCATTTCTCCTGCCATTCGGCCCGGGTCTTCGCTTTGTCCTTCGAGCGTTTCATGATGGCCCGCAGGCCTCTCCGTATCTGTTCCACGTGGTCGTCGATCCATAAGGCGGGTTCGCTGCCGCTGATGTACTGCGTCTGCTCTCCGCCGTGGTGATGCCCCAGCACGATGTCCGTGCCCGGCCGCTGGATCTCCTCCAGGATGCGCTCTTTCATCGGAAAGAAGACGTCGTAGTCGGTGAACCGTGCCCGGCCCCCGTAACCGAACAGGGCCGGAAACTGTTCCCGCAGCGCCCGCTGTTCGTCGGCCCACGCATTGGGATCGTCCGAATTGTAGCCGTGGCCCCGGAACATGAAGAGGCTGTCCACCGGATTGTTTTCGCCCTTCTCGGCCACCACCTTGCGCAGGAAACGGTCCAGCAGCGCGTACTTGTCCGTTCCTTCCCGTTCGGGCGCCTTGATACGGGCCGAGTAGATGTCCGAGTCGATATGCTGGGCCGAGGAGGGGTTCATGGTGTAATAGTAGTAGAGGGGCTTTACCGAATCCCGTCTGATGAAGTCGAATTTCAGGTCGAAGTCGTCGTAATAACGGTCCGAAGGGACGGACGACTCCTGCCAGTCCCGGCTCTGGTCCATTTTGAAAGCCGAGGTGAGATGCTGGGCGTCCCTCAGCATGGGGATCGGAATGTCGCCCACCAGAACGATGCCTTCCAGCGGCATTTTTCCCCCGGCGAGTGCGATGATCCTCTCCCGTATGGCTTCCGGGGCATCGCCGTCCGTGACGAGTATCCAGGTGGCCAGCCGGTCGCGTTCCACCGCGTCGCGGTAGGCTTCCACCGCCTCCCGGCTCTTTTCGTAGCTGGTGCGGTCCACCACGATGGCGAACGAGGTGGGCGTCTTCACCGTGGGGGCGATTTCCCGGATTTCGGCTCTCGTCAGCAGCGGGACGAGCAGCAGGGCGGGCAACAGATTTCTTCTCTTCATGGTTCCTGTTCGTTTGAGTGAAAGAGGGCGGCCGGAATTCCGGAAGGAACCGCCGGCCGTCCGTCATCGGTTTATTGCAGGCGGATGATCGTCTGCGTCAGTTCGCCCCGCAGTTCGGGGGCCATGTCCTTCTCCTCGGCGAGTATTCTGCGGCAGCCCTCGACGATGTCGGGTGCTTTCCTCGAATGGGTGAACCAGCCCAGAGCCTCGGCCATGATGACCCGCAGCCGGGTGCTGTTCTCCCGGTCGGCTACGAACTTCAGAAAGTCGTCCGCATATTCGTGGTAGGTGTAGTTGCGTACCGTGCGGATCGCCATTTTCCGGGCCTCCTCCTTTGCCTTGCGGTCCATGATCCGGGCCACGCATTTCTCCTTCACGCCGGCCGACGAGGCGATCATGTCGGCCATCTCCTTGCGTTTGGCCTCCTTGTCGGGCCACAGCGAGCGGTCCACCGCGCGGTTCATGGCCTCCGTCACCTGGTCCGAAGGCAGCAGGGCCATCGCTTTTTCGAGCGTGTAGGCCACCCGCTGCGATTCGGGGTCGTTCAGGTACACGTCCACGATATCTGGAATCAGCGACGGATCGCCCGTCATCCAGGCATAGTTGGCCGCATTGCGCCGGATCAGTTCGTAAGGATCGCGCAGTCCCAGCCGGATGGCTTCGATGAAGTCGGCATTGTCGTACCGGCTCAGCAGTTTCAGACACTCCATGCGCGTGGTGGCAAACGGACACTCTTTCATGATCTCCAGCAGGCGGGCCGACGGCATCGGTTTTTTGCCGTCCGCCATCGTGCGAAGCGCCACCGAACGGATGTCGGCATAGTCCGAACCCAGGTAACGCTCCCATACCTTCGTTTTGCCGCGGAGAGCCGTCATGTCGGAACTCAGCGTGTTCGGTTCCACGGGCTTGAACCGGAAGGTCGGGTCTCCCACGATGTGCCCTTCCAACGTGGCGATCAGCCGGTTGTACTGTCCTACACGCACTCCGTGCGAGAGCAGCCCCACCATTTCGTAGGTCCAGCGGTCCTGCAGAACGTTTACCGTGTTGCCCTGTGTGGCCACCGTGCGCCCGTCGTTGAAAATGTAGTAGGCCGCTATGCAGCCCGGCCGTTGGAACGATCCGTTGTAGCAGGCGTTGAACATGACGAAACGGGGCATCGTCTTCACCTTCTCCAGGTCGTCCAGCGTGATGGTGATGTTGTCCCGGTGGTTGGCGCTCAGTCCGGGAACCGTTTCGACCGGTGCTTCGGCGGCTTTCCCCGCATCTTCCTTCTTCGGCTCTTCGAAGAACGAGGGCAGCAGTCCCAGCTCTTTCATGAAGTGCTGTTTAGCTCCTTCCGGATCGCCCTCCTCCTTATCGGCTTCCCGGCCCACGTAGTAGTCCACTTCCGATTTGATCAGTTTCATGCGGTTCTCCGTCGAGTTGCCCGGAGTGTTCCCGTTGATGTGCTGCAGATGGATCGACCCGTGCTCGTTGAAAAGCATCACGTCCAGTTCGTCCCGCTGCAACTGGTCGAAGAGGCGGAATTTCATGAATTCGTCCATCCGGAAATTGAGGTGCATGGCCGACAGGTGATCCCTGCCCGTCAGCGGGAAATTCTCGTTGACCGCCAGCTTCTCGTCGAGCCATACGTTCAGACAGTCCGAATTGTAGGCGTCTCCGGCGAAGGTCACGATGTGGTCGATCTGTTTCGTCCGCTCCTTTTCCGCCACGGCCTTGCGCAGGAACTTGCCGATCGCTGCGTAGGGGTCGCCTCCTTTCTTGGGCGGATACATGATCCGGCCCGAATAGTAGGTCGGGTTCAGCCGCTGGGGACTGTCGTCCGCGAGCTTGTAATAGAAGTGGCGCGGATTCACCGTGTCCTGCTCCAGATAGTCGAATTTCAGGTGCAGGTCGTCGTAGAAACGGTCGGATGTGACCGAGGCGTCCTCTTTCGGAAACCGCTCTTCGTCCATCTTGAAGGCGGTGGTCATGTGCTGGGCATTACGCACGAGCACCACCGGAATGTCGCCGATCAGCACGATCCCCTCTAGGTTCGGCTGCTTCCCGTACAGTTTCTCCAGCTCTCCGCGCAGTTGTCCGGGATTTTCCCACCGGGCGCTCAGCACCCAGGTCGAGAGCCCGTCCTTTTCCAGTGCCCGGCGGTAGAGGTTCACCTCTTCGGCGCATTTTTCATAGGTTTTGTCGTCGATCACGATGGCGAACGAGGTGGCCTGTCTGGAGGCCGGTTTCTCGATCTTCACCTCTTGCGCGTATACGGCCAGCGGGAGTGCGGCGGCCAGCGCGATTCGCAGTATGTTTTTCATGTGCATCTTCGTTTCTGGGGATTATTTGACCGGTTGGAGCCGGGAGCAGGCCCGGGTCAGCTCCTGTTTCAGTTCGGGCGAACATTTGCCGCTGTCGAGTACCCGGCGGCAGGCGGCGGCGATCTCCTCCCGCTGGTTGGAGAGGGTGAACCATGCCAGCGCCTCGGCCAGGTGCACGCGGATGAAGTCGCTGTTCGATTCGTCTTCGAGCTCGGCCAGCACCTGCGGAATGATCTGGTGGTAGGGGCGGTTCTTGAGGAACGTGATGTAGAACTTCCGCCAGCGGTCTTTCTGGCTGTGGTCGGTGATCGTCTCCAGACTGCTCTGCGAGGGATTCGCACTGACGAGTTTCGTCAGTGCGGCCCGGTATTTGGGCGCGTCGCAGAAATCGGCCTTTTCGAAGCGTTCGTCGATGGCTTTCAGTACCTTGTCCTTGTCGAAACAGAGCAGTGACTGTTCGATGTTGAAGATCACCCGGGCCGAATTCTGGTCGTTGATATAGGCTTCGATCAGCACAGGGATGAACTGTTCGTCGCCGCACAGCCCCATGCGGTGGCATCCGATGCGCCGGATGAATTCGAAACTGTCCGAGGGCGCTTTCATCAGCGCCTTGCGGAAATTGTCGTCGTTGACGGCCTCCAGCAGGTGCATGCAGTTGTAGCGGACCACGGCGTGGGGCGACCGGCAGAAGGTGTCGTACAGCAGGTCGGAGATGCCCGGACAGCCGTTCAGATAGAGCCGGATCAAGGCATAGTTCTGCACGTCAGGAATCGGGGAGGAGAGTTTTTCCTTCCAGAATTCGTTGTCCGTCCGCAGCGATGCCGCATTCATGTCCTCGTCGAACGAGGGGGCGAACCGGAAGGTCGGGTCGCCGTGGATGTGCGATTCGAGGATGTTGATGTGGCGTGCCCATACGCCCAGCCGTGTGCCGCAGGCCAGAAGTCCCAGCAGGTCGAACGCCGATTTGTCCTGGAGGACGTTCACGCTGTTGGCGAAAGCCGCCACGCACATTCCGTCGGAGAAGATGTATTTTCCGGCGATATAGTCCTTTTCACGGAAATCCCCGTTGTAGCAGGCGTCGAAGATCACGAAACGGGCATTGGGCCGGATACCGTTCACGTCCTCCAGCACGATGCCCCGTTTCAGGTCGGTCAGCGAATCCTGCGCCCTCACCGCCGGGTCGAGCGCGTCGCGGAACCACGACGAATCGACTCCGAGCCTGTCGGCTTCGGCTTTGGCCCGTGCGAAGGGGTCCTTCTCGCCCCGGGCCGCATCCCGGCGCACCGTCGAGCGGAGAGTCTCCTTGACGAGCGCCATGTTGTCTTCCAGTTCGTAGGTGTCCTGGTCTCCGGTCAAGTACTGCCGCTCGGGCATCCCGTGTTCGTGGAAGACCATCATGTCCAGGTCCGGGCGCCGCAGCTCCTTGATGACGTTGTCTTTCATGTAGGGGGCCATCGAGTAGCGCATCAGCTTCATGCCCCGTTGGCGGGTGAAGATGCCGGGAAACTGTTCGTTCATCAGTTGCTGTTCGGACCGCCAGGCCACCAGCGAGTTGGAGTACGAACCGTGCCCCGTGTAGGAGACGAACCGGTCGAACTCGTTCCGTTCCCTGTGGGCTCTGACCGCTTTTTCCAGATAGGCTGCAATCTGCCGGTAGGGGTCGCCGTTCGAAGCCTGGGGACGGATGCGGCCGCTGTATATGTCGCAGGTGATGGCCTGGGGCGAATCGGGCGCCATGCGGTAGAAGAAGAGCATCCCCTGCGTGGAGTCGGCCAGCGGAGTGAATTTCAGGTCGAAATCCTCGTAGAAACGGTCGGAGGGTACCGACACGTCGCGCAGCGGATAGCTCCGTTCGTCCATTTTGAAAGCCGACGTGAGGTGTTGTGCCTTGGTGATCATCGGAACGGGAATTTCGCCGATGAAGACGGCTCCTTCCAGTTTTTCCTGTCGGTAGAGCTTCTCCAGCAACTGCTTCACCTCTTCGGGCGAACGCCAGTTCTTGTAGGCCACGAACGTGGGCAGGCCTTCCGCTTCGAGTGTGGCCTTATAGCTCTCCACCTGCGGAGTGCAGTGCACGTAGGAGGCGCTGTCGATCACCACCACGAAAGAGGTATTCCCCTTTTGGGCGGGAGGCACGACCGTCTGTGCACGGCCTGTTCCCCCTATCGACAGGAGGACCAGCAGCGAGGCGGCGGCTTTGCAATGATTCGGTAGTCTCATGTGTCTGTTTTTAGATATGTTTGGTTAAATATTTAACATACAAATAGTTGCGAAGTATGTTCCTTAACAAGCGGAAAGTGAGAGACGATGGGTTCGTCTCTCACTGTTTCCTGTGGGATTGTCCGGTGTTCGCTCCCGGAGGGCGTCAGAATGCCATGCCCAGCCTGAAGGTAAGGTAGCTCCGGTTGTTGAACAGACTTCGGTTGCCGTGTGCCCGGTACAGGTCGAATGCGGCCCCGGCGTAGCAGGCCGTGTTTTTCAGGATACCCGTGTGCGAGTAGGTCACCGCCACCCCGCCGTTGAGGTAGCTGGTGCTCAGGTAACGGAAATCTTTCAGCGTGAAATCCTTGTAACATTCGTTGTCGGCCTGGTAGCCGTTGTAGTCCATTTTCGAGGAGAGGTTCTTGCTCGCCCCTCCGTGCAGGTCGGCCAGCAGCCGGCTTTTCTGCCCGGTCCGGAAATTTTTCCGGGCATAGGCCTCCAGCGTCAGGCTCTCCACGTCCTGCGTGCTGCGCGGCAGGTAGTAGATATTGGCTATTTTCCGGTAGGCGGCGCCGGCTCCCACCGTCCAACTGTAACTGTTGCCCTCTTCGTTGCGCATGAAGGACAGTTCGCCTTTCAGGTCGGTGACTTTGAAGTTCGACCGCACGTTCTTGAACGTCACCACGTAATCCATGATGTCGGGGTTGTTGTCGAATTCGGTGAGGTATTCGATGCCGTCCATATCCTGCCGGCTCCACGACAGGTTCAGGTACCACGAGTCGCGGCCCGTGCCGTTGTCGAACCGGGCGTTGACCTGTGCATCCCACCGGTCCTGGCGGGTGGTGCCGATCAGTTTCGGCCGTTCGTCGCTGCTCTCCGCGCTTTCGGCCGTCTTCGCGTCTTCCACCTCGTAGGCGTAGTTGCCCGAAACGACGATTTTCACCTGGCGGCCCGAGAATCCGTACTGAAGGCCTCCGCCCAGGTTGTTGGCGTTGTAGTCGCGCATGGTCAGGGCGTTGGAACCCAGTCCGGTCACCATTTCACGGAAGAAACCGGGCGCCACCATCACCCAGATCGTCTGGCTGACACGGGAGTTTACCGTCCGTGCGTATCCGTATTCCCGGCGGCTGTAATAATCGAAGTCGGCGCCGATCGAGTGGCGGTTCATTTTCAGCAGCAGGCTCGGTTTCACCTCCACCCGCGACATTTCTATTTCGGGCCGGGGGTCTTTCTGCTTGGCACCGTCGGCCACGGCATACGACCCTTCGAAGCCGAGGTACAGCACGTCGCAGTAGAGAGGGGTCGCCGCTTTCACCTTCATGTCGAAACTCTGGTTGATCCAGTTGCTGAGCCCCTTGTCCGCAATATAGTAGGGCGTTCCGCGGAACGGGTCGATCAGCGAGGCGTTGTACTGTGCGTTTCGGATTTTGTCGCGGGAGTAGTTGAATTCTCCCCAGGCGTAGAACCGTTTGTCCTTTCCGAGAAATCCCCCTCCGTCGGTGCTGAATCCGAATCCGGTGTTCATTTTGCCGCTCTGGGGCCGCTTGAACGTTCCGTCCGTGCGGGTGAAGTAGAGGTCTGCATCGGCGTAGTAGGCGGCATCGTCGATGTAGGCTCCCGCGGCGTTGCCGGTGTGGGACAGCCACAGGTTCTGGGTCTTGATCCGTTCGATCGAAGCGGCTGTGTTGGGGGTTCTGCCCGTCTCCTGCGCCCGTGCCGGAACCGCGCCCGATACGAGCAGCAGGCAGCTGATGATCATGAGGTTTATATGTTTTGTCATAATGTTCAAACTTGAATGGGATTAGTGATTGCTGGGACTCCAGCTCGGAACTTTCTCGCCGTTGCGGCGGATGGCCGGCCGGTCGTTGATCTGGAAATCGTCGGTGGAGTTGTTCGTGTCCTGATACAGGGGGGTGCCGTCGGGCCGCTCTCCGATCTTTTTCCGGCTGACGGATTTCCCGACGTAGATCTCACCCACGGAGAAACCGCCCGCATCCACGAATCCGGGAATGCGCTTCATGTTCAGGTCGGACATCGAGGGAAGGAACTCCACGCCGTCCATGACCGTTTCGGCCGGAATCTTGGCCCATTCGTAAGTGCCGTTCACCTCTTTCTGGGTGGTCTCCCCGAGCTTCCAGTAGTTGGTGTCCCCGAACGTCAGCGCCTGCCCGGGCTGGTAGAGGCAGAATGCGGCTCCGGATACGGAGGTCAGCCACTGCCACGTGTTGATGTAGCCTCCCCAGAATACGTATTGCAGGTTGGGTACGTTGGGATTGTCCCGTTCGGGTTTTCCTCCGGCCCACATCTCCCATTCGGCCATCGAGTTGTCGAACGAGTTGGGATTGTTTTCCCTGTGGTCGCGGGATTCCTGTACGATGATCACCGATTCGCCCGGCGCCAGCGGATAGTCGGTTCCGTTGCCCGGGAACTGCCACAGCGTGATGCCGTACACGAAATTGTCCTTTCCCTCCGATGCGGGCCAGGCCGGCAGTACGGCCGTCGCCTGATCGGGATAGAGCTGCGTGAAACAGAGGTGGTCGAGGTAATAGACTTCGTCTCCGTTGTTGTAGATTTCGTAGGTCTGGTCGCGGAAGTAGTAGGGGGAAATGCCGCAGTAGTAGACCTCCTTGATGCAGAGGGGGCCTACTTTGGCCGGACGCAGGTTGAGTGTCGATCCGGCGGCGGCCTCTTCCCGCGAGACGTTTTTCGTCAGCGAGATGTTCTGGGCGGCCCCGTTCAGGTAATAGGTTTCCCCTTCATTCTCCACGGAACCGGCCACGTTGATCGTGTAGACGCCCGGGGTGAGCGTCGCCGTGGCGATTCCGTCGGCATCCACCGTGGCGGAGGTGAAACTGCTCTCCTCGTAGTTGACGAAGGTGGCTTTCAGCCCTTCGGTCGGGAAGTTCGGGTCGGGTTCGCCCTTGCCGTCCGCGTCCACGAATCCGGTCACGGCATTCACTTTGTAGGAGACGGTGATGGGTTCCACGATTTCCGCGTCGCCGGCTTCGGTCATCATTTCGGAACAGGACACCAGACCCGAAACGGGAAGCGCGAGACTGAGCAATGCGATATATGCTTTTTTCATAGGTTTCTGCGATTTACTTGATTAATGCGGACAGTTCGACGCCGAAGAAGAATTTGTCCCGGTTGCGCCGTACGCGGGTGCCGATGTCCACGTTGCTTTTGAAGTAGGGCATGTTGCGGAACATGTTGTTGGCGAAGAACGACACGCGCAGGTACTGCCCGATCTCCTTGGTCAGGTTGATGTTCATGCAGAGCAGGGGCGGCCGGTTCCGTTCGCGCAGATGGCGGCGTTCGTTGAGGTAGTTGTACCGGTCGAGCCCGTTGAATTCGGGATCGGCCCCTCCCAGTTTCGAAGGATCGAGGTCATACATCTGTCCGTCGTATTTGGAGATGTATTTGACTGGAATCGAGTCGTTTCCGTAGGTGTGCCACAGGTTGTCCTTCCAGATCACGTTGGCGGTCAGGGTGACGATGAAGCCGATCTTCGGAATGTTGTGCGTGATGCGCAGGTTGGTGATGATCGACTCGTGGTGCGACACGTCGTTGCCCGGTTCGAAGACGCCCATGTGGGGATAGGTGGCGTAGTCGGTGCCGGTCGTGCGGTTCCAGAACGTATAGTTGTTCGTCCACGATTTATGGCGTGTCCAGGCTCCGTTGAGCGAGAAGGAGGTGCGGATGGCGTCGATCCGGCCGAAGTCGATCTCCGCCTCGATGCCCTCGGTCTGGTAGGCGTAGTTGTTGGTCGGCATGGTGTATTCCACGAGGATGTCGTTGCTGGCCTCCAGCACCGGCTGGGGCAGCGTCGTCCCGTCATCGGGTACGTCGCCCTCTTCGTACTGCACGTACTTCACGCTCCTGAAACTCGACGGCGTGCTGCCGAACGTGTAGCCGTTCAGGCACTTGTCGCGGTACCAGGTCAGATAGCCCCGCACCTGTCCGATCCGGAAGTCGAGGCCCACTTCCCATTTCTTGGCTTTCGCCATCTGCAGGTCGGGATTGTGGGTGTTGAACACGCGGGTGGTGACGAGCTGGTACATCTGGGCCTCTTCGGCGTAGTAGCTGCTGCTGTTGTCGAAGTTCAGCATGTCGAAATAGGCATTGTCGGGCGAGAGAAGGGCCACCGAGGGTGCCTTCATCGTGATGCCGTAACCGCCCCGGACGCTCAGGTGCTGTTCGGGCAGAATGTCCAGCGATGCGTTCAGACGCGGAGACCATCCCCCCTTGAAATCGACTACGTGGTCGTACCGTACGCCGGCCACGATGTTCAGTTCCCGGCGGGCGAACGTCCAGCGGAAGCTCTCCTCCGCGAAGGCGCCCAGATGGTTCAGGAACGGAATGTCCTTGTAGGAGCGTTCGCGGTGTCCGGCGAACTGGTACGATACGTTGCGGTAGGGCGGGTATTCGGGATCGAAAACCCGTCCCTGTCCCAGGTTGCCCGAGTTGCGGAAATCGCCGCCGATGAGGATGCGGTGGTTCGTGGGGCCGAGTTTGCCGGCGAAGGTGGCCAGCAGTTTGGCGTAGGTATTGAGCTCCTTGCCGTAGACGTTGTACTGCGATTTGTAGCTTCCGGGCAGAACCCATGCCTTCTTGCCGGCTTCCGCATCCGTGAAGTTCGTCACCTCCGAACCGTCTTCGTCGTAGATGTGCCGGCCGGGGATGCTGGAGATCGTGGCTCCGTCCGTCATGGCCGTGGAGTAGGGATAGTCGGCGTTGGTGAGTTCGTCCTCGTAGTAGGTCCTCTTGTTGGTGTAGCTGACCGAGGCGTTGTATTTGATGTTCTTGAACCAACCCTTGTTGAAGTTCAGCGTTCCGTTCGTGTTGAAGCGGATGCCCAGGTCGCGTTCGTTGAAGGTCTCCAGATCGTCGGCGTCGTCCGGGTTGGGCTCGCCCTTGTCCTTGGAGTAGATGAAGTTCACCACCGAATTGGTGTAGAACTTGCCGTCGAACAGCGTGTTGGTGTAGCCCACGCGGCCCGTCACCCGCTGGTAGAAGTCGTACCCCTGGGTGGGGTCGGCCACGTTATAGGTGTAGTCGGCTCCGTAGTTGATGCTGCCCCCTCCCGCTTTGGGCGAAAGGTTGAAGCCCTGCGTGGCCGAGAACATGTAGACGTTCGGATTGGTGTTGAACTTGATGGCCAGCGGCGAATGGCCCGCTTTGGTGTTGACGATCACGGCGCCCGAGGTGATGTCGCCGTATTCCACGGAGGCGATGCCCCGGATCACCTCGACCGATTCGATGTTGTCCGTGGTGATGTTCCGCAGGTCGAATCCCGAAGTGGGCGTATTCTGCCGGTAGACGGTGGTTCCGTATTCGTCCTCGGTGCTTCCCGGGAGGGCCGTGTTCTGCTGGGAACCCGTGGTCATGGTCAGCACCTGCAGGTTGGCGTTGTTCGAGAGCGGCGAACCGTCCATGATGATCGCCGTGCCGAAACTCTGTCCGCCCCGGATGCCGGTGGCTTGGTTGTAGGTCAGGTCGGGCCTCGTGACGGCCTCGCCCGGCAGCAGCGACATGATGTCGGCCAGCGACGTGGTCATCAGGTGGTCCATCGCCGCCCGCGAGATTTTGGTGGCCGTGGCGGCCCCCGCCTTGCTTTCCTGGGCCGATACCACGATGTTGTCCAGCCGGAACGAGGTTTCTACCATGGCGTACGACAGATTGGTCACGGTTGCCTTGGCATCGACCGTCGTGCTGATCTTTTCGTATCCCAGCGAGGATATTTCAATCTTATAGGTGCCGGGGGCGAGCGACTTGATTTCGAATTCGCCCTGCAGGTTGGTCGTGGTGGCCACGCCGATCTCGGGCAGCGAAACGACCGCATAGGGTATCGGGGTCTTCGTCTTCCCCGACTCTTTCGTCACGACGGAACCGGAAATGGAGACCGTCGTTTTGTTCTGTGCACCTGCATCCCAGAGGGTACATGCGACCAGGGCCAGAGACAAAGAGATGATTTTGGTAAAGATTCTCCTCATACGTCTGTTTGTATTAGTGTTCGTTTGGTTTCGACTGCAGAGAAGAGGGACATTTGTTCGGTAACGCCTTCTTCCCGATCCGTTTATCCGTTTTCTCCGCACTGCCTTTTGGCGTTAATCGAAAAAATTTTATTTTGCAATTATATAGACTAATTTCTATCTTTCCAACCGCATTTACCTTGTTTTGGGGACGTTGTTTTGAAATTTAACCGATTGTAGGTATTTTGCTTACGGATTTTCACCGGATCGTCGTGCCGGGGTGACGATTTGCAGAGGGGCCGAAACCGATTTCCAGTGAAAATAACAAAATAAACGATGTTTGTTTAAAAAAGAAGTATATATTTTCCAATTTTCCGTTACTTTACCGCCTGAATATGAATGGATCGGATATGACAGCCCGGGAGCGGGCCGGGATCGTGGCCCTGATGAAGCGCGAAGTGGTTCCTGCGATAGGATGTACCGAGCCCGCCGCCGTGGCCCTGTGCGTGGCACGGGCGAGGGAGGTGTTGGGGGAGGTGCCTTCGCGGATCGAAGTGTTGCTGAGTGCCAACATGCTTAAAAATGCCATGGGGGTGGGGATTCCCGGAACGGGGATGATCGGGCTGCCGGTGGCCGTCGCTCTCGGGGCGCTGGTCGGAAAGTCCGGCTACGGGCTGGAGGTGCTGAAGGATACCACGCCGCAGGCCGTGGAGCGGGCGCGGGAGATGATCGACGCCCGGGCGATCCGGATCGCCCTCAAGGAGGGGATCGCGGAGAAACTCTACGTGGAGGTGCTCTGTACGGGAAGGGACGGGCAGTCCCGGGCGGTGATTGCCGGCGGGCATACCCGGTTCGTCCACCTCTCCTGCGGGGAGAAGGTGTTGCTCGATCTGGAGACGGGAACCGGCGGGGAAGAGGACGCACAGGCGCCTGAACTCGACCTGCGCCGGGTGTACGACTTCGCCCTCTCTGCCCCGCTGGACGAGATACGGTTCATCCTGGAGAGCGGCCGCCTCAACATGGCCGCGGCCGAGCGTTCGTTCGAGGGGCATTACGGCCATGAGCTGGGACGGGTCCTCCGCAGCCGGGTGGAGGAGAGGGTGATGGGCGAGAGCATCTTTTCGCATATCCTCTCCTACACGTCCGCCGCCTGCGATGCGCGGATGGCCGGAGCGCCGATTCCCGTGATGAGCAATTCGGGCAGCGGCAACCAGGGGATTGCGGCCACCGTGCCCGTGGTGGTCTATGCCCGCGAGTGCGGGGCCGCGGAAGAGGAACTGATCCGGGCACTGGTGCTGAGCCATCTCACGGTGATCTACATCAAGCAGAGCCTGGGCAGGCTTTCGGCCCTGTGCGGCTGTGTGGTGGCCGCCACCGGTTCCAGTTGCGGAATCACCTATCTGATGGGTGGCGGTTATCCCGAAGTGGTGCGGGCGGTAAAGAACATGATCGCCAACCTCACGGGTATGATCTGCGACGGGGCCAAGCCCAGCTGTGCGCTGAAACTCACCAGCGGGGTTTCGACCGCGGTGCTGTCGGCCATGCTGGCGATCGAAGGCAAGTGCGTCACTCCGGCCGAGGGAATCATCGACGAGGATGTCGACCGCTGTATCCGCAATCTGACGCTGATCGGTTCGCGCGGGATGCAGGAGACTGACCGTCTGGTGCTCGAAATCATGACGGACAAGGAGTGATGACCTGCCGCGTGGCGGTACGGAGCCGCACGGCAGGAATGGCCCGTGTTTTCGTAGTGTTATATGCGCGGGGCGATCGGTCCGGTCGGGGATGGCCTGTCGGATCGCATGGCTTTTTGCCGGGCGGGCATCTTGTTCGCCGGCGACGGGGAGGCAGCGGTTGTCGGGCGATGCCAGGCGGAGGTGCCGGTGCGGGTCTCTCTGTGCGGAATGAATAGAAACGCAAAACAAGAGCGGCCGGTCCTCATGGGACCGGCCGCTCTTCGCGCGGCGGATGCCGCGATGTCTTATTCCAGTTCGATAGCCTCTACGGGGCAAACGCCGGCGCAGGTTCCGCACTCGGTGCAGACCGAGGGGTCGATTACGTAAACGTCACCAGCGGAGATAGCCTCTACGGGGCACTCGTCGATACAAGTACCGCAGGCGGTGCAGGTATCTGCTTTGATCTTGTAAGCCATGATTCGTCGTTTTTAAAATGGTAGTGAATGATTATTCGGGGCAAATATATCACTACTTTTTGTAATTTTCAATAAAAATTACCTAAAAGTTGCTATTTGATCATATCGAACCGTGTGTAGGGAACCAGCACTTCGGGGATGCGGATGCCTTCCGGCGTCTGGTTGTTCTCCAGCAGGGCGGCCACGATGCGGGGCAGGGCCAGCGAACTGCCGTTGAGGGTGTGGGCCAGGTGCGTCTTCTTGTCGGCGCCGCGGTAGCGCAGCTTCAGCCGGTTGGCCTGGAACGACTCGAAGTTGGAGACGGACGACACCTCCAGCCACCGTCCCTGCGCTTCGGAATAGACCTCGAAGTCGTAGGTGAGGGCCGACGTGAAACTCATGTCCCCGCCGCACAGCCGCAGGATGCGGTAGGGCAGCCCCAGATCCTTCACGAGACTCTCCACGTGAGCCACCATCTCGTCCAGCGCCTGGTAGGAACGGTCGGGGTGCTCGATGCGCACGATCTCCACCTTGTCGAACTGGTGCAGGCGGTTCAGGCCGCGCACGTCCTTGCCGTAGCTTCCGGCCTCGCGGCGGAAACAGGGGGTGTAGGCGGTCAGTTTGATCGGGAAGTCGCTCTCGTTGACGATCACGTCGCGGTAGATGTTGGTAACGGGCACCTCGGCCGTGGGGATCATGTAGAAGTTGTCCACCTCGGCGTGGTACATCTGGCCCTCCTTGTCGGGCAGCTGGCCTGTGCCGAACCCCGATGCCTCGTTGACCATGATCGGGGGCATCACCTCCGTGTAGCCGGCCGCCGTGTTGCGGTCGAGGAAAAAGGTGATCAGCGCCCGCTGCAGGGCGGCTCCCTGTCCCTTGTAGACGGGGAATCCGGCCCCGGTGAGCTTCACGCCCAGTTCGAAGTCGATGATGTCGTATTTCTTGGCCAGCTCCCAGTGGGGCAGGGCGCCTTCGGGCAGCTTGGGAATCTCCTCCACGATCTTCACCACGAGGTTGTCGGCGGCCGTTTTCCCTTCCGGCACGATTCGGGCCGGGAAGTTGGGCAGGGTGACGATCTGGGTGCGGAGTTCCTCTTCGGTCTTCTTCAGCTCCTCGTCCAGCACTTTCGTGTCGGCCTTGAGCTGGGCGGTCTTCTCTTTGGCCGCGTCGGCTTCCTCGCGCTTGCCCTGCGCGAAAAGCCGGCCGATCTCCTTGGCTATGGTGTTCTGTTCGGCCAGTTTGGTGTCGAGTTCCTTCTGTATCTCCTTGCGGCGGTCGTCCAGCGCGACGATGCGCCGGATCACCGGGGCCGCATCCACGCCCTTGACGGCCAGACGCTCGATGGCATGGGCTTCGTCGTCCCGGATCTGTTTTAGCGTTAACATCCTGTTCTGAATTCGTTAATTTGTCCTTGTTGCTTCTTACGATTCGCAAAGGTACTGTTTTTTTTGTACTTTTGCCCCGTATCATACCCGAAAATTATGAAATACATCCTCGTCACGATCCTCTGCTGTCTCGGCCTGGGCGCCTGTCTGGGCCGGGGAGGAGGGAAAAGCCTCACGGCGGAGCGCCCCAGGCAGGCTTCGGTGCGCGTGCCCGAGCGGTACAGCTACCGGATCGCCGCCGTCCATCCCCACGATCCCTCGTCCTACACGCAGGGGCTCTACTGGGACCGGGGCCGCCTCTACGAGGGTACGGGGCTCTACGGCGAGTCGGCTCTGCTGGAGACCGACCCTGCGACGGGAAAGGTGCTCCGGAGGGAATCCCTGCCGGCCGAACTTTTCGGCGAGGGGATTGCCCGGCTGGGAGACACCATCTACCAGTTGACGTGGCAGGAAGGCCGGGCGCTGCTTTACGATGCCACCACCTTCCGGCGCATCGGCGAGTTCCGCTATCCCGGCGAGGGATGGGGGCTGACCACGGACGGTTCCGTGCTCTACGCCAGCGACGGAACCTCCCGCATCCGGGTGCTCGACCCGCGCGATTTCAGCGTGAAACGGGAGATTTTCGTGACCGCCGAGGGCCGGGCGCAGGAATATCTGAACGAACTGGAGTGGATCGGTGGCGAACTGTGGGCCAATGTCTACATGACCGATTTGATCGTGCGGATCGACCCCGCCACGGGCGAGGTGACGGGTGTGATCGACCTGACGGGCCTGTTGCCCGAAGCCGACCGTACGCCGGAGACGGACGTGCTCAACGGCATCGCGTGGGACCGGGAGACGGGCCGGATTTTCGTGACCGGGAAGAGATGGAGCAAACTGTTCGAGATCGAACCGGTCGGGCGGTAAACGACGATTTATGATGAAATTTTCGATATACGACGAAGCCGGGCGCCGGATTCTGGTGCTCGACGGGGGGCTCGGTACGATGGTGCAGAGTTTCGGCCTGGGCGAAGAGGATTACCGGGGCGAGGCGTTCCGCGACTGGGCGGTGCCCCTGAAGGGATGCAACGACGTGCTGCCGGTGACGGCGCCGCAGGTGATCGGGCGGATTCATGAAGCCTACCTGGCGGCGGGTGCCGACATTATTTCGACCGATACGTTCAATGCCAACGCCGTGTCGCTGGCCGACTACGGGCTGGAAGGCGAGGTGCGCCGGCTCAACCGCGAGGCGGCTGCCCTGGCCCGGCGGACGGCCGACCGCTTTACGCTGGAGAATCCGTCGAAACCCCGTTTCGTGGCGGGTTCGATCGGACCGACCAACCGGACGGCCTCGATGTCGGCCGACGTGAACAATCCGGCGGCGCGCGAAGTCACCTTCGACGACCTTGCGGCCGCCTATGCCGAGCAGGTGCGCGGCCTGCTGGACGGCGGGGTGGATATCTTCCTCGTGGAGACGATTTTCGACGTGCTCAACGCCAAGGCCGCCGTGTTCGCCGTCGAACAGGTGTGCCGCGAACGGGGCGTGCAGCGGCCGTTGATGCTCTCCGGTACGCTGACCGATGCCAGCGGGCGCACCCTGTCGGGACAGACGGTGGAGGCGTTCTGGATTTCGCTGGCCCATGCCCGTCCTTTCTCAATCGGGCTCAACTGCGCCTTCGGCGCCCGGCAGCTGATGCCCTACGTGGAGCGTCTGTCCCGGGTGGCCGAGTGCCGCATTTCGGCCCACCCCAACGCCGGACTGCCCAACGTGATGGGCGGTTACGACGAGACGCCGCAGATGTTCGCCGACGAGGTGGAGCGATATATGCGGGAGGGGCTGGTGAACATCGTGGGAGGGTGCTGCGGCACCACGCCCGCGCATATCGCCGCCGTGGCCCGGGCTGCTGCCCGGTATGCGCCCCGTCCCCTGCCCGAACCCCGCAGGGAGACGGTGCTCAGCGGACTGGAGCCGTTGCGGATCGTTCCCGAGGCCAATTTCGTGAACGTGGGCGAACGCACCAATGTGGCCGGTTCGGCGAAGTTCAGGAAGATGATCCGCGAGGAGCGCTGGGAGGAGGCCGTGGCCGTGGCCCGTTCGCAGGTGGAGGCCGGTGCGCAGGTGGTGGATGTCTGCATGGACGACGGGCTGATCGACGGGGCGGCGGCCATGACCCGGTTCCTGAACCTGGCCATGTCGGAGCCCGAGATCGCGCGGGTGCCCTTCATGATCGACTCCTCGAAGTGGGAAGTGCTCGAAGCCGGTCTCAAGTGTACGCAGGGGAAGAGCGTGGTCAACTCCATTTCGCTCAAGGAGGGCGAGGCGGAGTTCCTGAGACGGGCGGAACTGGTGCGCCGCTACGGGGCGGCAGCCGTGGTGATGCTCTTCGACGAACGGGGCCAGGCCGACACCTGCGCCCGCAAGATCGAGGTGGCCCGGCGGGCGTACGGCCTGCTGACCGGAGCCGGTTTCCCGGCGGAGAATATCATATTCGATCCCAACGTACTGGCCGTGGCCACGGGGATCGCGGAACACGACAACTACGGCGTGGATTTCATCGAGGCGGTACGCTGGATCAAGGCGAACCTGCCCGGGGTGAAAGTGAGCGGCGGGGTGAGCAACCTGTCGTTTTCGTTCCGGGGACACAACACGATCCGCGAGGCGATGCACTCCGTCTTCCTGTATCATGCGGTGGCCGCGGGTATGGACATGGGCATCGTGAATCCGGCCATGCTGCAGGTCTACGAGGAGATTCCCCCGCAGCTGCTGGAGCTGGCCGAGGACGTGGTGCTCAACCGGCGTCCCGACGCTACGGAGCGGCTGATGCGGTATGCCGAGACGGTGGACGAGACGGCCCCGTCGGGTACCGCCGTCGTGGAAAGTTGGCGGGAGCTGCCCCTGCCCGGGCGGATCGCGCATGCGATGGTGAAGGGAATCGCCGACCACATCGCCGAGGATGCGATGGAGGCTTTCCGGGCCGAAGGGTCGCCGCTGGCGGTGATCGACCGCCTGCTGATGCCGGCTATGGGCCGGGTGGGCGAGTTGTTCGGGGCGGGCAAGATGTTTCTTCCCCAGGTGGTCAAGAGCGCCCGGGTGATGAAGAAGGCCGTGGAGGTGCTCACTCCTTATATCGGGGCGGGCGATCCGGTGGCGGGCGCTTCGGCGGGACGTGTCCTGATCGCCACGGTCAAGGGCGACGTGCATGACATCGGCAAGAATATCGTGTCGGTCGTGATGACCTGCAACGGATACGAAATCCTCGACCTGGGGGTGATGGTCGAGTGCGGCAGGATCGTGGACGAGGCCGAACGGTGGGGTGCGCAGGCCATCGGTCTGAGCGGGCTCATCACTCCCTCGCTGGAGGAGATGATCCGTGTGGTGAAGGAGCTGGAGCGCAGGGGGATGACCGTGCCGGTAATCATCGGCGGGGCGACCACTTCGAAAGTGCACACGGCGGTGAAGATCGCCCCGCATTACGGCGGAGTGGTGGTCCACAGCGGCGACGCTTCGGACAACGTGCGGATTCTCTCCCGGCTGTTCGGCCCCGACCGTGAGACCTACATCGCCGGGGTGAAGGAGGAACAGCGGCAGTTGCGGGAGCGGTTCGAACGCCGGCAGCGGGAGAAGGAGCTGCTGCCGTTGGGCGAGGCGCGTGCCCGCCGGTACGTGAAGCCGGCCGACCGGATCGTCGTGCCCCGGCAGACGGGGCGCGTGGTCTTCCGCGATTTCCCGATTTCCGAGGCGGAACGTTATATCGACTGGAACTTCTTTTTCCCTGCATGGGGATTGAAGGGCCGCTATCCGGACCTGCTCTCTTCGCCCGAAAAGGGGGAGGAGGCGCGGCGCCTGCTGGCCGATGCCCGGCAGCTTCTCGGGCGCATCCGGGACGAGGGGCTGCTCGGCCTGCACGGTGTGGCGGGCATCTTCCCCGTGCGGAGCGAGGGCGACGACCTCGTCTTTACGGCCGGGGACGGCAGGGAAGTGCGCATGGCCCAGCTGCGTTCCCAGCAGCGGGACGAACCGTGCAACCTTTCGCTGGCCGATTATGCCGTGGACGGTGCGGCGGGTGCGACCGACTACGCCGGGGTTTTCGCCGTCACGGGCGGTGTGGGGCTCGACCGTCTGGCGGCCTCTTTCCGCGAGGCGGGCGACGACTATAACGCCATCATGAGCAAGCTGCTGGCCGACCGGCTCACCGAGGCGTTCGCCGAAGCGGTGCATGCTTTCGTGCGGCGCACCCTGTGGAGGTACGAGACGGGGCCGGAGCTTCCGCCCGAGGCGGTGATCCGCGGGGAATACCGGGGTATCCGCACGGCCTTCGGCTATCCTGCCTGCCCGGACCATTCGCTCAAGCGGGAGGTGTTCTCCCTGCTGAGGGTGGAGGAGTCGGTGCCGATGACCCTCACCGAAAACTGGATGATCTCGCCCGGCGAGGCCTTGTGCGGGCTGATCTTCGCGGACGAGGAGGCCCGCTATTTCGCGGTGGGACAGATCGACGGCGAACAGACGGCCGACTATGCGGCCCGGCGGGGGTTGAACGAGGAGGAGTTGAGGCGGATCATTCCGCAGAATCTCTGACCCGATTCCGGAGGCGGGGACTTCCGGACGGGGAAATTTTTGAATGAAGGGGCCTCAGAGGCCCGAAACGAACGAATATGCAGATAACGGAAATTATCGAACAGGCCCGCCGGGAGGGCCGCACGCGTTTCGCTTTCGAACTGCTGCCTCCGCTCAAGGGGGACGGTACGGCGGGCGTCTTCTCGGCCATCGACCCGCTGATGGAGTTCGGACCGGCCTATATCAACGTGACCTACCACCGCGAAGACGTCAAGTACGTGGAGCGCGGGAACGGTCTGCTCGAAAAGCGGATCGTCCGCCGCCGGCCCGGTACGGTGGGTATCTCGGCCGCCATCATGAAGCGCTACGGCGTGGAGGCGGTGCCTCACCTGATCTGCGGCGGCCTTTCGCGCTACGACATCGAGGACGCGCTGATCGACCTCGACTTTCTCGGGGTGAACAACGTGCTGGCCCTGAGGGGAGACAACCTGCGGGGGGAGCACTCCTTTGCACCTCACCCGCAGGGACATGCCCATGCCTGCGACCTGGTGGCCCAGATCGCCGATATGAATGCGGGCATTTTCGTGGACGGGGAGGTGCAGCCCTGCCACCATTCGCGGTTCTGTATCGGGGTGGCGGGCTATCCGGAGAAACATGCCGAGTCGCCGAATCCCGAGTCGGACATGCTTTACCTGAAAAGGAAGGTCGATGCGGGGGCGTCGTATATCGTCACGCAGATGAGTTTCGACAATGCCCGCATTTTCGATTTCATCCGCCGCTGCCGCGAAGCGGGAATCACGGTGCCCGTAATTCCGGGTATCAAACCCCTTTCGACCAAGGCGCATCTTACGGTGCTTCCGCAGGTATTCCACGTCGATCTGCCGCAGGAGCTGGTGGCCGAGGCGAGTGGCTGTCCCGACAATGCCGCCGTGCGCGAGGTGGGTGTCCGCTGGGCGGTCCGCCAGGTGAGGGAGCTGCGGGAGGCGGGGATTCCGGTGGTGCACTTCTACACGATGGGCAAGACGGACAACGTCGTGAAAATCATTCGGGAGGCATTGTAGATATGGAAAGGAAGATGATACTCGGGGCGGCGCTGGACCTGTTCGGTACGGTGCTGGAGTATCGCCGCTACCTCCACTCCCATGCGGAACTTTCCTTCGGGGAGCGGGAGACGGCGGACTATATCGCCCGGGTGCTGGAGCGCGAGGGCATCCGTTTCAGCCGGATAGCCGGGACGGGAATTCTGGCCCGGATCGACGGCTACACCTCTTCGAAACGCACGGTGGTGTTGCGGGCCGACATCGACGCGCTGCCCGTCTCCGAGCGGACCGGGCTTCCGTTCGCGTCGGTCAACGAGGGGGTGATGCACGCCTGCGGACACGACATGCATGCGGCGGCCCTGCTGGGGGCTCTGTTGTTGCTGCGTGACCGAAGGGATCGTTTCGAGGGGACCGTGCTGGGATTGTTCCAACCCGGAGAGGAGGTCAATCCGGGAGGGGCTTCGCTGGTGCTGAAGGAGGAGCCTTTCGCGGAGTTCGACGTTGCTGCCGTGATCGGGGAGCATGTCGAGCCGGAGCTGCCCACGGGAACGGTGGGTTTCCGGGCCGGAAAATACATGGCTTCGAGCGACGAGGTGCGCATCACGGTGCGGGGACAGGGCGGACACGCCGCCCTGCCGCACAGACTGAAGGACCCTGTGGTGGCCGCCGCCGCCATGATTTCCGCTTTCCAGCAGATCGCCGGGCGCAATGCCGACCCGCGGGTCCCGACGGTCTTTTCCATCGGGCGGGTGATCGCGGACGGGGCGACCAACGTGATTCCCGACACGGTGGAGATGGAGGGAACGCTCCGTACGTTCGAGGAGCGTTGGCGTTCCGATGCCTGCGACCGCATCCGGGCGATCGCCGCCGGTACGGCAGCCGCCTATGGCGTGGAGGCCGGGGTGGATATTTCGGTGGGCTATCCCTGCGTAGTGAACGACGCCTCCTTGGTGGCGCTTGGGCGCAGCGTGTGCACCGGACTGTTGGGTCGGGAGGCCGTCGTGA
Source organism: Gallalistipes aquisgranensis (assembly GCF_014982715.1). Classification (NCBI taxonomy): domain Bacteria; kingdom Pseudomonadati; phylum Bacteroidota; class Bacteroidia; order Bacteroidales; family Rikenellaceae; genus Gallalistipes; species Gallalistipes aquisgranensis. Next base: position 1,889,966 of record NZ_JADCJY010000001.1, on the reverse strand, counting down.
AACTGGGACTGAGACCTACGGCCGAGGATTTCGGCTACTATACGCAGCGCTATCCCTCGCTCTTTTTCCGTCTGGGTGTGGGGTATGCCGACGGCCATTCGGCCGGCCGACTCCATACGTCTGCGTTCAATCCGGACGAGAAGGCGCTCTGTTACGGCGTGGCCGTGCTGTCGGCGCTGGCACTGGAGATACTGGGCCTTCCGGCGGTCCGGAAGGATTTGCCGGATGCGGAGTGACCCGGAAGAGGGGATTGCTGCCCGGCCGGCTAATGGATGGGAAAGACGATGAATACGGCCGCATCCCACAGGGCGTGCGACAGGACCGTTGCGGGAAGGCTCCGTCCGAATGCATACAGAAGGCCCCAGAAGACCCCGCAGACGAGGGAGGCCATCACCAGCATGAAATTGAACGACCATACGTGCACGAGGGAGTAGATCGCCGCCGTCAGGGCTACCGACGTCAGCGTGACGGCGGTGGAACCGAGCCCGGGCCGGTGCGACCGTACGAAGTCCCGCATCCGGTTCTGGATATATCCCCGCCAGAATATCTCTTCGGCCGGTCCGATCAGGACCAGCAGGAGCAGGGCGACGAGTGCCGGATCGTGCCCCTCTTTCATCGAATAGATCGCCCCGACCTGTGCCTGGGCGAATCCGAACCACCGCGTGGATAGGTAGTTTCCGATCCAGAAGATGCCCCACAGAACGGCGGCCGAGACGATTCCCGTCAGGAGGTCCTGAGGAGCGGCTCCGCGGAACCTGTGTCCGACATTCCCGAAGCGGAACGAGAGGATGCAGAGGACGGCGGCCGAGAAGGACATCGTCGCCCAGAAGTCGATGTGCGGTGCCGTCCACGGCGAAAACATCACGAACCACAGAAGGGCTGCAACGGAAAGGGAGAGTATCGTGCGTTTCATGCGAGAGACTTGAGCAGGGGCGGGACGAGGCAGGAGAGCGTCAGCAGCAGGGAGAAGAGCAGCACGAGCCGGGCGGTGAGTCCGTCGAGGGCGGCGATCTCTTCCATGCTCCGGGCGCCGAGCATGGCCCGTATGTTGGCGCGGGCCGCGGGTGCGGAGAGCAGTACGAGGGCCGAAGCCGGTGGCAGGATGCCCAGACAGATGTCCGCCAGGACCAGCAGGTAGGCCCCGGCCACGAGGAAAATATAGAAGAATTTGGATCGTTTCAGGCCTATTTTCATCGCCAGTGTCGTGATACCGGCCCGGGCGTCGTTGACCCTGTCCCGGGTGTTGTTGGCATGCAGAATGGCCACGATCAGCAGCCCGACGGCCGCGCTGACCGCGAATATGCCGGGATAAACGACGCCGGTGGCGGCGTAGACCACGCCCAGCGCGATCAGCAGCCCGAACGTGACGAAGATGTCCGCGTCGCCGAGGGCGGAGAATTTCATCCGGAAATAGAACACCGTGAGCGGTACGCCTGCCAGACCGATGTAGAGGATGGGAAGGCCGCACCGCACCGCGAGCAGCAGACCGATCGCACATCCGAGGGCGAGCAGTCCGAACCCGTAGGCCAGCACGGTCTCCGGTTTCAGGATACCGTCCACGATCGTGAGGTTCGTCCGGCCGATATTGTCCCGGGAATCGACCCCGTGCCGGAAATCGAAATAGTCGCTGATCAGGTTGCCGGCCAGGTGGAAAACGGCCGCTCCGGCCAGTGCGACGACTCCCGCGAACCAGTCCGTTTCCGGAAAACGGTCCTGCCGGAGGAAAATGTATGCGAGGGCCGTGACCGCCGGCATTACCGAAGCCGGTAAGGACCAGGGGCGGGTGGCCGAAATCCATTTGCTTGTCATGTCTCTTCGGGGAATGTGTGGAACGGCGGCGGGGATACCTGCGTAGCGGCCTTCCGGAGAGAGGCCGGGATCAGTTCACTTCCGAAGGCTTGGGTTCGCTGGCTGCCTCCATGTCGATCTGGAGCTTCACCATCTTGACCGCGGCGGCGGCCGCCTCGTCGCCCTTGTTGCCGTACTTGCCGCCGGCCCGGTCGATGGCCTGCTGCATGTTTTCGGTGGTCAGCACGCCGAAGGCGATGGGCATGTTCCAGTTGATCATCAGTTGGGTGATGCCTTGCGTGACGCCCTGGCATACGAAGTCGAAGTGGCGGGTTTCGCCCTGAATGACGCATCCCAGCGCGATCACGCCGTCCACGTCGGTGTACTCGGCGAAATACTGGGCGCCCAGCGCGAGTTCGAACGTACCGGGGACGTATTTTATCAGGATGTTGTGTTCGGCGCAGCCGCAACTGCGCAGCGTCCGTACGGCACCCTGCAGCAGGGCTTCGGTCACTTCGCTGTTCCATTCGGATACGACGATGCCGAACCGCATGTCCTCTGCGGAGGGGAGCTTGGATTCGAATACGGAGAGATTCTTATGTTTCGTTGCCATTGTCGTTTGTTTTTTGCGGGTGAAGATTCCGTAACAGATTTAGTCGGGCGATAAAAAAGGCCGCCGTTCCGGGCGACCTTTTATCCGGTTACGATGTTTACTGCTGGTCTACGCGGCCGATGTACTTTTCGATATCGCGGGCCTCGAGGCTGGCGGGAAATTCGTCGCCGATGCGCTCGAAGGCGGCTTTGGCGGCAGCATAGTCGCCGATCTTCTCATAGACCAGACCCAGTTTTTTCAGATAACAGGGAGCGGTGAGGCTGTTGTCTCCGGCTTCCACCGCCTTTTTATAGGGGTCCACAGCCTCCTGGAATTTGCCTTCCTGCACGAGGATGTCGCCCTGCAGCCCGTAATTCTGGGCATTGACGAGCGTGTTGGGAGCCCCTTTGGTGGCCTTGTAGGAACGGAGTTGCTCCATGGCCTGCGTCAGGTCGCCGGTGCGCAGGTAGCAGATGCCTGCGTAGTGCCGCGCCAGATTCCCGGCAGGGGTGGCGCCGTATTTCTCGATCACATCCAGAAAACCCGCGTTGTTGCCGTCGCCCTCCAGCGCCAGCTTGAAGGAGTCCACCGCGAACTGCTGCTGGGCCACGAACATCATGTCGGAAGCCTTTTCGGCGCGGGGAGCCGCGTAGAGGTATTTGTAACCGAAATATCCTCCGACCACCACCAGCACGACCACCAGCGCGATGATGAGGTTTCCTCCGTTCTTCTGGAAGAACTCTTCCGTGCGGTTGAGGGCCGATTCGATGACTACTTCGGGGTCTTTCTCCGTCTGGGTGTTCTTTGCTGCCATAAATTTCGTTGGTTTTGGAATTATCAAAGCACAAAAATACATCTTTTTGGAGAAAAAGGTATAGAGGGAGGCGATTATTTTATTTTTTTGCGCTTTTTCCCTACCTTTGAGACGCAATCACGTGCGGTCATGTTTCTTAAAAGGCTCTCCGTCATCAATTTCAAGAACATTCCCGGGGCGAATCTCGAATTTTCCTCGCGGGTGAACTGTTTCGTGGGCGACAATGGCGCAGGGAAGACCAACCTGGTGGACGCCGTCCACTATCTCTCCATGTGCAAGAGCTCGCTCACGATGACCGACGGGCAGAGCGTGCGGCACGGCTGCGACGCCTTCCTGCTGGAGGGCGAATACCTCTCGGACGGGGGAAAGATCGAACGCGTGGTGTGCGGATTCCGCCGCTCCGGAGGCAAGACCGTGAAGCGCAACGGCAAGGAGTACGAAAAACTGGCCGACCATATCGGACTGGTTCCCGTGGTGATCGTCTCCCCGGCCGACGCCTTTCTGGTAAGCGATGCGGCCGACGAGCGGCGCCGGTATCTGAACGCCTTTCTTTCGCAGCTCGACCGCGACTATCTGACCGCCATCGTGAAGTACAACCATGTGCTCGGCGAGCGGAACCGGTTGCTCAAGCGGCCCGACTGGCCGGGCGGGGAGGAGCTGCTCGACGTGCTGGACCAGCAGCTGGTGCACTGGGGCGAGACGGTGAGCCGCAAACGGCGGGAGCTGGTGGAACGGCTGGCGCCGCAGGTGGCCGAATATTACCGCATCCTTTCGGACGACCGGGAGCGGATCGAACTGTCGTATCATTCGGAACTCAACGACAGGCCCTTCGCGGAGCTGCTGGCGGCGGCCCGGGAAAAGGACCGGATCAGCCAGTTCTCGACCACGGGCGTGCACCGAGACGACCTGCGGATGCGGATCGGGGGATATCCCTTGAAAAAGTACGGTTCGCAGGGGCAGCAGAAGTCGTTCCTCGTGGCGCTCAAACTGGCGCAGTACCGGTTGGCCGCCGCCGCTGCGGGCGAAAAGCCGATCCTCCTGCTCGACGACCTGTTCGACAAGCTCGACATGCAGCGGGTGGAGCAGCTGATCCGCCTGGTGTCGGGCCCCGAGTTCGGGCAGATATTCATCACCGACTGCAACAAGGTGCGTCTGGAGTCCATTCTCGAACGCAGCGGCGAACCCTACACGCTGATGCGGGTGGAAGGGGGTGAGCCCTGTCCGGCGGAGGCCGGAGGGCGGAAACCCGGGGAGGTTTCCCCGGAAAACGGGGAGGAAGGGCGATGAGACGGACCGTGCCGATGCGACTGGGCGACATCATGGGCGACTGGATACGCTCGTGTCCCAATATCGCCAGGAAACTGGCCGAGGCCAAGGTGCCGGACGTGTGGCCGCAGCTGGTGGGCGGGACGGTGGCCTCCTACACCACGTCGATCCGTTTCGAACGGGGAACCATGTATGTCCATCTCTCCTCGTCGGTGGTGCGCCACGAGGTGTTCATGCGGCGGGCCCAACTCACGGAGGCCGTGAACCGGGCCGTGGGGGTGCCGGTCGTCCGTCAGATCATCGTAAAATGACTCCTATTTCAGAAGGCCGAGCTGGGTGAGAAAAAGCAGGGCGATCACGGCCGGAACGAAGAACCGGATGAGGGCCCGCACGAAAGGATAGATTCCCGTACCGTAGCGTCCGTCGCTCGTGATTTCGCGGCGGAGCAGTTCTTTCTTCATCACCCATCCGGCGAAAATCACGATCAGGAGCCCGCCTACGGGCATCATATAGGTGGAGGTGAGGCTGTCGAAGAGGTCGAACAGGTCTTTCCCGGCCACTGTGAGGGGCGAACCGCTCATCTGGGAAAGGGCGCACAGGGTGGCCAGCACGCCCACTGCCAGTACCGTGAGCAGGGAGGCTTTCCGGCGCGAGAGGCGGAACTCTTCCGACACGTAGGCCACGACCACTTCCGTGAGCGATACGGAGGAGGTGATGGCGGCGGCGAAAAGCAGGAAGAAGAAGAGGATGCCGATCAGGTAGCCGCCCGTCATCTGGGCGAAGATGTTGGGCAGGGTGAGAAAGACCAGTTCGGGTCCGGACGTGGGGCTGATCCCGAAGGTGAAGACGGCCGGGAAGATGGCCAGCCCGGAGAGGATGGCGATGCAGACGTCCGACACGGCCACGGTGCCCGCCACGCGGAACATGCTGTCGCCCGGCCGCAGGTAGGAGCCGTAGGTGATCATGATGCCCATGCCCAGGCTCATCGAGAAGAAGGACTGTCCCACGGCCTGCATGACGACCGCTCCGGATATTTTGCTGAAATCGGGCCGGAAGACGAAATCCACCGCCTCGCGCAGTCCGCCGAGGGTGAAGGAGTTGACGGCCATACCCAAGAGGATGAGGAACATGAGCGGAGTGACCACCTTGTTGAACTTCTCGATTCCCTTCTGGATGCCGCGCGAGACGATCACGCCGTTCATGGCCACGAACAGGAGCGTCCACAGCACGGGACGCCAACCGCTGTCGACGAACGTATCGAAGTTCTCCTTCAGTCCGGCCGGAGTCTGGGCCCGGAAACTTCCTGCGGCGGCCTCCCGGAGGAATTCGAGCGCCCAGCCCGCGATGACCGAATAGAATCCGAGGATCAGCAGGGCCGTGGCGATGCCCAGCAGGCCCACGCCCTGCCAGGCGGGACGTCCGGGCGCCACCTTGCGGAAGGCCCGCATGGCGTTGCGGCGGCTGTGGCGGCCGATCGAGAATTCGGAGAGCATCAGCGGGACGGAGAGCAGCAGGCTGACCAGTACGTAGACCAGGATGAATGCGGCTCCGCCGTTTTCGCCCGCGATATACGGGAAACGCCAGATGTTGCCCAGCCCGATCACTGAACCGCCCACGGCGGCCACCGTGCCGAATCCGCTGGCGAACGTACCTCTTTTTCTCATAGACTGCCTGTTTGTACGGGGACAAAATTATATTTTTAGCGTTAACTTTGCCCGAAATTTTTTCGACATGTTGTTCAATCCGCAAATCTGTAATCTGAAAGACGAAAAATTCCGCCCGTTTATAAGCGTGGAGGAGATAGAAGCGATACTTCGTAACACGCGGAATCCCTCGCCGGAGCGTGTGCAGGCCGTCGTGGACCGTTCGCTGGGGCTCGCCCGCCTCTCGATGGAGGAGACGGCCGTGCTGCTCAACGCCCGCGGGGAGGAGGCCGAGCGGATCATCCTCGAGGGAGCCCGCACGCTCAAACGCAGGGTGTACGGCGACCGGATCGTCCTCTTCGCTCCGCTCTATATCGGCAACCGCTGTATCAACAACTGTGCCTACTGCGGGTTCCGTGCGGGCAACCGCGACGCCCTGCGCCGCACGCTTACCGATGCGGAGATCGAATCGGAGGTGAGGGGGCTGGAGGAGGCCGGGCAGAAGCGGCTGATCCTGGTCTACGGCGAACACCCGGATTACAGTGCGGAGTACATCGCCCGCACGGCGAGGGTGGTCTACGGCGTGCGGCAGGACAACGGCCGGATCAACAGGGTCAATATCAACGCGGCGCCTTTCGACATCGAGGGGTTCCGTACGGTGAAGGAAGCCGGGATCGGCACCTACCAGATTTTCCAGGAGACCTACCATCCCGGGACCTACAAACGCTTTCACCTCGGGGGGCGTAAGGCCGACTACGAGTGGCGTCTCACGGCGATGGACCGGGCCATGGAGGCGGGAATCGACGACGTGGGGCTGGGCGTGCTCTTCGGGTTGGGCGACTGGCGCTTCGAGGTGCTGGCTCTGGTGCGTCACGTGAATCATCTGGAGGCATGCTTCGGGGTGGGGCCGCACACGATCTCCTTCCCGCGTATCCAGAACGCCTCGAACCTCGACCGCACGGCGCTCAGCCCGGTGGCGGACGACGATTTCATCCGCCTGGTGGCCGTGTTGCGGCTGGCGGTACCCTATACGGGGCTGATCCTCACGGCCCGCGAGCCCCGGAACCTGCGCGACCGGCTGATCGGTTTCGGCGTGTCGCAGATCGACGCCGGCACCCAGCTCGAAATCGGCGGTTACACGGAGCATGCCCGGCGGCTGGCGCAGCTCCGTGCGGCGGAAAAGGCCGGAGAGTCCGGGGAACAGAACCTGCACCGGGAACAGTTCGAGCTGATGGACACCCGTTCGCTGGCGGAGACGATCGGACAGTTGGTCGAGGCGGGGCAGATTCCCTCGTTCTGCACGGCCTGTTACCGGAAAGGGCGCACGGGCGAGCACTTCATGGAGTTCTCGACCAAAGGGTTCATCAAGAGTTTCTGCACGCCCAACGCCCTGCTCACCTTTGCCGAGTGGCTGGAGGATTACGCTCCGGAGGGACTGCGGGTCCGGGGGCGCGAGCTGATCGGCCGCAGGACGGCCGAACTCGATCCCGGCCGCCGGGAGGAGGTCGGCCGCCTGCTGGAACGTATCCGGAACGGGGAGCGGGACCTGCTGTTGTAGCCGTCTGGCGGGAAAATCCGGGAAATGTCGCACCCCGTCCGGCACCCGGCATGGAAAATCGTGAAAAAGTCCTATCTTTGGACGCAGGGGAATCTCCGCGGCCGCGGTGTTGCGGCCGGCGGGCCGTTGCGGTGCCGGAGACGGACCGGAACGGCGGCAGCGCGGGGATTCCCGAATGATTGAAACCCGATGAAAACCTTATGAAAAAGATTCTGATCGCATGCTGCGTAGCGGCATTGCTGGCCGTTTCGTGTTCGAAGCGGGGTCCGGAGTACGATATCTGTGTGTACGGCGGAACGTCGGCCGGCGTGATTGCGGCCTATTCGGCCCGGATGATGGACAAAAAGGTGCTGCTGATCGAGCCCGGCGGCCGGCTGGGCGGGCTCACCTCCGGCGGCCTGGGTTACACCGATATCGGCAACAAGCAGGTGGTGACCGGGCTTTCCAAAGATTTCTACCGTCGTCTGGGCCGGCATTACGGAAAACTGGAGCAGTGGATTTTCGAGCCGGGCGTGGCTGAAGGCATTTTCGAGGATTATGTCTCCTCGGCCGGTGTGAAGGTATGGAAAAAACGCCGGATCGTCGGAGCGGAAGTCGGCGGGGGAAAGATCGTCTCCATCCGGGTGGAACCTTCGGACGGAGAGGGAGAGGCCCGGACGGTGACGGCATCCATGTTCATCGACTGCTCCTATGAAGGCGACCTGATGGCCCACAGCGGCGTGACCTATGGGGTGGGCCGCGAGCCGAACAGCCTCTATGACGAAACCTACAACGGCGTGCAGCTGATGACGCGGCACCAGTTTCCGGACGGGGTCGATCCCTATGTGGTGCCGGGCGACTCCACCAGCGGACTGCTCTGGGGGATCAGCGACGCCGAACTGCTGCCCGACGGCAGCGGGGATACGCTGGTGCAGGCCTACAACTACCGGATATGCCTTACGGACGATCCCGACAACATGATCCCGATCACCCGTCCCGACAACTACGATTCCACGCGCTACGAACTGCTCTTGCGTCTCTTTGAGGCCCAGCCCGACAAGAGGCGGCTGAACGATTATTTCATCTGGAGCAGGATGCCCAACCGTAAGACCGATGTCAACAACCGGGGCGGCTTTTCGACCGATGCGATCGGAATGAACCACAACTATCCCGAGGCCGGTTACGAGGAGCGGGAGCGGATCATCCGCAACCACAGGGAGTATACGCAGGGGCTGCTCTATTTCTACGGTCACGATTCCCGGGTGCCGGATACGCTGCGCCGTCAGATGCTCCGGTGGGGGTATCCTAAAGACGAGTACGAGGAATACGGCCACTGGACGCCCCAGCTCTACGTGCGCGAGGTGCGCCGCATGGTGGGCGAGTACGTGATGACGCAGGCCAACTGCGAGAACCGGGAGGTGGTCGAAGACGGGATCGGCATGGCGGCCTATACGATGGATTCGCACAACTGCCAGCGGATCGTGGTCGAAAAGGACGGGGTGAAGATGGTGAAGAACGAAGGAAACGTGGAGATCGGCGGAGGACGGCCCTATCCGATTTCCTACCGTTCGATCATTCCGCGAAGGGGTGAGTGCGACAACCTTCTGGTTCCGGTCTGCATGTCGGCCAGCCATATCGCCTACGGCTCCATCCGCATGGAACCGGTCTTCATGGTGCTGGCGCAGTCGGCGGCCGTGGCGGCCTGTCTGGCATTGGAGACGGGTGACGTGCACAAGGTGGACGTGGCCCGGGTGCAGACCCTGCTGCGGGAGAATCCGCTGCTCGACGGATCGCTGCCCGACGTGCTGGCGGACGATTCCGAGGCGGTCGTTCCGGATGGGGGCTGGGAACAGCTGCGCCGGAACGGCGGATACGGGCCGACCTTTTACGTGTGCAACGAGGGCGGGAAGAGTATCCGTTTTCCTCTTTCGGTGCCCGAGGAGGGGGAGTATCGGCTCTATACTTATTATCAACTGACGGACGGGACGGTTCCCGTGACGGAATATGTCGTATTCGACGGAAAGGAGCCGCATGCCGTGTCGGTTGACAGGGCAGATGTCGTGATCGAAGGACAGACGCACGGGGAGTGGATTCCGCTGGGGACCTTCCGTCTTGCACCGGGTACGGAATCCTATGTGGAGGTGTCGGGCGATCCTTCGGCGGGACGGGTCGTGGCCGATGCCATGCTGCTGATTGCCGGCGAGTAGTGTCGGACAAGGAACGGGAAGCCCTCGGACAAGGAGTTACGGTTTCACCTCTGCCGAAGTCATATCGGCAGAGGGGATTTTCATTTTTGCGGGGCTGTCCAGCCTCTTGCCGGATAATAGGAAAACGGGGGAAAGCGGTTTGCGACAACGGACCCTGTCCGTGCGGTGAAATACTTCCCGGATTGCACCGGAAGAATTGCTGAGACAAAAGAAGAGGCGATTTTCCATATATGGAAAATCGCCTCTTCTCCGGGGAAAGTTTCCGTTAGTATTCGTTCCAGCTCTTGATCTTGATGTCCTTTTTGTCGAGCCGGCAGAAGGCCTGGATGAAGGCGCTGGCCAGCCGGGCGTTGGTGATCAGCGGGATATTGAAGTCGATGGCGCTGCGACGGATGGTGTAGTCGTTGTTGAGTTCCGTCTCCGACAGGTTTTTCGGGATGTTGACCACCAGGTCGATCTTCTTTTCCTTGATGTAGTCCAGCGTGTTGGGCTTCAGCTCCGAATCGGGCCAGTGGAGCACTTCGGCACGCACGCCGTTCTGGGCCAGATAGTCGGCCGTGCCCTGCGTGGCGTAGAGATTGTACCCCTTCTGCTGGAGAGCCTGGGCGGCGCTCAGCATGTCGGTCTTGGAGCGGGCGTCGCCCGTGGAGAGCAGGATGTTTTTCTGCGGGATGTAGTAGCCCACCGAGATCATCGCCTTGAGGATGGCTTCGTGGAAATCCTCGCCGATACACCCCACTTCGCCCGTGGAGGCCATCTCGACGCCCAGCACGGGGTCGGCCTTCTGCAGACGGGAGAAGGAGAACTGCGGGGCCTTGATACCCACGTAGTCCAGATCGAAAGCCGATTTGTGGGGAATCTCGACGGGCAGACCCAGCATCACTTTGGTGGCGATCTCGATGAAGTTCACCTTCAGTACCTTCGATACGAAGGGGAAACTGCGCGAAGCACGCAGGTTGCACTCGATCACCTTGATCTCGTTGTTCTTGGCCATCACCTGCATGTTGAACGGACCGGTGATGTGCAGTCCCTGGGCCACCAGTTTCGATATCTTCTTGATACGGCGCATGGTCTCCACGTACATTTTCTGGGGCGGGAAGACCATCGTGGCGTCGCCCGAGTGGACGCCGGCGAACTCCACGTGCTCGGAAATGGCGTAGATCAGCACCTCGCCGTCCTTGGCCACGGCGTCGATCTCGATCTCCTTGGCGTTCTCGATGAATTCGGTCACCACCACCGGATGCTGTTTCGACACGTTGGTGGCCAGCGTGAGGAAATGTTCCAGCTCGCGCTTGTTGGAGACCACGTTCATCGCGGCACCCGACAGCACGTAGGAGGGGCGTATCAGCAGGGGAAAGCCCACTTCGTCGGCGAAACGGTAGATGTCGTCGATCGTGGTCAGCTCCCGCCAGCGGGGCTGGTCGATCCCCATTTCGTCGCACATCTGCGAAAACTTGTGGCGGTCTTCGGCCCGGTCGATGTCGTCGGCCGAGGTGCCCAGGATCGGCACGTGCTGGTCCTTAAGCCGCAGGGCCAGGTTGTTGGGAATCTGGCCGCCCACCGAGACGATCACCCCTTTCGGGGCCTCCAGGTCGGCGATGTCCAGCACCCTCTCCAGCGTCAGCTCGTCGAAATAGAGCCGGTCGCACATGTCGTAGTCCGTGGAGACGGTCTCCGGATTGTAGTTGATCATGACCGAACGCAGACCGCTCTTGCGGATCGTGTCGGCGGCATTCACCGAACACCAGTCGAACTCCACGGAACTGCCGATGCGGTAGGCTCCCGAACCGAGCACGATCACCGATTTGCCGTCCTGCGGGAAGTCGATGTCGTGGGCCGAAGCGTCGTAGGTGACGTACAGGTAGTTGGTCTGTGCCGGATATTCGGCGGCCAGCGTGTCGATCTGTTTGATATAGGGCGTTATTCCGCGGCTCTTGCGCCGGTTGCGCACCTCGATGATCTTCTGCTCGATCTCGGCCGGGGCGCACTTGGTGACGGTGCGGGCCAGCTGGAAGTCGGAAAATCCCCTCTTCTTGGCCTCCAGCAGGAGGGCGTCGGGTACGCTGTCGATCGTGTGGTACTGTTCGATTTCGTGTTCCAGCCGGATGATGTTCTCCAGTTTGTAGAGGAACCATTTGTCGATGCGCGTCAGCTCGTAGATGCGGTCCACCGTGTAGCCGTGTTTCAGGGCGTCCGCGATCACGAAGATACGTTTGTCGGTGGGGTGGCTGAGCGCCTCGTCGATATTTTCCACGGCCAGCTCCTTGTTGGCCACGAAACCGTGCATGCCCTGTCCGATCATGCGCAGGCCCTTCTGGATCGCCTCCTCGAAGTTGCGGCCGATGGCCATCACCTCGCCCACGGACTTCATGCTCGAACCCAACTCGCGGCTTACGCCCTTGAATTTGCCGAGGTCCCAGCGCGGAATCTTGCAGACGATGTAGTCGATGGCCGGTTCGAAGCAGGCGGTGGTCGATTTCGTCACGGAGTTTTTCAGCTCGTGCAGGCCGTATCCCAGTCCCAGTTTGGCGGCCACGAAGGCCAGCGGGTACCCGGTGGCTTTGGACGCGAGGGCCGAGGAGCGGCTCAGGCGGGCGTTCACCTCGATCACGCGGTAGTCCTCCGAGTAGGGGTCGAGGGCATACTGCACGTTGCACTCGCCCACGATGCCGATGTGGCGGATGATCGTGATGGCCAGGTGGCGCAGCTTGTGGTATTCTGCATTGGTCAGCGTCTGGGAGGGAGCCACCACGATGCTCTCGCCCGTGTGGATGCCCAGCGGATCGAAATTCTCCATGTTGCAGACCGTGATGCAGTTGTCGTACCGGTCGCGCATCACCTCGAATTCGATCTCTTTCCAGCCCTTGAGCGATTTCTCTACCAATATCTGGGGGGAGTAGGTGAATGCTTTCGAAGCGAGTGCTTCCAGCTCCTGGTCGTTGTCGCAGAAACCGGAACCCAGGCCGCCCAGCGTGTAGGCTGCGCGGAGGATCACCGGATAACCCAGTTCGTTGGCCGTTTTGCGGGCGTCTTCCACCGTGGTCACGGCGTGGCTCTGGATGGTCTTGACATGGATCTGGTCGAGTTTCTCGACGAATTTTTCCCGGTCTTCCGTGTCGATGATCGCCTGCACGGGCGTACCCAGCACGCGGACACCGTATTTCTCCAGCACGCCGCTGCGGTAGAGCTTCACGCCGCAGTTGAGGGCCGTCTGGCCTCCGAATGCGAGCAGGATGCCCTGCGGACGCTCCTTGACGATCACCTCCTCGACGTATTCGGGCGTCACGGGCAGGAAATAGACCCGGTCGGCGATGTTTTCAGAGGTCTGGATCGTGGCGATATTGGGATTGATCAGCACCGTATAGATACCCTCCTCCTTGAGGGCTTTGAGGGCCTGGGAGCCCGAGTAGTCGAACTCGCCCGCCTCGCCGATCTTGAGGGCTCCGGAGCCCAGCAGGATGACTTTCTCTATTTTTTCTGCGCTTTGCATGCGTCGTCGATGTTTTGGATGAAGTAATCGAAAAGGAACGAGGTGTCCACCGGGCCGCTCGTGGCCTCGGGGTGGAACTGGACCGAGAAGAACGGCGCGCTCCGGTGGCGGATGCCCTCGCTCGTGCCGTCGTTCAGGTTGATGAAGTAGGGTTCCCAGCCCTCGTCGAGTTTCGCGGTGTCGACGGCGAAACCGTGGTTCTGGGAGGTGATGACCGCCTTGTCCGTGCCGACCATCAGGGCCGGCTGGTTATGGCTGCGGTGGCCGTATTTCAGTTTGAACGTCGAGGCTCCCGCCGCGATCGAAAGCAGCTGGTTGCCCAGGCAGATGCCGAAGATGGGCTTGCCGATCTTCATCGCCTTTTTGATGTTGGCGATCGTGGCCCCGCACATCTGCGGGTCGCCGGGACCGTTGCTGAGCATCACCCCGTCGTAGTCGATCGTAGTGAAGTCGTAGTCCCAGGGTACGCGGATCACCGTGGCGTCGCGGACGAGCAGGCTGCGGATGATGTTGTATTTGCAGCCGCAGTCCACCAGCACGATCCGGCGTTTGCCGTTTCCGTAGGTGGTCACCTCCCTGCAGCTCACTTTGGCCACGAGGTTCTCCTTGTTGGGGTCTTCGAACCGTTCGGGAACGGGAGTGCCCTCCACGGCGACTTTGCCGAGCATGACGCCCTTTTCACGGATGATTTTTGTGATCTGCCGGGTGTCCACGCCGAAAATTCCCGGAATGTCGTTCTCCTTGAGCCATTGGGCGAGGCTTTTGACCGCGTTCCAATGGCTGTATTCGAACGAATAGTCCGACACGACCAGCGCCTTGATGTGGATGCGGTCCGACTCGAAAAACCGGAGCAGCCCGTCCTGCATCTGGTCGCCGGGGACGCCGTAATTGCCGATCAGGGGAAATGTGAGAACCAGGATTTGACCGCTGTACGAGGGGTCGGTCAGGCTTTCGGGATACCCCATCATCGAAGTGTTGAACACTACTTCACCGGAAACGGATGTGGATGCCCCGAACGAAAAGCCGTGGAATGTTGTCCCATCTTCGAGGATGAGCGCAGCTGTTTTTTTGTCAGGCATTATTCAGAAGATTATCTGAGTTGCAAAGTTACGGATAACTCTCCGATTTTACAACTGCCCCGGCCCGAATTTGAGATAAAATGTTATTTTTGCGGCGGATAAAGAGGGCTGCGGATGCCTCCCGCCGGGGAACATTTCCCCGGGCCCCGGGCCGGCGGCAGGAGGGGGGGGCGGAGCGCGGGCCGAAACGGAAGACGACTATGATAACGAAAGCGGATGCGGCGATGATTCGCTCGCTGGGCGACAAGCGGGCGCGGACGGAACTGGGCCTGTTCGTGGCCGAGGGCGAGAAGTTGGTGTCGGAGCTGCCGGGTTCGGGTTTCCGGGTGCGGCGGCTGCTGGTGCGGGATGATTCCGCCGTGGCCGGAGGGTTCGGCGTGGAGGCGGAACGGGTGACGGCCCGCGAAATGGAGCGGATCAGCCATTTGAAAACGCCCCAGGGGGCGCTGGCGCTGGTGGAGATTCCCCGCCGGAGGCTTCCCGATGCTCCGGGGCGGGAGCTGACGCTGGCGCTGGACGGCGTGCAGGACCCCGGCAATCTGGGGACGATTCTGCGGCTGGCCGACTGGTTCGGCATCCGGGACGTGCTTTGTTCGCCCCAGACGGCCGACTGTTTCAATCCGAAGGTGGTGCAGGCCACAATGGGGGCCATCCTGCGCGTGCGGGTGCACTACTGCGATCTGCCCCGGGTGCTCTCCGGCGCCGGCGTACCGGTGTACGGCACGTTCCTCGACGGGGAGAATATCTACGGGGCCGGTCTGGGCCCTTCCGGAATCGTGGCGATGGGCAACGAGGGCAACGGCATCACGCCCGGCGTGGCGGCCGCCGTGACCCGGCGGCTCTATATCCCGCCCTATCCGCCCGGACGTCCTTCGAGCGAATCGCTCAACGTGGCGGTCGCTACGGCCATAGTCTGTTCCGAATTCCGGCGGAGGATGTAATCCGGAGCCGTTCTCCCGCATAGGGCGGGGTCATTCCAACAGAAGGCGTTCCAGTTCCGCGACGCTTCCTGCCGTGTAGGTGGGGTGTGCGGCGGCGATCTCTTCCGGGGTACCGTAGCCGTAGAGCACGGCCGCCGAATCGAGCCCCAGGGCGGCGGCCCCCTCCATGTCGAAGCGGCGGTCGCCGATCATCAGCGCCCGGGCCGGATCGTCGATCTTCAGGCGGCGCAGGGCCTCCCCGATCACCTCCGCCTTCCGGGTGCGGGTGCCGTCCAGTCCGCTTCCGGAGATGAAATCGAAATGGCGGGCGATGCCGAAATGTTCCGCGATGCGCCGGGCGAATACGGCAGGTTTCGAAGTGGCCATGGCGATTCCGTATCCCCGGGCCGATACGTTTTCCAGCAGGCGGTCCATGCCGGGGTAGAGTCTGTTTTCGAAGATGCCCTGCCGGCGGAAATATTCGTGGTATTTCTCCACGGCCCGCAGCGAATCCTCCCGGCCGAACCCGTAGAATTCCCGGAACGAATCGGCCAGCGGCGGCCCGATGAAGGGGTAGAGCGCGGTGCGGTCTTCGACTTCGATGCCGAAACTGCGCAGGGCGTACTGTACGGAGCGGGTGATGCCCTCGCCCGGATCGGTCAGCGTGCCGTCCAGGTCGAAGAAGAGCCAGCGGTAATCTTTTTCCATACGTGTCGTTTCAGGCCGCGAAGATACGGAAATTCCTCCGGGTCCGCAAGGGGAGGGTCACCGGTTGAGCCACCGGCGGAACTCCTGTACGCGGTCGGCGCTCACGATCGACTCTCCCTCCTCGGGCGGGGCGGGCGAGAGGGTCACTTTGATGCGGTTGTTGGAGTAGCGCACCATTTCGCGGATGGCGTCGAAATTGACGATGAATTTGCGGTTGATCTGGAAAAACCGGACGGGGGAGAGGCTTCCGGCCAGTGCGGAGAGGGTCTGGTCCACGATGTAGTCGCCGCCGTCCGTCGTCCGCAGGTGGACATATTTGCCGTCGGCCATGAAATAGGCGATCTCGCCCACGGAGACCGAACGGATTTTCGATCCGATGCTGACCATGAACCGTTCCCGGTAGGCGGGCGGTTCCGGTGCCGGGCTGGGAATCGGGGCCAGCAGGCCCAGTTTGTCCACCGCCCGCTGGAGGTCTTCCCGGCAGAAAGGCTTGAGCAGGTAGTCGATTCCCTTGTTGCGGAACGCTTTCAGGGCATAGTCGTCGTAGGCCGTGATGAAGATGACCGGCACGTCGATCTCGATGGTTTTGAACAAGTCGAAACTGTTGCCGTCGCCCAGATGCACGTCCATGAAGATCAGGTCGTGGGGCGTCTCCCGGATCACGGTCGCCGCCTCGTCCACGCTGCGGGCCACCGCCGCCACTTCGATGCGGGGCGTGACCTCTGCCAGCGCATTGCGCAGTTCGATGATCGAGAGTCGTTCGTCTTCGACGATGATGGCTTTCATGCTGTGTCCGCTTTAGTCTTCGCAAGGTAAGAAAAAAATCGTTCGGACGGTTCCCGTTCCGGAAAAACAAGCCATTCCGGCCCCCCTCCGGCAGAGGGCGGGCGGAGAAGGCAGGGAGCGGTGTCGGGGTGCCCGTAAGAGGTTTTGCTGCAAAGGGGAGCGGAGCCTCCGGCAGGCTTTCCCTGTGGGGAAAAAGTGGCGGAGGGACTGTCGTGCGGGTTCGCGGAAATGAAATCACCCTTGCACGGAATCATTCGTGCAAGGGTGAAAAACGTGGCCGCAGGATTTGTCCGGCCGGGGATCAGTTGTTCAGGTCGGGATTGTTCTCGATGGCCGACTGCGGGTAGGGCAGCGTGTATCGCGGATCGTTGGCTTGCAGTACATAGGTCTGCCCCTCGTACTCTTTGGTGATCTGCGGACGGGTGGTGCGGCGCAGGTCGAGCCAGCGGTGTCCTTCCATCAGGAATTCCCGGGCCCGCTCGTCGGCGATCTCGGCCAGCAGGCGGGTCTGGTCGAGACCCTCCACCTCGGCCGCTTTGGCTGCGGCGCCGTCCGGCGTGAACCGTTTGGCCTGCAGCGAGGAGAGATAGCCTTTGGCTTCGTCCAGCTTCCCGTCGAGATGGGCGGCCGCCTCGGCGGCAATCAGATACATTTCGGCCGAACGGATCGAGGTGCGGGTATTCATGCTTCGTTTGATTTTGTAGACGGTCAGGAAAGTCTCCAGATCGAAGCTCTCCGAAATGAATTTCCACCGGCGGTCGTTGTCCCGGTCGAACTTCTCCAGGATCGGGTCGGAGAGTACGGCTCCGTAGGTGATGTCTCCGCCGAACCCGCCGAAAGGACGGTCGAGGGCCAGGATGTTTTCGGGCGAGGTGGGCAGCCACGGCAGGCGCTCGTCTTCGGCATATTCCTGCGCTTCCGTTTCGTTCATGTCCTGCAGGGGGCAGGAGGCGAGCAGCGAAGTGGCCTTGTCGTAGGCCTCCTGCCACTGGCCCATGTAGAGCCTTACGCGGGCCTCGAAAGCGGTGAGCACCTTCTTCGAGAAACGGTAGGAGTAGTCGGTGGAGGGCTGCACTTCGACTTGCATATGGTCTGCGGCCGTTTCCAGGTCGTCCAGAATCTGCCGGTAGACCCGGGCCACGGAGACGGGTTTGTAACTCTGTTCGATGTCGTTGTACAGGGCGAGGGGAACGCCCCGGTCGGTGTCGGCCGTGGCCGGGTCGTACCATTTCCCGTAGAGGTTGACCAACTCGAAATGACAGTAGGCCCGAAGGGCGTAGGCCTCGCCGAGCAGTTGGTCCTTGTTCTCGCTGTTCGTATCCTGGGCCGCATCCCCGATGCCTTCGATCACGGCGTTGGCCAGGAAAATGGTGCGGTAATAGTAGAGCCACGGATATTCCCGCATGTTGCCCGAGCTGTATTCCCATCGGAAGTTGTAACTGGCTTCCTCTCCGTCGCTCGGAGTGATGAAACCCGTGTAGGAGTTGCGGTCCAGCGAGCCTACTTCGTCCGAAAGCAGGCAGGTGTACGAATGGGAGTTGGCGGCGGGATAGGCCGTGCCGTAGGCTTCGGTCAGCAGGGCGCGGTATTCGCTCACCGAGCCGGGAATGACCTGTCCCACGGGCTCGATGTCCAGATAGTTGCAGGAGCTCAGCGCAAGGGCCGCCAGCAATGTATATACGGTCTTTTTCATGTTTCTCTCTGTTTGCATGTTAGAACGAAATGTTGATTCCGAACGAGTAGATGCGGGGAATCGGCTGTGCGTAGATGTTGCCGTAGGTCTCCGGATCGAAATAGCCCGAGTAGTTCGAGGCGATCACCAGCGGATTGCGGGCTTCGAAGCTGAAACGCACCGAGGCGAGATGCAGTTTTTTCGCTGCGGATTCGGGCAGCGTGTACCCCAGACGGATGCTGTTCACCCGCAGGTAGCTGATCTCCCGGTTCCAGATGTCGAGGTTGCTGAAGAAGGCGATCGGGTAGTTGTCCAGAATGTAGTACATGGCCCGGTAGTCGTCGTAATTCTCCCAACTGCTCCAACTGCTTCCGTCGGCCATCAGCGAACCGGTCAGCGCCGGATAGATGCCCGATGGGTTCGAGGCCGACCATATCTGATTCACCTTTCGGGGATAGTTCTCTCCGGGGCTGGTCTGGGTCGGGTCGTAGAAGGGGGTTTCGGTCACCATCTGCTTGATGACGAAGTTGCAGGAGACGGACAGGTCGAAATTCTTGTAGTAGAATTTGTTGTTGAAACCGCCCGTGATTTTCGGATTCCGGTTGCCCAGATAGCTCAGGGCCGATATGACGTCGGCCTGCGTATTGTTCATGGAGGGGTTGTAGGAGACGTCTCCGAATACGTCGGCCGTGGCATCGACCTTGAATCCGACGAACTCCTGCAGGCTCACTTTCTGTCCGTTTTTCCAGAACATGGGAATGCCGTTTTCGTCGAGACCGGCGGTTTTGAACCCGAAAATCGCGCTCGACGAATGTCCCTGCAGGGAGGGTGTCCAGCTCTGGTTGTCGTAGAATACCTTCTCCACCTTGTCCGTGTTGTGGGCGAGGTTGAGCTGGGTCTCCCAGCGGAAATTCTTGTTGGTGATGTTGACGCTGTTGAGCGAGAACTCCACGCCCCGGCTCGATATCTCCCCGAAGTTGCTGGAGGTGGTGGTGAAGCCCGTCTCGTGCGGAATGGCCCGGGTGGTGATGAGGTCCTTGCTCCGGCGGCCGTACACCTCGAAGGTCATGTTCAGCCGGTTGCCCAGCACGCCCAGATCGAGGGCGGCGTTCCACGAGTAGGTGGTCTCCCAGCGCAGGTATTGGTTGGGGGGCGCGGTGACGTTGATGCGGTCTTCGGTGGTGCCGAGGATCGAACCCGTATTCCACGTGCCGATGATATAGGGCGACGTGGTGCGGTCGATGTTGCCCTGCGCTCCGTAGGAGGCCCTCAGACGGAGGTTGTCGATCCATTTCACGCCCCGCATGAAGGACTCCCTGTGCATGTTCCATGCGCCGGACACCGACCACATCGGGTTGAACTTGTACTTGGGATCGACGCCGAAGAGGTTCGTGCCGTCGTAGCGCATGCTTCCGAAGAAGGTGTAGCGGTTGTCGTAGGTGTACGATCCGGTCACGAAATAGGAGAGGTAGCGGTTCTCGTAGAACGTTTTCTGGTAGGGGCGGAACAGGGCGTTTTCGGCCTTGTCCTTTCCCGCATCCGTATCGGGGAAGACGATCGGGGTGGTGACCAGCGTACGGGAATCGTAGCCGAAGCCTTTGGTGTGCACGGCGGTGTTTTTCGTGCCGCGCATCTCGAGACCGGCCATCAGGTCCATTTCGTGTTTCCGGGCGAAGGTTTTCGAATACTCGGCCTGGAGCTTCCAGTTATACTGGTTCAGGTCGGTGTCCCAGTTCTGGATCACGCCGCCCTCGGGCAGGTAAACCACATGGTCGATCACGGAGTTCTGGGCGTATTTGCGCACGTAGTAGGAGTTCTTGTCGGCGCTTTTCTCGGTTCCCGAATCTTCGATCTGGAGCCCCAGCTGGGTGTAGAGCTTCAGCCCTTCGATCGGTTTGTATTCCAGGTCGAAGACCGATTTGAACGATTTCACCTTCATTTCGTAGGCGGTGTTGGCCATCTCCTCCAGGTAGTTGAAGTTGAGCCGGTCGTCCGTGTCTCCCTGGCTGAGCGTCATGTCGGGGTCGTAGAGGTAGGTGCCGTCCGCATTGTAGATGTTCAGATAGGGGTTCACTTTCCGGGTGTAGCGGGCCGGGTTGATGAAGGCGTCGGCGTCGGTCACGTAGGAGCTGTTGCGGTTCTGTCCGTAGAAGAGCGAGGCGCCGAAACGAAGGTTCTTGAGCAGGTCGTAGTCGGTCTTCATGGTCAGGTTGAACCGTTCGAAGCCCGTGCCGCGTGTGGTGCCCTGTTCGTTGTAGTAGCCGGTGGAGAAATAGTAGGTGGCCTTCTCTCCTCCGCCCGACACGTTGAGGCTGTACTGCTGGTTCACGGCCGGCCGGTAGATTTCGTCCGCCCAGTTGGCCCCGTCGGCCCGCAGGGCGTTGATCGCGGCCTGCGTCTCGGGTTTCAGCGCGCCGAATCCGCCCGATACGAGTGCTTCGCGTTCGCCTTTCGTCGCATCGAGGATGCGCGATACGCCGCCGTATGCCTTGCGGTAGTTGAGCCGGCCGTTGGTCGCCAGTTGCAGTTCGAAATCGACCTTCTCCGAGGCGTTCATCAGTTCCAGCTTGTCGAGGTTGGGCTTGGTGGAGACGAATACGGCGGCCGAGGCGTTGACACGCAGCCGCTGGCCCTTCTCGCCCTTTTTGGTGGTGATGATGATGACGCCGTTGGCGGCCCGTGCCCCGTAGATGGCGGTGGCGGCGGCGTCTTTCAGCACGGTGATGTCCTTGATGTCGTCGGGGTTCAGCCCGGCGATCGACATGTTGTAGAGATTGTCGATGTTCTCCTTCGCACTCCAGTCCGACGGGATTTCGTTCCCTTCCAGCGGCATGCCGTCCAGCACCCACAGGGGGGCGGTGGTGCCGTTCAGGGTGACGGTGCTGCGGATTTTCACCGCGCTGCCCGCTCCGGGAGCTCCCGTAGTCGGGGCGGAGAAGACGCCCGCCAGCTGTCCCTCCAGCAGCTGGTCCACGCTGGCGACGCCGATCTGCTTCACTTGGCTCATGTCCACCGTGGAGATGGACGAGGTGAGTTTCCGTTTCTCTATTTTCTGGTATCCTGTCACCACCACGGCGTCGATGTTGGTCTCTTCCGGAGCCAGACGCACGGTAATCGTTTTCTGCCCGGTAATCTCCACCTTCAGGCTTTCATAGCCGATGAAGCTGACCATGACGAATCTGACGCTTTCGGGCAGCGTGAAGGTGAACCGTCCGTCGGTTCCCGAGATCGTACCCTGCGGATTGTAGTCGCGGGCCTGCGTTTCGCTCGGGGCGATGAAGACCGTGGCGCCGACCAGCGGCGTGCCGTCCGTTCTGTCGAGAATCTGCCCCGTCAGCTCCCGGGTTTTGGCCTGGCCGAGAACCAGCAACGGGCAGAGCAGAACCAAAATGGTTAGTATTCTTCTCATTGTCGTTGTAATTAGTTAGTGAAATGTCTCTTTTGTCGATTTATTACTATTTTACTTCAATATGTTTTGCATCGTCGTCGAAAATAATGTTTCGGTTATGATTCGAAACCTTTCGGAGGGCCCCCTCCGGGGCAGCGAAGCCGTCGCTTTTTCGGACGACGGCTTCGGGGTATCTTGTTTTCTTACAGCATTCTGAGCGCTTCTTTCAATCGCAGTTCCAGGTCTTTGTAGTGGTTCTGCGTGGCCCGGTCGCCGCTGCCGAGGCGGCTGCGGACGGTTTCGAGCAGCGTCCGCATCTCTCCCCGCTTGGCCGAGGCGGTCTCCGTGGTGCGGAGCATGGCGTCGTAGTAGCGGGAGGTGCGCACGCCCCGTTCTTCCGGCACGGGCAGGGCGAGGTCTTCGGGTCTCGGCATTCTCTCCGGCCCGATCTCGGGGAATTCGTGCATCAGCCCGCAGACGCTTTCGTCTCCGGTCAGCGTACTGCCCATCTTGGTCGTCTTGACCATCGTGATATTCGAGCTGACGATCAGGGCATCCACATAGTTCTTCTGGCTCATCCGCTCGTAAAGGGTCAGCGTTCCCGGCTTGCCGAATACGGAGCGGGTGATCTCCGACAGCATCTGTTCGGGCGTGTAGCTCTCTTTGCGTCCCCGGCGTGCCTCCACCTCGTACATTCTCACGAAACGTTCGTCGCGCAGCAGCTCGTAGTAGACGCCGTACTGGAGTTCCCGGGCGAAGTTGTAGGGAGCCTGTTCGATCAGCCCCAGCGGGGAGTTGCGGTAGGGATAACTCTTGTCCCATATCTTCGCGCTGAAAAGCCATCCGGGCAGGGTGAAGACCTCGTCGATCAGATAACGGACGCACCGCTGCTGGTAGCCGGCCGGAACGGGTACGTAACGGTCCGTGCTGTCCTCCGTCTCCACGTTGTTGATATGGAAGCCGCCCACATTGGTCATGACATGGTCGGCGTACATCCTCCATTGGAAGACGGTGGCCATCAGCAGGCGTCCCGCATCGAAATGCAGGCGACCCTCTTCCGCTGTCCAGTCCGCGATATGGGGCACGATCCGCTTGAGGTTGGCGATGCCGTACAGGCTGGCCCGCACGGCGTCGTCGCTCAGGTCCTCGCTCTGGGAGCGGGGGTCGATACCCTCGCGCGACTGCTCGCCATACCACCGTTCCGGATCGCCTTCCGCTTCGCGCAGCCATGCGTTCAGCGTGGGCAGTTCCTCGTGCGGGGTGGCCGTGTCGAGCCAGCGGTAGGCCCAGCGGATGGCGTGGCGGTCGTAGGCTCCGATCCGGGGTGTCAGCTGGGTGACGCCGTCGCCGGGCTGGGCCACGTAGTTGAAACGGGCGTAGTCCATGATCGAACTGGCCGTGCCGTGCGTGTCGGTGTAGCTTTTCGACCGCAGCGAATCGACGGGCACGCAGTACGATGCCCCCATGTTGTGCTTCATGCCGAGGCTGTGGCCTAGTTCGTGGGACGAGACGAAACGGACGGCGTTGCCCATCAGTTCCGTAGGGAGTACGTTGCCCCGGGCGTCGGGATCGACCGCTCCGGTCTGCACCCGAATCCAGGAGTGGAGCACGCTCATCACGTTGTGCCACCAGATGATGTCTGCCTCGATGATCTCGCCGCTGCGCGGGTCCACCACCGAGGGGCCCATGGCGTTGGCCAGTTCCGAAGCGGCGTAGGTGATGACCGAATAGCGTATGTCGTCGATGTCGAACTCCCGGTCCCTCTCGGGATCGACCTCACGGGCGACGATGGCGTTTCTGAAGCCGGCCGCCTCGAATGCCTCCTGCCACTCCTCTACGCCTTTTTTGATGTAGTCTACCCAGACAGGGGGCGTGGCCGGGTCGATGTAGAACACGATCGGTTTGGCCGGTTCGACCAGTTCCCCGCGTTTGTAGCGTTCCACGTCCTCCGGGCGCGGTTCGAGCCGCCAGCGGGTGACCAGTTCGCGTTCCTCGGCTTTCTGCTGGCGGTCGTTGTAATAGAGGTGTCCCACGGTGAAGAATCCCACCCGTTCGTCGGCGAAGCGGGGCTTCATGGGCTCCTTGTCCAGCAGGACGAGGTTGGTCGTCACGTCCACCGAAAGGGGAATGCTGCCTCCTTCCTCGGTGTGGAGCGTGGTGTAGAGCGCCTTGACCATGATGTTGGCCGGGAAGGACCTGATGGATTCGATTTTCGAAAGTTCCTTGCGGGTGGAGCTGCGGAGCACCAGCCCGAAGAAGTCGTTGAAACTCTTTTCGCTTCCGTCGAAGATCTTGTTCACCTTCACCACCACCGAGGCCGAATCGGGCCCGTAGGCTTCGATCGGGAAGTATTCGATGACCGACTCCCGGTAGTTGTCGCGTACCGAACGGGTGATCGAGTCGCCGGCGGGCGAGGTGATGCGCGGGTCGAACGTGAGCACCCATACCTTTTTATAAGTGGTGTCCTTGCGGAAACGGATGATCCTGTCGGAATATTCCATGCCTTTGTTCAGCCCGGCGTCGTTCAGGGCGTAGGGAACGCCCGATATCTTGTTGACGAGCAGGATGTCGCGGCCCATCAGTGAATCGGGAATCTCGAAATAGAAATCGTTGCCCTTGCGGTGCACGTCGAACATGCCCCGGTCGGTCGCCGCCCCTTCGAGCAGGTCGGCGTAAGCGTCTTTCTTTTTCTTCGCGGTATCCGCGGCGGAGGTTTCCGCCTGTTTTTTCGTCCGTCGCAGCAGCTGGGCCTCCGACCGGAACGGTCCGAAAAGGAGTGCGGTCGCCAGCAGGATTATGATATTGCCTCTTTTCATCTTTTTCGAGCCTATTATCTCTCAAAATGCAATAATAGCCGGACGGAAGTTCTTTCCGAAAAGAAAAGGAGTGAATGCCTCTATTCGAAGGATGAATCGGACTTTCTGTGCTCCTTTTCCGGGGGGAGGAGGGGGAGCGTACAGCGGAAGACGGAGCCTTCGGTGCTGACCGTGATCTCCTGGTCGGAGTAGAAACGGTAGATGGTGCGGATGCGCTCCAGCCCGATTCCCAGCGAACTGCGGTCGCTGTCGCGCCGCGGAGTGTAGTTGTTCTCGATCACCAGCCGGTCGTCCCGGGTGTATATCCGGATGCGGAGCGGGTTGTCCGGAGTGATCTTGTTGTGTTTGATGGCATTTTCCACCAGCGTCTGGAGGCTCATCGAGGGGATCAGCAGGTCGTCGGAGGCGGTGTCCGTCCCGATCGTCATCTCGATCTGGTTTTCGAAACGTATCTTCTGCAGGAAATAGTACTGGAGGGTGAAGTCCAGCTCGTCGCCCACGCGCGAGAGGGTGGACCTGCCCTTTTCGAGCACGTAGCGGTACACGCCCGAGAGTTTGAGCACGAATTCCCGGGCCAGCCGGGCGTCGTCGGCGATCAGGGCGTAGAGCGAGGTGAGCGAGTTGAACAGGAAGTGGGGGTTGATCTGTTCGATCACCTGTTGCAGGTGAAGCTGGGCCGACTCTTTTTCCGCCTGTCGGCGCAGTTCGTACTCCCGTTTCCAGCGCCGCTGGTAGAGGGTGAGCAGGATGCTGAACAGCAGGACGGCGAGCAGGGAGAGTACCGCCGTGTAGCGGTGGAATTCGTCGATCTCCCCGCTGACGCTGATTTCGGGAACGCTCACCGCCACGACCCACCGTTCACCCTCGATCTCCAGCGGAAAGTAGACCCGCTGCACGGGTATTCCGAGATAGCCGGAGACGGCCGCGGTACGTACTGCGGCCCGGGTCTCCTTCACCCGGGCGATGAAGCCGAGGGCCTCTCCGGAGGCGGGAGTCCCGATCAGCAGGCTGTCGGGGTGCGAGACGATCCGGCCGCCGGTCTCGTAGACGACGGCGTAACTTTTGGTGGCGAGGCTCTCGACCGTCAGGTAGGCGTAGAGGTCGCACAGGGCGATGTCCGTGCCGCATCGGTAGGCGCGTCCGTCTTCCGTGCGGAACGTGCGGACGAACGAGAGGTGCGGAATCGGCCGGCTGCGGTAAATGCTCCCGGCCGGAGCGTCGCGGAGGTCGTTTCCGCTCCGGGGGAGAAGGGTGTCCGTCTCCGGGGCGGTTTCGTCCCGGGCGAAGGTTTCGGTGCGGCCGGAGGGGAGTTCCTGCAGCCAGATACGGCTGATCTTGGGGTCGGACTGGCGGAGGGCGTCGGCCAGGATGGCCGCCTCCTCGCGGGTGAACTGCGGGTGGGCGGAGAGAAATCCGGCCACGATGTCGGTCGGCCGGGCGCTTTTCTCGAATTCGGCCCGCAGGGCCGCGTAATGGTTGTCGCACACCTCGCGCACGATCGTGCGGTTCATCTTCAGGGCGATGCGGTTGATCGTCCGTCCCACCAGGAAGATGGCTACGCCGAAAGCGGCCAGCAGGACGAATCCCGTGGTCAGCACGCCCCGCTGGGGCCGGAGGTTGGAGAGTTTCATGTGCGGCGGACGATCTTTCCGCAAACATAGCGAATCGGCGCGAAGTATCCAAAAAACGGCGGGACGGGATGCACTGCGGGATATTTTTCCGGGAAGACGGGTCGGCTCGGGCGGTAAAACGAAATCTTTTGCTATCTTTGTAAATTGTAACGTGAAGAAACGAGTATGAGCGAACAGAAAATAAGAGTGGGCATTACGCTGGGCGACGTGAACGGCGTGGGGCCGGAAGTCGTGATCAAGGCGTTGTCGAATCCCCTGATGTGCGAAATGTGCACCCCCGTGCTGTACGGACCTGCGAAGGCGCTCTCCTACTACCGGAAGGGAATCGAAGGGGCGGAGAATTTCGCCTATGCCGTGGTCTCCTCGGCCCGCGAGACGCGTCCCCGCCGGGTGAATCTGGTGGAGTGCGGCGATCCGGAGCTGAAGATCGAACCGGGCGTTTCCTCACCCGGAGCCGGACGGGCTGCCGTGGCCGCTCTCCGGGCTGCCGCTGCCGACGTGAAGGAGGGTGCGGTGGACGTGCTGGTGACGGCACCGATCAACAAGGAGAACGTACAGGGGGACGATTTCCACCATACGGGCCACACCGAGTTCCTCGCCGCCGCATGGGGCGGCGAACCGCTCATGATGATGTGCAGCGACCTGCTCAAGGTGGGGCTGGTGACCATCCATGTCCCCGTGAGCGAGGTGAGTGCAGGAGTGACCGGGGAGAAGATCGTGGCCCGGCTGGAGCAGCTGCGGCGTTCGCTGATCGCCGATTTCTCGCTCAACGAACCGCGTATCGCCGTGCTGGCGCTCAATCCCCATGCCGGGGACGGCGGTCTGCTGGGCGGCGAGGAGGAGGCCGTTATCCGGCCGGCCATCCGGGAGGCGGCCCGCCGGGGCGTACTGGCTTTCGGGCCCTTTGCGGCCGACGGTCTCTTCGCTTCGGGTGCGTTCCGCCGGTACGACGCCGTGCTGGCCATGTACCACGACCAGGGGCTTGCTCCGTTCAAGGCGCTCACGCCGCAGGGAGTGAATTTCACGGCTTCGCTGCCGTTCGTGCGCACGAGCCCCGATCACGGGGTGGCGTACGACATCGCGGGGCAGGGGACGGCCGATCCCGCCTCGATGCGGGAGGCGATCTATCTGGCGCAGGACATTTTCCGCAGCCGGCAGCTCTATGCCCGGATTACGAAGAACCCGCTGCGTCGCTACGAACGCGAGAAGGGCGGGCGGGACGTCTCGGTGAGCGACCTGCCGCAGACCGAGGAGGCCGATTAGATGCAACCGAGTCTCCGGGGTATTCCGTCTCGTAATTGTGGAAGCCCGGGAGCAAAACGATAAAAACAAAACGATATGATTAGAATCACATTTCCCGACGGCAGCGTTCGTGAGTATGCCGGGGGAACGACGGGGATGCAGATCGCCGAGAGCATCAGTCCCCGGCTGGCACAGGAGGTGCTGGCGGTAGGCGTGAACGGCAAGGTGCAGGACCTGAACCTGCCGATCGACACGGATGCCGAAATCAAACTTTTCAAATGGGACGACGACGAGGGCAAGCGCACATTCTGGCACACTTCGTCGCACCTGCTGGCCGAAGCGCTCGAGTCGCTCTATCCGGGCATCAAGTTCGGTATCGGCCCCAGCATCGAGAACGGATTTTACTACGACGTAGACTCTCCCACGGCCATCACCGAGGCCGACCTGCCCCGCATCGAGCAGAAGATGCTCGAACTGGCCCGCAACAAGGAGCCTCTGGTGCGCCGCGAGGTACCCAAGGCCGAGGCCCTGAAGACCTTTACCGAAAAGGGAGACCAATATAAGGTGGAACTCATCACCGATCTGGAGGACGGGACGATCTCCTTCTACACGAACGGTTCCTTCACCGACCTGTGCCGCGGGCCGCACCTGCCCAACACGGGACTCATCAAGGCGATCAAGTTGACGTCGGTGGCCGGTGCCTACTGGCGCGGCAACGAGAAGAACAAGATGCTGACCCGTATCTACGGTATCACCTTCCCCAAGAAGTCGATGCTCGACGAATATCTGGCGATGATGGAGGAGGCCAAAAAGCGGGACCACCGCAAACTTGGCAAGGAACTTGAACTGTTCACCTTCTCGCCGAGAGTGGGGCAGGGGCTGCCGCTGTGGCTGCCCAAGGGAGCCGCGCTCCGCGAACGGTTGCAGCGTTTCCTGCAGGACGTGCAGAAGGACTACGGCTATCAGCAGGTCATCACGCCGCACATCGGCATGAAGGACCTCTATGTTACTTCGGGCCATTATGCCAAATACGGCCAGGATTCGTTCCAGCCGATCCACACGCCCGACCCGAACGAGGAGTTCCTGCTCAAGCCGATGAACTGCCCGCACCACTGCGAAATCTACCGCAGCAAACCGCGTTCGTACCGCGACCTGCCGCTGCGTTTCGCCGAGTTCGGCACGGTGTACCGCTACGAGCAGAGCGGCGAGCTGCACGGACTGACCCGCGTGCGGGGGTTCACGCAGGACGACGCCCACCTCTTCGTGCGGCCCGACCAGCTGCTCGAGGAGTTCGAGAAGGTGATCGACATCGTTCTTTACATTTTCAAGACGCTCAAGTTCGACAACTATACCGCCCAGGTGTCGCTGCGCGACCCCAATAACAGGGAGAAGTACATCGGTTCGGACGAGAACTGGGAGAAGGCCGAAAGCGCGATCATCAAGGCCGCCGAGGAGAAG
Organism: Gallalistipes aquisgranensis; assembly: GCF_014982715.1. Lineage (NCBI taxonomy): Bacteria > Pseudomonadati > Bacteroidota > Bacteroidia > Bacteroidales > Rikenellaceae > Gallalistipes > Gallalistipes aquisgranensis. The sequence goes on along the minus strand of NZ_JADCJY010000001.1, from coordinate 1,860,929 downwards.
GGGCTCAAGACCGTGGTAGAGTACGGCGAGGCCGCTTTCTACGGGCCGAAGTTGGACTTTATGGTGAAGGATGCCATCGGCCGCAAGTGGCAGTTGGGTACCATTCAGGTGGACTACAACCTGCCGGAGCGGTTCGACCTGACCTACAAGGGCAACGACGACAAGGAGCACCGGCCCATCATGATCCACCGCGCGCCGTTCGGTTCGCTGGAGCGTTTTGTGGCCGTGCTGCTGGAGCATACGGGCGGGAAATTCCCGTTGTGGCTGGCTCCCGACCAGGCGGTCGTGCTGCCGATCAGCGAAAAATTCAACGATTATGCGGAAAAAGTTTCAAAATTCCTGAATAATCACGATATTCGTGCGCAGGTCGACGACCGCAACGAGAAGATCGGCAGAAAGATACGTGACAACGAACTCAAGCGTATCCCCTTCCTGCTCATCGTGGGCGAGAAGGAGGAGGCCGCGGACCAGGTTTCATTGCGCGTGCAGGGCGAGGGCGACAAGGGCAGCATGACCCGGGAGGCGTTCGCCGATTACGTGAAGGGTCTGGTGCAGCAGGAGCTCGACGCTGCCAGGGCGATCCGTTAGGAAGAAGATTGTTTAACCAAAATAGGAGGACAAAGCTATAAACACAACAAAACCATTTCCGCCGAGGACGAACGGCAACTCCAGGGGTCCGATGAGGGGCCGCCGGGTTGAAAAGGAGAATCCTCACCGTATCAACGGAGAAATCACCGCCCCGCAGGTTCGGGTCGTGGGTGAGAATATCGAAGCTCCGGTCGTACTGCCTATCCGGGAGGCCATCAAGCTGGCCGACGAGATGGAACTCGATCTGGTCGAAATTTCCCCGAAGGCCGATCCCCCCGTCTGCCGGATCGTGGACTACCAGAAATTCCTGTACCAGCAGAAGAAAAAGGCCAAGGAGATCAAGGCCAAGGCCGTGAAGGTGGTGGTGAAGGAGATCCGTTTCGGGCCCCAGACCGACGACCACGACTACAATTTCAAGCTCCGTCATGCGGAGAACTTCCTCAAGGAGGGGGCCAAAGTGAAGGCGTACGTCTTTTTCCGGGGCCGTTCGATCGTATTCAAGGAGCAGGGAGAGATTCTGTTGTTGCGCTTTGCGACCGATCTGGAAGAACTGGCCAAGGTAGAGATGATGCCGAAGCTGGAGGGTAAGCGTATGAGCATCATGCTCGCGCCCAAGCCCAAGAAGTAGACGGTTCGCCGACAGAGGAAAAAGGGATTGCGATTCGGTCGCAATCCTTTTTCGTGCTTCGGCGCGGCGGGGTGCCGCTGAGGATTCCGCTCCGGTCTTCTGCCTTCCGGCGGTGCTGCCGTTCCCCTGCCGTGGGGAGGGCGTATATGTGGGGGATGGAAAAATCGTTTGTCTCCTTTCAGAGGCATGTCGGGGCGCCGGATTTACCGTGTTTATTGAGGTTTATTCCGTCGGAATTATGCGGGGACATCACGTTTCGTTCCTTTTTCCTCGTGCACGGGGGAGGGAACACGGGACGGCCGCCTATTTCTCTACGGGGACACCCATCAGCGTGGCGGAGGTACAGCCGGTGATCTCGACCGTCACGTAGTCACCGGTCCGGTAGCCGCCCCGGTCGAAGATGACCGCCTTGTTCTGCGAGGTGCGGCCGAACAACTGGTCGCCGCTGCGTTTGCTTTCGCCTTCGATGAGCACTTCGAAGCGCTTGCCTACATCGCGGCGGTTACTCTCCAGCGACAGCCGGTTCTGAAGGGCGATGATCTCGTTCAGCCGGGCGGTCTTCACATCGTCGGGCACGTCGTCCTCCATCGTGCGGGCCGCTTTGGTGCCGGGCCGTTCCGAATATTTGAACATGAAGGCGGAGGCATAGCCCACTTCGCGCATGAGCGAAAGGGTCTGGGCGTGGTCCTCTTCGGTTTCGGTGCAGAACCCTGCGATCAGGTCGGTCGAGACGGCACATTCGGGCAGGATGCGCCGGATGGCGGCGATCCGGTCGAGGTACCATTCACGGGTGTATTTGCGGTTCATCAGGCCCAGCATCCGCGTGCTGCCCGACTGGGCGGGCAGATGGATCGCCCGGCAGAGGTTGGGCCGGGAGGCGATCGTCTCCAGCAGCTTGTCGCTGATGTCCTTGGGATGGGAGGTGGCGAAACGCACCCGCAGCGACGGGTCGAGGTCGGCCACCCGGGCGAGCAGTTCCGGAAAGTCGGTGACAGCGGGGACGCCGCCCTCTGCGGCCGGTGTTTCCCAACGGTAGGAGTTGACGTTCTGGCCCAGCAGCGTGATCTCCTTGTAGCCGGCGGCGAGCAGTTCGCGTGCCTCGCGCAGGATCGTCTCCGGGTCGCGGCTGCGTTCGGCGCCGCGGGTGTAGGGTACCACGCAGTAGGCGCACATGTTGTTGCAGCCGCGCATGATGGCGATGAATGCACTCACGCCGTTCGGGTCGAGCCGCACGGGCGAGACGTCGGCATAGGTCTCCTCGCGCGAGAGCAGGACGTTCACCCCGCGTCCGCCGTGCGCGGCCTCCTGCAACAGGCGGGGCAGGTCGCGGTAGGCGTCGGGTCCGGCCACGATGTCCACGATCCGCTCCTGTTCCAGCAGTTTGTCTTTCAGCCGTTCGGCCATGCAGCCGATGATGCCGACCATGAGCCCCGGTTTCAGTCGTTTGTAGCGGCGGAACTCCTTCAGCCGGCCCCGAATGCGTTGTTCGGCGTTGTCCCGGATCGAACAGGTGTTGACCAGGATCACGTCGGCTTCTTCGATCCGCTGCGTGTAGAAATACCCTTCCTTCTGGAGCAGGGCGACCACGATCTCGCTGTCGCCCACGTTCATCTGGCAGCCGTAGGTTTCGATATAGAGTTTCTTGCCGCCTCCGACGAGCGGGCGCAGGTTGTTCGGTTCCATGTCTGAGTCTGTTTTCGGCGGACGGAACCCTACCTCCGTCCGGTCTGCAAAAGTACGAAAAAAATCGGAAAGATCGCTGCTGCTGTGGCCGGCCGGAAAGTCCGTTGCGGAAACGTCGCCGCAATCTCCTCTATTTGCTGTCGCGCAGCTCCTTGAAGCCGTCGCCGAACGTCTCGTAGGCATTGACGACCACCACGAACGACTCGGGGTCGATCTCCTTGATCTTGTTCTGCACCGAGGAGATTTCCCGGCGGCTGACCACGAGGAAAAGCATGTCGCGTTCCTCCCGGGTGTAGGTGCCGGACGATTTGATGTAGGTGGCTCCGCGTCCCATTTCGTCGAGGATGAACCGGGTGAGTTCCGCGTTCTTTTTCGAGATGATGAACAGCAGCTTGTCATAGCTGGCGCCGTCGATCACGTAGTCGATCACGCGTGAGGAGACGAAGATCGTCACCAGCGAGTAGAGCGGAAGCCGCCAGTCGCCCAACACGATGATACCCAGCACCACGACCGTCGCGTCGGCCAGCAGGATGCCGCGCGAAAAACTCATGTGGGCGAACCGGTTGAGCAGCATGGCCACGATGTCGGTGCCTCCCGTGGTGGCCCGGGTTTTGACCACCAGTCCGGTGCCCGTGCCGATCAGTACGCCGCCGAAGATGCAGGAGATGATGATGTCGTTCGAAAGGTCGATCTTGCCCCCGAGCATCGTGGCCGGATTTTCGCCCACGAGGTAGGTGAGCGCGTTCATGATGAGCGGGGTGAGGATGGCGGCCACGACGGTGCGTGCCCCGAACATTCCTCCGAAGACCCGGATGCCGATCAGCAGCAGCGGAATGTCGAACATCAGACCGAACGTACCCACCTGGATCTGGGGGATCAGCTGGTGCAGTACGATTCCCATACCGTAGACACCTCCCGGTACGATTTTGTAGGGGTTGACGAAGAAGACGAATCCCGAAGCGAGGATCGTGCAACCGATCAGTACATTCAGCCACGACTTCCACCAGCTGGCGGAAAAGAGCTGTTCTTTCAGACTATATGCATTCATAACGGCATCCGAATAAATAACAAAAGTAGTTTATTTTGTGAAAAAATCATCGGACAGGGGCTGTAAATCCCGAAATTTCTTTTTGTTCCGGCGCTTCCCTGCCCGTATGAGGACAGGCTGCCGAGGCCGGGAAACGTCCGGTTTTTCTTTTTGGGAACTCTTTTGTACCTTTGGGGCATAAACCAACGGAATGAAGAGATGGTCTTCGTAGATATTTTGCTTGTCGTGGCCGCCTATCTGCTCGGGTCGATTCCCAGTGCGGTGTGGATCGGAAAGAAATATTACGGCGTGGATGTGCGGGAACACGGCAGCAGGAACGCCGGGGCGACCAATACGCTCCGTGTGCTGGGCCGCCGGGCGGCGCTGCCCGTCTTCGCGCTCGACGTGTTCAAGGGGTTCGTGGCCGTGACGCTGGCCCATCTGGCAGGCTATCCCCACGGGAGTGACCAGACGTTCAATCTGAAGATCGCTCTGGTCGCGGCAGCCGTGCTCGGTCACATTTTCCCCGTCTTCGCCGGATTCCGCGGCGGCAAGGGTGTGGCCACGCTGGCGGGAGCCGTGCTGGGAGTCTATCCTCCGGCCGTGCTGCTGTGCGTGGCGACTTTTCTGGTGGTGCTGATGGTTTCGCACTACGTGTCGCTCAGTTCGATGACCGCCGGGGTGATGTTTCCCGTCTATATCGTGCTGGTTTTCCGCGAGACCTATCTGCCGCTGATCCTCTTCGGCTGCGTGATCGCCGTGCTGCTGATCTTCACGCATCGGAAGAATATCCGGCGCCTGGCTGCCGGCACCGAATCGAAAATCTATCTGTGGAAACCGCGGCCCCGCAAATAAAGCGGCGGTTTTTGCAGGTTCCCTCTCCGAACCGTACCGCCCCGGAGTTCCGGGCCTAATTCCTTTCAACCATGTTACAGGAGAACGTCATCAAGATTTACGAGAACAGTTTCCGGGAGAACCGGGAGCTTCCCGCCCTGACGGACTATTTCAAGAAGGAGACCTTCTCCTACTACGAAATGGCCAAGGAGATCGCCAAACTGCACCTGCTGTTCGCCGAGTGCCGGATCAGAAAGGGTGACCGGATCGCCCTGATCGGACGCAACAATCCCCGCTGGGTGATCGCCTATATCGCCACGATCACCTATGGGGCGGTCATCGTGCCCATCCTGCAGGATTTCAATGCCAACGACGTACACCACATCATCAATCATTCGGGCAGCCAGCTCCTGTTCGTGGGGGATGTCTACTGGGACATGATCGAGACCGGTCAGATCGAGGAGGTGAAGGCTGTCTTCTCGCTCACGGACTACCATTGCCTGTTCGAACGGCGGGGACAGTCGATCGCCCGCTTCCAGAGCAATATCGTCAAACATTACCGCAAGCGTTACCGGAACGGGTTCCGCCCGGAGGACATCGCCTATCCCGAGATACCGAACGACAGGCTCTGCGTGCTGAACTACACGTCGGGGACCACCGGTTTCAGCAAAGGGGTGATGCTCACGGTGAACAATATCACGGGCAACGTGGTGTTCGGCATCGGCCAGAAACTCCATTTCCGCCGCAGCCGCGTGCTTTCGTTCCTGCCGCTGGCCCATGCCTACGGGTGTGCCTTCGACCTGCTGGTGCCGCTGGCCCAGGGAACCCATATCACCCTGCTGGGAAGGATACCCTCGCCGAAAATCCTCGTGGAGGCGATGAGCGAGGTGAAACCTCACCTGATCTGTTGCGTGCCGCTGATCCTGGAGAAGGTCTATAAGAAGCAGATACTCCCGATTCTGGGCAACGGCATTCTGAAGATGGCGCTCCGGATTCCCCTGCTTGACCAGAAGGTCTACAACCGTATCCGCCGGAAGTTGATGGACGCTTTCGGCGGCGAGTTCGAACAGATCATCGTGGGCGGTGCACCGTTCAACCACGAGGTCGAGGAGTTCCTGTTGCGGATTCGCTTCCCGTTCACCGTGGGGTACGGAATGACCGAATGCGGTCCGCTTGTCAGCTACACCCATTGGACGGAGTATAAGTCCACTTCCTGCGGCAAGGTGCTTCCGGGGCTGATGGAGGCACGGATCGAGTCGGAAGACCCCCGGAATGTGCCCGGAGAGATTCTGGTGCGGGGAGAGCATGTGATGGCCGGGTATTACAAGAACGAGAAGGCCACTTCCGACGTGATGGAGTCCGACGGGTGGATGCGGACGGGCGACGTGGGAACGCTCGACGAAGACGGTACGCTCTATATCCGCGGACGGAACAAGACGATGATTCTCGGGCCGAGCGGGCAGAACATCTATCCCGAGGAGATCGAGGCCAAACTCAACAACCTGTATTGCGTGATGGAATCGCTCGTGGTGGAGCGCGAAGGGAAACTGGTGGCACTGGTGTGTCCCGACTACGAGCAGGCCGATGCCGACGGCATTTCGCACGCCAAACTCCCCGAAGTGATGGAGGAGAACCTGAAGACGCTCAACACGCTGGTGGCTCCCTACGAACGGGTGTCGGGCATCGTGCTCTATCCCAACGAATTCGAGAAGACGCCCAAGCGGAGTATCAAGCGTTACCTGTATAATGTGTAGCGGGATTTCCCCCGGACGGAAATCCCTCCCGGTTGCCGTGCCGGAGACCGTGTTCCGGAGATGCGGCGGATTGCTCCGCGGCAGGAGATGAGTTTTTCGAAGGTTTGCCGGAGGGCCCTTCTCGGTTCCGGCAGGGTTACAGATAGACTTTTTTATAGACCAGCGGCCCGCCTCCGCTGTTGCGGGTGAGCGCTTCCTGCGGGGGAATCAGCTGGAAGGATTGTTCCGAAGTGCCGGGCGAAGTCTCTTCCAGCACCAGTTCGAGTTCCGCGCTGCGCCACCAGCGGCCGGCGGAGGTCTCCTCCCCGCTCTCCGTGAACCGCGTTTCGCTGAACGTGTAGTCGGGTTTCAGCCGCAGCAGTCGCCGTCCGGTATTCGTTCTCGCTTCATAGACGCCCGCCAGAAGGCGCTGCGGGTCGCAGCGCCGGGTGCGGTCGAGGGTGACGAGCGAATCGACGATCACCACACTTTCCGTTCCCTCGCCTTCGGGGCGGGGACGGGAGCCTATACGTCCCTGCAGTTCGACATAGACCGCTTCTCCGGGATCGGATGCGGTACGGAGATATTTCGCTTCCAGCGAGGGGTAGGCGCTTCCGTCGCTGACGGGAACCGTCACTCCCGTGGCGCAGTCGGTGAGGACGGCCCCGCCGTCGTGGCGGGCGAACATGCCGGAGAGGAACTCTCCGCGGGCGCCCTGCTCACTGCGGCAGGAGGCGAAGAGAAACAGGAGGAGGAACAGATATTTCATGGTGTCGTGCGTGGGGGCCGGAGCCCGTTGCCATTCGGTTCGTATGCATCCGGCCCGGGAGGTGGTGTCCGTTTATTTCCCGATCCCCATCCGCTCCAGCATGGCCCGGTTGTCGGGCTTGCGGCCGCGGAACCGCTCGTAGAGGGTCATCGGATGTTCCGACCCTCCTTTCGAGAGGATGTTGCGGCGGAACGAGTCGGCTACTTCGCGGTTGAAGATACCTTTCTCCTTGAAGAGCGAGAAGGCGTCGGCTTCGAGCACTTCGGCCCATTTATAGCCGTAGTAGCCTGCCGCGTATCCTCCCGAGAAGATATGGCTGAAGGCGGTGGACATGCCGGTTTCGGGAATGACGGGCAAAAGTTGTGCCGGGGTCATGGCCCGCCGTTCGAAATCCACGACGGAACCGGTGACGGGGGCCGTGATGCTGTGCCATGCCATGTCGTTCAGTCCGTAGGAGAGCTGCCGGACATTGAAATAGGCTGCGTTGTAGGTGCGGGCGGCCACGATCTTGTCGATCAGTTCTGCGGGAATCTTCTCCCCCGTCTTGTAGTGGACGGCCCACAGGTCGAGGAACTCCTTCTCCGTAGCCCAGTTCTCCATGATCTGCGAGGGAAGTTCCACGAAGTCGTGGCGGACGTTGGTGCCCGTGAGCGACGCGTAGCGTCCCTCGGCCAACATGCCGTGGAGGGCATGTCCGAATTCGTGCAGGAAGGTGGTGAATTCGTCGAACGTGAGCAGCGAGGGAATGCTGTCGGTCGGTTTGGTGAAATTGCAGGTGACCGAGACGAGCGGACGCACTTCGCGGCCTTCGCGGTCGACGTACGTTTCCCGGAACGAGGTCATCCAGGCCCCTCCCCGCTTGCTGGCCCGGGGGAAGAAGTCGAGGTAAAGGACGGCCATGAACCGGCCCTTCTCGTCGTGCACCTCGTAGGCCGTCACGTCGGGATGGAAAACCGGAATGTCACGGTTCTCCCTGAAAGTGAGCCCGTAGAGCTTGTTCGCCAGCAGGAAGATTCCCTCGCGGACCTTGTCCAACTGCAGGTAGGGTTTGATTTGTTCGTCGCTCAGGGCATAGTGTTCGTTTTTGTATTTTTCGTCGAAATAGGCCCAGTCCCAGGGCATCAGTTCGAAATCGGAGTACATGCCCGATGCTTTCGCGTAATTCCGGATCGTTTCGTAGTCCTTGCGGGCGTAGGGCAGGCTTTTGTCGAGCAGGTCGTGCAGGAAGGCGTCCACGTTGGCGCGGCTGCCGGCCATCTTCTCCTCCAGCACGTAATCGGCGTAAGTGGGGTAGCCCAACAGATTGGCCATTTCCAGCCGCAGGGAGGCGATCCTGCGCACGATTTCGCGGTTGTCGGTCGAATCGGCGTCCAGTCCGCGCGTGTTGTACTTCATCCAGACCCGTTCCTTCAGTTCGCGGAACGGCGAGTAGGTGAGGAACGGCATGTAGCTGGGGGCCTGCAGAGTGACGCACCACCCCTCCAGTCCCCGGTCGCGGGCCTCCTGGGCCATGCCCTCTTTCACGAAATCGGGCATCGGGGCCACGGCTTCGGGATCGGTGAGGTGGAGCACGAAACCGTTCGTGGCTTTCAGCACGTTCTGGCTGAAGCGGAGCGAAAGGCCCGAGAGTTCCGTGGTGATCTCCCGGAAACGGGCCTTGTCTGTGTCGCTGAGCCCGGCTCCCCGACGCGTGAACGACTTATAGGTGTCTTCGAGCAGCACCTGCTGGTCGGGGTCGAGCGACAGGCTGTCGCGGCTCTCCCACACCGTCCTTACCCGCTCGAACAGGACGGGGTCGAGCGACAGGTCGTTCGAGAACTCCGTAAGCATGGGTTTCACCTGCTCCGCGATCGCCTGCATCTGTTCCGAAGTCTCCGCTTCGAGCAGGTTGAAGAAGATCGAGGAGACGTTGCCGAGCCGTTCGCCCTTGCGCTCCAGTGCTTCGACCGTATTCTCGAAGGTGGGGGCGGCCGGGTTGTTGCGGATCGAGTCCGTTTCGGCCCGGGCTTCGGCGATGGCCGCCTCGAAGGCCGGCAGATAGTGTTCCGGCCGGATGCGGTCGAAGGGAGGGGTGCCGAACGGCGTGTCGTACTCGGTGAGCAGGGGATTTTCCCCGGAAGGGGCGCCGCAGCCGGCGAGGAGGGACGAAAGTACCATGGTCGTGAAAAGAATTCGTTTCATAGTGGAATACCGGGTTAGCCGCTGCATGAACGGTGCCGCAGCGTGAAGGTTAGTCGTAGAGGTTATCGTAGAAACTGTTCTGTTTTTCGTATTTGAGGTCTTTGAGCATGGCCGATTTGACGGCGATGTTGAAGTTCCAGCTTTTGCGGAAGCCGACCGGCACCCAGGAGAAGTTCATCTGCCAGCAGTGCAGGTCGCGGGCGATGGTGATGACGCCCGGGGTGATCTGGCGCGATTCGAAGTCGTAACCGCCGTTGAACGTGATGCCCCACTTGGGCGTCAGGTTGATGCTGCCGTTGAAGCCGAGGGTCTGGATGACGTTTTTCCGGATGCCGTTGTTGGTGTAGCTGAGCGAGTAGTTGAACCCGAGGTTCCACGGGATGCTGAAATCGTAGTACTGGGAGGTCATCAGGGCCCGGCGCGTGTTGGGGTCGAGTTCCTGGACCTCCGGGTTGGTGAAGAATTCGGGGTCGTCGGGCGGAAGGGTACCCTGGCTGTTGATGTCGTTGGCGGCCGGCTGGTTCGACTTCTTCGAGTTGAACGTGTAGCCGAACGACCAGCCCGTGTTGGTGATACGGCCCAGTTTGCCCCGCTTGATCATGAAGCGGTTGATCCGCCGCCCCTTTTCGTCCACTTCGTAGGGGTCGAGCGTGGCCGAGAGGTTCAGTCCGAAGTTGCCGTAGATGGTGGTGCGCAGGTTCAGCGAGAAGGGCGAGAGGTTGAGCGAATCGGCCAGCAGGTTGTAGGAACTGCTGATGCTGAAGTTGTCGATCAGCTTGATCTTCTTGACGCCCGAGGTGTCTTTTTTGCTCTTGACCTTCATTTCCAGCGTGTTTTGCAGGCTGAACGAGATGGAGGCCGACCGGGAGCGTCCGGGCAGTCCGTACATGCCGCCCTCGAAGGGCGAATAGTAGGATATGGTACCCGTGGAGTCGCTCTGGATCGGTTTGTAGTAGCCGTATTTCGGGTCACCGAAGTCGGGCGTGTAGGAGAAACTGATGCTGGGCGTCATTACGTGCCGGATGGCCTGCACGGGGGATTTCTTGCCGAAGGTGAACATTCCGTACACCTTGGTCGAGGCCGACACCGAGAAGCGGTAGTCGTAGAGCCGGTAGAAACCGTAGGTCGTGTCGGCGTTGACAATCCGGTTCTGTTCGGGGTCCCAGGCCTTGTCGATCTTCTTGAAATACCACCGTTCGGTGTAGTTGGCGCTGGGACTGATATTGATGTAGTTGAACAGGTTGATCGAAGTCTGGATGGGAATGGTGTGCTGCACGCCGTTCTTCATCTCCTTGAACATCTTTTCGGTGAACAGGTCGCGCTCCTTGACCGTCACGTTGTTGGCCAGGGTTCCCGTGTACTGCATGGATATCTTCTCGTACCAGCGCTGTTTGCCGATGGCCTCCTTGCGGCGGAAGGGATAGATGCGCGAAATGTTGAAGACGATGTTGGGAAAACTGAGCGAGATGGTGGTGTCGGCCGAGTTCTGCGAGTGCTGGAAGTTGGTCGAGAAGGAGAATGGTTTGCCCGCCCACGTTTTGGAGTAGGCGATCGAGGAGTTGGTCTGGGTGTTGAGGTAGTCGTTCAGGTTGGTCGATCCGTATTTCGAATAACCGCTGGTGGAGAAGTTCACGCTGGCCGAAAAGGTCGAGTTGGGACGGAATTTGGGGTCCTGCGTGTGGGTCCATGTCACGTTGAAGTTGTTCTGGTTCACGTAGTCGGCCGCTCCCTTCTCCCCGATGATGTCTTTCGAGAAGCGCATGTTGAAGGCGCCCCGGTACTTGTACCGCTTCACGTAGTTCGAGGCCAGCGCCGCCTCCCACGATCCCAGCGTGTAGAAACCTCCCGTGGCGGCCACGTCGATGTAGTCGTTGAAGGCGAAATAGTATCCTCCGTTGCGCAGGAAAAAGCCCTTCACGTACTCCTCGCCGTACTCCGGCATGATGAATCCCGAATGGCGGCCGCTCGAGAGCGGAAAAAAGCCGAACGGAACGCCGAGAAAGTAGATCGGAACGTCTTCCATGACGAAGTACGAGGGGCCCACGATCACCTTCTTGCCCGGAATGGCCTTCGCCTTGGTCAGGGCCATGTAGAAGTGTGGATGCTCCACGTTGTCGCAGGTGGTGTATTTGCCGTTGGCGATGTTGATCGTGTTGTCGGGCATTTTCTTGATGTTCTGCCCGATCAGGTAGCCCTCGCCCTCCTGGGTGGCCACGTTGCGGATCTTCGCCTTCTTGGAGTCGATGTTGTAGCGGATCGTGTCCATGGTGTAGCTGGCCCCTCCCTGCACGAATTCGGGACGGGTGCCCTTGCCCGTGGAGTCGGGTTTGCCGTAGGCGTAGATCTGCTTGGTGTCCATGTTGATCCGCATGAAGTCCGCCTTCAGGTTCATGTCCTGGTAGGTCACGTCGCCCTCGTTGTAGATGTAGACGGTCTTGTTCTTCAGGTCGTAGACCAGCGAGTCGGTGTTCTTTCCGCTGATGACGTCATCCAGAAAGGGCTTCGATGCGGCGGTGTCCCGGGCCAGCGAATCGTGGGCCAGCGAATCCGCCCCGTGCAGGGAATCGGCCGAGAGAAGGAGCGAATCGGCGCTCAGGCGGAGGGAGTCGGTGCGGAGCGTGTCCTTCCGCTGCTGTTCGGCCGCGGCACGGGCGGCCCGTGCCGCCTTCCGTCGCTCCGGCCGCTGCACTTCGCGCAGCGAACCGCTGAAGACCATCTGCCCGCACAAGGCGAGAATCAGCGTGGTAAAGAGATATTTTTTTACCCGTTTGTTCAAGTTCTCCCGTTTATCCGACCCGGCGACAATGTGCAAAAATAACGCAGGGACAAAAAATAAAAGTATATGGCCGCGCGGGGAAAGTTGACTTTTGGAGAAGTTTTACTACCTTTGCCGACAAAGTCGGCAAAAACCCCTCGGAAGTGGCTCTCGACCGCATATCCGCGCCGTTTTACGGGGACAAAAATAGGTAAAAAAACGCAGATACTTAACTTTTCGCACATGAAAGTTTCGGCAAACGGATTTTTGGCGGCCCTGTCGCTTTTGTTCCTTGCGCAGCCTGCGGCGGAAGCCTCTGCGCAGGCCCCTGCGAAAGACCGGGCGAGCGTGCGGACGATCGTGCTCGATGCGGGTCATGGCGGGAAGGACCCCGGCACCACCTACCGGCAGTACCGGGAGAAGGACATCACCCTGAAGGTAGCCCTGCTGCTGGGGGGGATGATCGAGAAGAATCTGCCGGACGTGAAGGTGGTCTATACCCGCAAGACGGACGTGTACGTGGAGCTGGCCCGCCGGGGCGACATCGCCAACAAGGCGGGGGCGGACCTTTTCCTTTCGATCCATGTCGATGCGGCGACGTCGCCTTCCGCGGCGGGCTGTTCGACTTTCGTGATGAGCATGAGCAAGGTGAAGGCCAACCTGGACGTGGCCATGCGGGAGAACGACGTGGTCAGTTTCGAGGAGGACTACCGGGTGAAATACGAGGGGTACGAGCCCGGCTCGACCGAGAGTTTCATCATCTTTTCGCTGATGCAGCACGCTTATATTGACCAGAGCATGACCTTCGCCGAGATCGTGCAGAAGCATTACCGCCGGAACCAGACGGCGACGGACCGCGGGGCGCGGCAGGCTCCGTTCCTCGTGCTCTGGAAGACGGCTATGCCCAGCGTGCTGACCGAATTGGGTTTTCTTTCCAATGCCCGCGACCGGGCTTTCCTGCTTTCGGAGGCGGGGCAGCGCAAGGTGGCCCGTTCGCTGTTCAATGCCTTCAGCGAGTACAAGAGCCGGGTGGAAGGCCGGACGAAAACCGTGCAGTTGGGCGGCGAGCAGGACGATACGGTGACCGAGCGCAATACGGAGAGCGTGACGGAACGGATGCAGGAACGGACCGGAACCGGATCTTCCTCCGCGGCGGACGGGTCGGGAAAGATCACCTTCGCCGTGCAGGTGAAGATATCCTACGAACGGCTCGACCCGAACGACCGGGTGTTCGGGCCTTTCCGGGGCAAGGTTATTGAAAAGAAGATAGGAAAATACTACAAGTATTTCGTGGGGGAGAGCGGGTCGTACCGCGACGTGTCCGCCACGCAGCAGCGGGTGCGCCGGACGGTCAAGGACGCTTTCATGGTGGCCTTCCGGGACGGGAAGCCCATTGCGATGGCCGAAGCCCGCCGGCTTGCCGGCCAGTGAAACCAGGATAGGATAAAATTTGTTGTGCATGAAACTGAATATGAAACGTGAGGTGAAGATCGGGCTGTTCGCGGTGCTGATGCTGGTGTGCCTCTACTGGGGAGTCAATTTTCTGAAGGGGCGCGACCTGTTCAACATGAACAGCACTTATTACGCCACCTACGACCAGGTGAACGGCATACAGAACTCTTCGGCCATCAAGATCAAGGGGTTTAAGGTAGGTGCTGTGAGCAAGATCACCTACGATCCGGCCCGTTCGAGCAAGATCGTGCTGGAGCTGACCATCAAATCGAAATACAGAATTCCGGTCAATTCCGAGGCCCGCGTGTACAGCGACGGGATCATGGGGGGCAAGGCCATCGAGATCGAGATGGGGAACGCCGCGGACTATCTGCGCAGCGGCGATACGATCCGTTCGGCCGTGGACAAGGACTTTCTGGAGGTGGCCGGTTCCGAATTCGAGTTCCTGAAGCAGAGGGCCAACGAACTGGTGAACGAGATCACGGCCACGCTCCGTACGTTGAATACCCTGCTGGCGGAGAATTCGGCCAACGTGAATGCCACGATGGCCAATCTGGCGGAGATTTCCGGTTCGCTCAACGGGGTGATCGGCTCCGAAAGCAAGAGTTTGCGGGGGATCATTTCCAATATGAACGCGCTTTCCGAAAGCCTGAAGAACAATTCGTCGAGAATCGAGCACATCATCGCTAACGTGGACGGCTTTACCGATTCGCTCAGCCGGTCGGACATCCCCTCGGCGGTGGAGAACCTGAACGGTTCGCTGGCCCGGCTCGACGAGACGCTGAAGAAGGTGAACGAGGGCGACGGCACGCTGGGCCGGCTGGTCAACGATCCGGCCCTGTACGATTCGCTCACCGCGGCGAGCGGCAATCTGGCCCGCCTGCTGGAGGACCTGAAGGCTCATCCGGGACGGTATATACACATATCGGTGTTCGGCGGCAAAAAGGAGAAATAGACCGGTGATTTACCCTGCCAATTACGAATCGAAGATCGGGTTCGACCGGATAAGGGAGCAGATCGGTGCCCTGTGCACGACCCGTGCGGCCGTGCGCAAACTGGCGGAAGAGGGCTTCTCCTCACAGCCCGGGGTGGTGGCCGAAAGGCTGGCCCTGTGCGACGAGTTGCGTACGGCGCTGATGATGGAGAGCGACTTCCCCGGCGGGGAGTATGTCGATACCGATTCGCTGCTGCACAAGGTGGAGATCGCGGGGGCTTTCCTCGAGGTGGAGGAGATCGTGGCCCTGCGCCGTGCGCTGGTGGCCGTGCGCGATTTGGTGCAGTTTTTCGACAACCGGAGTGAGGAACAGTATCCGCGGCTGAAGGCTTTTTCTGCGGGGGTGAGCGGTTTTCCTGAGATTATCAACCATATTGATTCGCTGATCGACCGTTTCGGCAAGGTGAAGGACAGCGCCTCACCTGAATTGTTCGCCGTGCGCCGGGCCATCCGGGAACGGGAGGGGCAGGCTTCCAAGCGATTGCAGCAGATTCTGGCCCAGGCCCAGAGCGCGGGTGTGGTGGAGGCCGACGCTGCGGTGTCGATCCGCGACGGGCGCCCCGTGATTCCCGTTTCGGCTGCCAACAAGAAGAAACTGAAGGGATTCATCCACGACGAGTCGGCTACGGGCAAGACATTTTACATCGAGCCGGTCGAGGTGGTGGAGATCACCAACGAATTGCGCGAACTGGAGTATGAAGAGCGGCGCGAGGTGATCCGCATCCTTACGGCCTTCACCGAGATGCTGCGTCCGGAGATCGGTGCCATCGGCGCGTCGGGCGACTATCTTACGACGATCGACATGATCCGGGCCAAAGCCCGTTTCGCGCTTGAGAACGGCTGTGTGAAGCCGATTCTGTCGGAAGAGGGCGAACTCAACCTGCGCGGGGCCCGCCATCCCCTGCTGGCCCAGGCGCTGGCCCGCGAGGGGGGGAAGGTCGTGCCGCTCGACCTGCAGCTGACGCGGGAAAAACATATCCTGGTCATTTCGGGGCCCAACGCGGGCGGCAAGTCCGTCTGTCTGAAGACGGTGGGTCTGTTGCAATACATGTTTCAGTGCGGATTTCCGATTCCCGTGCTCGAGAATTCGGAGCTCCCTCTGTTCGGAAGTCTGTTCATTGATATCGGGGACGAACAGTCCATCGACAACGACCTGAGTACCTACTCCTCGCATCTGCTCAACATGAAGAACGTGCTGGCCCATGCCGACTCCCGGTCGCTGGTGCTCTTCGACGAGTTCGGGGGCGGCACGGAGCCGGTCATCGGCGGGGCGATCGCCGAGTCGATTCTCGAAAGGCTCGAGGCGCGGGGCTGTTTCGGGGTGATCACGACCCACTACTCCAATCTGAAATATTATGCCAGCGGGGCCGACGGGGTGCTCAACGGGGCGATGACCTTCGACGTGCAGAATATCCGGCCCCTGTTCCGGCTCGAGATGGGCAAGCCGGGCAGTTCGTTCGCCGTGGAGATCGCCCGCAAGATCGGACTGCCGGAGGAGATCATCCGTTCGGCCTCCGAGAAGGCGGGCAGCGACCATGTCAACATCGAGAAGCAGTTGAGGGAGATTGCCCGGGACAAGCGGTACTGGGAGCAGAAGCGCGACCGTATCCGCATCGCCGAGCGCAAGGTGGAGGAGCTGGAGGCGAAGTACGCCGAACAACTGATCCGGATCAAGCAGGAGCGGGCCCAGATCATGAAGCAGGCGCGCGAGGAGGCGGAACGGCTCACGGCAGAGGCGAACCGGCAGATCGAGAATACGATCCGCACGATCCGCGAGTCGCAGGCCGACAAGGAGAAGACCCGTTTCGTGCGCCGGGAGCTGGAGGTTTTCCGTGAATCCGTTGCCCGTCCCGAGGAGGACAAGGCGCAGCAGGACCGTATCGACCGGGAGATGGAAAAGCTGCTCCAACGCCAGAAGCAGCGGGCCGAGCGTCGGATGCGCCGGGGCGAGGAGGTCGCCGGAGAGGAGGAGCCGCAGCCTCAGAAGCCGCGCGAGATCGGGGTGGGCAGCAAGGTGCGCATCGCCGACCAGGAGACGCTGGGCGAGGTGGTGGCCATGAAGGGGCGCCGGGTGACGGTGGCTTTCGGACAGATACTGACCACGGTGGAAAAGGAACGGCTGGTGGCCGTGTCGAACGCCGAGTACAAGAAGCAGCAGCGGCAGCGGATGCCGATGGCCGCCGTGAGCGCCGGGGTGTCGGAACGCAAACTCAATTTCAGGCAGAATATCGACGTGCGGGGCATGCGGGCCGTCGAGGCGCTGGAGGCGGTGCAGAATTTCGTGGACGATGCCGTTATGGTGGGGGCCACGGAGCTGCGCATCCTGCACGGCAAGGGAACGGGGGCGCTGAAAGAGGAGATACGCCGTTATCTGCGTACTGTGCCGCTGGTCGCCAGCGCCGAGGACGAGCATGTGGAGTTGGGCGGCGCCGGCATCACGGTCGTAAGGCTCGATCTCTGACGGCAGCGCTTCGCGGCGGGATGACGGTTCGGAAAGGTTTAAAGGAATACCGATATGAAATATGCACTCAGTGAAATCGCCCGCATTTGCGGAGGAAAATTGACGGGAGCGGATCTGACGGTCTGCTCGGCGGCGACCGACAGCCGCAGTTTCACGCTCGGCGACCGGCCTCTGTTCGTGGCGATCGCGGGGGTGAACCATGACGGGCACGCCTATATCGCGGAGCTTTACTACCGGGGCGTGAGAGCCTTTATGGTGGAGCGCGACGTGCGGATGGACAGCTATCCGGAAGCGGGGTTCGTCCGTGTGGAGAGTTCGGTGGCGGCCCTTCAGTCGCTGGCGGCCGACTACCGGAGCCGTTTCCGCGGTATCGTGGTGGGGATTACGGGGAGTAACGGCAAGACGGTGGTCAAGGAGTGGATCGCCCAGCTTTGTCCGCCGGGGGTGAAACTGTTCCGCAGCCCCAAAAGCTACAATTCGCAGATCGGCGTCCCCCTTTCGGTGCTGATGATCGAGGGGGACGAACAGATCGCGCTGATCGAGGCGGGTATTTCGCAGCCGGGCGAAATGGCTCGGCTGGAGCGGATCGTCCGGCCCGATGTCGGTGTCATCACTACGCTCGGGGATGCCCATCAGGAGCATTTCCGGAATTTGCAGCATAAGCTGGAGGAGAAGCTGCACCTGTTCCGTGCGGCGCGGACGATCCTTTACAGCAGCCATTATCCCCAGGTCGAGGAGCAGCTTCTCTATCAGGTTGCCGAAGCCCGCCGGCATCCGGACGGGGAAATCGTCCCCCGGCTGTTCGATGCCGCGAAGACGGATGTCGGCAGCGGGTTCCCGGACCGGGCTTCGCAGGAGGACGCTGCGCTGGCCGTGGCCCTGTACGATGTGCTGGGATACGACCGGGACGAGGTCCGTTCGCGTCTGGGCGGCCTGCAGCCCGTGGCCATGCGGCTGGAACTGAAGGACGGGCTGAACGGATCGCTGATCGTGAACGATTCCTACAATTCGGATGTCAATTCGCTCTCCATTGCGCTTGACTACTTGCGCAGTGTGGCGGGCGAACGGCCGCAGACGCTGATCCTTTCGGACATTCTCCAGAGCGGCTACACGGAGGAGGAGCTCTATTCGAAGGTGGCCCACATGATGGAGGCCACGGGTGTGGACCATCTGATCGGGATAGGTACCCGTATCCGGGAGTATGCCCCGCTTTTTCCCCGCGGGTCGGAGTTCTACCCGACGACGGATGCTTTCCTGGGTGCCGTGACGCGGGAGAGCGTGGCGGGCCGGGCCATTCTTATCAAGGGCAACCGTTCCTCGCAGTTCGAGCGTGTCAGTCATGCCCTCCAGCTCAAGAGCCACACGACGAAGCTCGAGGTTGATCTGGACGCCATGATCCACAACCTGAACGTGTGTCGGGCCAAGTTGAAGCCCCATACGCGTCTGATGGCGATGGTAAAGGCTTCGGGGTACGGACACGGGGGGTATGAGGTCGCCAACATGCTCCAGCACCAGGGGGTGCATTATCTGGCAGTGGCTTTCGCGGACGAGGGAGTGGCCCTGAGGGAGCGGGGCATTTCGATGCCGGTCGTGGTGCTGAATGCCGATGCGGACAGCTTCGAACTGATGATCGCCCACGGACTCGAGCCCGAGATATACAGTTTTTCTTCGTTGCATGCCTTTGCCGATGAGTTGAAACGGCACGGAGAGCGGGACTATCCGATCCATGTGAAGCTCGACACGGGAATGCACCGGCTCGGTTTCGTCGAGGGGGAGATCGTCCGGCTGCTGGAGGAGATCGCCGGGTATGGCCGCTTGGTCAAGGTGCAGAGCGTGTTTTCGCACTTCGCCGTTTCGGACGAGGTGTCGGAAGATGCGTTCACCCGGGAACAGCTCGCCCGTTTCGAGGAGATGAGCGGACGGATCGTGGAGGCGCTTCCCTACAAGGTGTTGCGGCATATCGCCAACAGCGCGGCGATCGAACGTTTTCCTGAGGCCCAGTACGATATGTGCCGGCTGGGAATCGGGCTGTACGGCGTGGCTGCCACACAGCAGGGACAGTCCGAACTGTGCCGCGTGGCCGTGCTCAAGAGCCGTATCGTGCAGATCAAGGAGCTCGATCCATCGCAGACCGTGGGGTACGGACGGGCCGGACGGCTCGCACGCCCGACGCGGACGGCGACCGTGCCGATCGGTTATGCCGACGGGCTCGACCGTCACCTGGGATGCGGCCGCTGGGCCTTCCGGGTGAACGGGAAGCCGGCCCCGATCGTGGGGCGCGTTTGCATGGACACCTGCATGGTGGATGTGACGGACATCGAATGTCGGGAAGGAGACGAAGCGGTCGTTTACGGCGGGGGGCCGGGAAACGGGGTCGAAGACATGGCCCGGGTGCTGGATACGATTCCCTATGAGATTATGACCTCCGTTTCGACCCGGGTGAAGCGGGTCTATCTGAAGGAGTAGTGCGATGGACGGGAAAGGAACCCTCTATATGATTCCCTGTCCGATCGGGGAGGGCGGCGATCCGTACGACGTGCTGCCGCTGCATAACCGCGAGGTGATCCGCTCGCTGGATTATTTCGTGGTGGAGAACGCGCGGACGGCGCGGCGGTTTCTGAGCCGGGCCGGGATCGGAAAGCCGATCGCGGAGCTGGAGATGGCCGAACTGAACGAACATACGCCTCCGCAGGAGGTGGAAGGATTGCTGGAACCCTTGTTGGAGGGGCGCGACGGGGGAATGATTTCCGAAGCAGGTGTGCCGGGCGTAGCCGATCCTGGAGCCGATCTGGCGGCTTTGTGTCACCGGCACGGTATCCGTGTGGTGCCGCTGGTGGGTCCTTCGTCGATCCTGCTGGCACTCATGGCTTCGGGGCTGAACGGGCAGTCGTTCGCCTTCAACGGGTACCTGCCCGTCAAACCGCCCGAACGGGCGCGGGCGATCCGTCATTACGAACGGAGGGCACTTGCCGAGGGACAGTCGCAGATCTTTATCGAAGCCCCGTACCGGAATGCGAAGCTGCTGGACGAATTGTTCGCCGTCTGCCAGCCGGAGACCCGCCTGACGGTGGCCGCCGATCTGCTGGAGCCCGGCGAATATGTCCGTACGGCGACCGTGAGGGAGTGGAAGGCCGCTCCCCGTCCGCAGATCAATAAGCGTCCGGCGATTTTCATTTTGGGAAAGTGACGGGACGGCGGAGACCGATTCCCGGAGAAAGACCGGGTTTTGGTCCGGAATGTCTGAAACCGCCGGCGTCGTCTGTCGGGGGAGAGTAGGGTGATCGTCGGGATTTTCCGATATGAGAAGCGGGGCAGTCTTCCGACAAGGAAGACTGCCCCGCTTTGGAATGTCGTAAGCCGTTATGCTCCGGCGGGACGGGAGGTTTCGCTGCTCTCCCCGATCAGTCCCCGTGCCCGGAGCAGGGGTTCGCGGGAGGGTTCCTGCCCCCGGAAATTCCGGTACAGGGTCATGCCGTCGGCCGTACCGCCTTTCGAAAGTACCTCGCGGCGGAATCGGAGCGCCACGTCGCGGTTGAAGATGTCGCCCGTCTCGGCGAAAGCCCGGTAGGCATCCTTGTCGAGCACCTCGGACCAGATGTAGCCGTAATATCCGGCCGAGTATCCTCCGTCGAAGATGTGGCTGAAATAGGGATAGCGGTAGCGCGGTTCGATTTCGGGAATCAGGCCCCGTTTTTCGGACAGGGACTTTTTCTCGAAGGCGTTCACGTCGAGCGGAGCGTATTCGGAGAGGTTGTGGATGTCCATGTCGGTGTAGGAGGCGGCCAGGTATTCGACCGTGGCGAATCCCTGGTTGAACAGCTTGCTGTTCTGGATTTTTTCGATCAGACGGTCGGGGATGGGGTTGCCCGTCTGGTGGTGCAGGGCGTACCGGCGGAGCAGTTCCGGTTCGAAGGCCCAGTTCTCCATGATCTGGGAAGGGAGTTCCACGAAATCGTGTTCCACCGAGGCCAGTCCGTCGTATTTCACGTCGAGGAAGAAGTTGTGCAGGGCGTGGCCGAATTCATGGAAGAACGTTGCCGTTTCGTCCAGGTTGAGCAGGTCCGGCCGGTTGGCTGAAGTGGGGCGCGTGAAGTTGCAGACGATGCTCACCACGGGCGAGATGCGTTTGCCTTCGGCGTCGTACGACTGGTCGCGGAACGTGCCGCACCAGGCTCCGACCGATTTGCCGTCGCGGGGGAAGAAGTCGAGGTAGAGGACCCCCAGGTGGGAGTTGTCCATGTCGAGCACTTCGTAGACGTGACATTCGCTGTTGTACACGGGAGCCGTCACGGGGCGGAACGTGAGGCCGTAGAGACGGTTGCTCAGCATGAAGATGCCGTTGCGCACGTTTTCCAGTGAAAAATAGGGGCGTAGCGCCTCCTCGTCGAGGTCGTACTCGGCCTTGCGTACCTTTTCAGCGTAATACCACCAGTCCCACGAGGCGAAATCGTCGCTGCCGGTCTCCTGCTTGCGGATTTTTTTCATGTCGGCCAACTCGTCCATCGCGCGGCGCAGGGCCGGTTTCCAGAGGTCGTCGAGCAGGGAATAGACGTTTTCGGGTGTCTGGGCCATCTCGTCGTCGAGCACGAATGCTGCGTGGGAGGAATAGCCCAGCAGACGGGCCCGTTCGGTACGTAGCCGGACCATGTCGTTCACCACCTGTTTGTTGTCCGTTTCGTTGCCGTAGTTGCAGCGGTCGAGGTAGCCCTTGTAGAGTTTTTCGCGCAGGTCGCGGCGTTCGGCGTGGGTGAGGAAGGGGATCAGGCTCGGCTTGCCGAGGGTGAATACCCACTGTCCCGGTTTCCCGCTCTTTTCCGCCGCCGCTGCGGCCGCCGTCACTACGTCGGTCGGAAGGCCCGCGATGCCCGACGAGTCCACCGCAAGGGTGAATGCCTTGTTCTCCGACAGCAGGTTGTTGCCGAATTTTACCTGCAACAGGGATAGTTCTCCGTTGATCTGCTGGAGACGTTGTTTCTTGTCGGGGGTGAGCAGGGCGCCGGAACGGACGAACTCCTTGTAGGTCTTTTCGGTCAACCGTTTGCGGAGCGGGTCGGGCTCGGAGGAGACTGCGTCGTACACCGCCTTTACGCGGGAGAAGAGGGCTTCGTCGTGCATGATTCCGTCCGAGTGGGCGGAAAGCATCGGGGATACCTTCTCCTGTACGGCCTGCATTTCGGGATTGTTGTCCGCGGCCGCCACCATGAAAAAGACGTTTGCGATGCGGGCGAGCTGTCTGCCGCTGCGGTCGTAGGCCAGGATCGTGTTTTCGAACGAGGGAGCCTCGGGGTTCGAGGCGATCGAGTCGATCTCCGCGGTGTGCCGGGCGATGGCCTCTTCGAAAGCCGGCAGGTAGTGGCGGGTCTCGATCCGGTCGAAAGGCGGAACGCCGAAGGGGGTTTCCCATTCGGAAAGCAGGGGGTTGGGCCCGTCGGGGGTGTGGTTCCTGCAGGAAATAAGCGTGGTCGTCATAGGGAGAATCAGAAAGAGCGCGATGAGACGCGGCATCGTCATTTTCATACTTAATTGGACAATTTTTTGTTTCTTTGCAAAGATAAAATTAATTCGAAATAAAATGCAACTGTTTTATGCGCCCGACATGACCCTGCCCCGCTACGTGCTGGGGGAGGAGGAGAGCCGCCATTGCGTGCGGGTGCTCCGTCTGGGGGCGGGCGATCCGCTGCACCTGACCGACGGCCGGGGCAACCTCTACCGGGCCCGGGTGGTCGATGCCGATCCGCGGCGCTGCACGGTGGAGGTGGTCGAAACCTTTCCCGAGTTCGAGAAGCGGGGCTGGGGCCTTACGATGGCCGTGGCTCCGACCAAGAACGTCGAGCGGTTCGAGTGGTTCCTGGAGAAGGCCACTGAGATCGGAGTGGACCGGATCGTGCCCCTGCTCTGCGCCCGTTCGGAACGCAAGGTCGTCAAGCACGAGCGGGAGGAGAAGGTGATCACGAGTGCCGTGAAACAGTCGCTCAAGGCCTATCATCCCGTGTTGGAGGGGATGACCCCGTTCCGGAAGCTGGTCGCCCGGCCGTTCGACGGGGTGAAACTGATCGCCCACTGCGATAAGAACGGACCGGAGCGCAAATTATTGGGCGAATATGTCCGTCCGGGCGACAATGTGCTGATTCTGATCGGACCGGAAGGGGATTTTTCTCCGGAGGAGGTGGCGTTTGCCCGGGAGAACGGGTTCCGGGAGCTGTCGCTCGGGCAGAGCCGTCTGCGTACGGAGACGGCGGCCGTGGCGGCGGTCGTCTCCGTGGCCTTTATCAACCAATAGGATGGAACGGACGAAGATGCAGGACGGGGGTGCGATGTGGTGGAGGCTCTTCACCTCGTTTTTCAAGATCGGGGTGTTCACCTTCGGGGGAGGTTACGCGATGATTCCGCTCATCGAGCGGGAGATCATCGACCGCCGGGGATGGGTGGAGCGGCAGCAGTTTCTGGAGCTGCTCACGCTGGCACAGTCGGCTCCGGGACCTATTTCGCTGAATACGTCGGTTTTCGTGGGTTACCGGCTGGACGGTTGCCGCGGGGCGGTGGCTTCGATCCTGGGGGTGGTGATCCCTTCGTTCGTCATCATTCTGCTGATCGCCTTGTTCTTCACCGAGATACGGCACAACCGCGTGGTGGAGGCCGCCTTCAAGGGGATGCGGCCGGCGGTGGTGGCGCTGATCGTGGCTCCGATCCTGGGACTGACCCGGGGAATGGGGTTCAGGCGCATCCTGCTGGCGCTGGTTGCCGCCGCCGTGGTGTGGAGGTTGGGCATGTCGCCGATCTGGTGTATCGTGCTGGGGGCCGCGGGAGGCATACTATGGACCTTTTATCACTGTAAACGGGAAAAGCGATGATCTACCTGCAATTGTTCTATGTCTATCTGAAGATCGGGTTCTTCGGCTTCGGAGGCGGGTATGCCATGCTGTCGCTGATCCAGAACGAGATCGTGGTGCGGAACGGATGGCTCACCAATGCCGAGCTGGCCGACATCATCGCCATTTCGCAGATGACGCCCGGGCCGATCGCCATCAACAGTGCCACCTACATCGGCTACACCGTGACCGGGAATATCTGGGGCTCGATGCTGGCCACGGTCGCCGTCTGCCTGCCGTCGCTGACCATCATGCTGGCCGTCACGCGGTTCTATCTCAAGTTGCGGAACAACCGTTACGTGACGGGTGCCATGGCTGGCATGCAGCCCATGGTGATCGGGATGATCGTCGCGGCGGCCCTGATCCTGCTGACGCCCGATACGTTCATCGACTGGAAAAGCTGGGTGATTTTCGGGCTCTGTTTCGTGCTGTCGGTGCGGAAAGTCAATCCGATCCTGCTGATCGTCGCTTCGGGTGTGGCGGGAGTCGTGCTGTATTACTGACGGCCGGAGGAAAATTCCCTCCCCGGTCCGTCAGTTCCTGAAAAAACGGTAGTAGACACCCAGCGGAAGGGCTTTCCCGGCCCGGTCGGTGAAGTAGAGTTCGCCGAACTGTTCGTCGGCCGCGGGGCCGAACAGTTGGTTGACGGCGCTTTTGGCCAGCAGGGCCGAGAGCCCCATCGAATAGAGATTCAGTACGAGGAATGAAGGCCCCGGGGCGAGCAGGCGGCTGCACAGGCCGAGCAGTTCGGTGATCTGCTCCTCCAGAATCCACCGTTCGCCTTCCGGTCCCCGTCCGTAGGCCGGGGGATCGAGGATCAGTCCTTCGTAGATGCGGCCCCGTTTCACTTCGCGGCGCACGAATTTCAGCGCGTCGTCCACGATCCAGCGAATGCCGTCGAGCCCGCTGGCCTCCATGTTCTCCCGCGACCAGCTGACCACCTGTTTCACTGAATCGACATGGGTGACCTCCGCCCCCGCGGCACAGGCGGCCAGCGAGGCGCCTCCCGTGTAGGCGAAAAGGTTGAGAACGCGGGGACGGCCGGGAGTTTCGCTCCGGGAGGTTCCCGCGGCGATTCTCCGTACACTGTCGTAGATGAAGTTCCAGTTTTCGGCTTGCTCCGGAAAGAGGCCCACGTGTTTGAAGGAGGTGAGGCCCAGCCGCATGCGCAGCGACATTTCCCGGTAGCGGTATTCCACGGACCAGCGGTCGGACATGCGCGGCGGACAGATCCATTCGCCCCGATCCTCGCTGCGTCCTTCGCGGCGGAACGTGCAGTCGGCCAGCCGCCGCCACTCCTCCTCCGGGAGCGATTTCTCCCAGATGGCCTGGGGTTCGGGACGGCGGAGCGTGCGGGAACCGAAGCGCTCCAGTTTCTCGAAACGGCCGCTGTCGATCAGTTCGTAGTCTTTCCAAAGGGTGGGGGTGAGCAGGTCGGGTGCTTTCATGAAAACGGGGTTTACGGGCGTTTGTCGCCGGGAGATTCGTCGTAGAGATGCATGAGGCACCGGGCGCAGTCGAATTCGAGACGGTAGCGTCTGGTGCCGCGTAGCAGGTAGAGCGGCTCTTTCCATTCGGTTTTTCCGCGCAGGCACTGCCCCGTTTCGCGCCGGATGCAATAGCTGCTGGTCATCACCCGGCTGCCGGAGGTGGTGGCCTCCAGGTCGAGGCCCGGCTCGATCCGTGTCGCGCCGTGGTCGCGGTAGAACCGTTCGGCCAGCGGGTTCGTGACGTTGTACTCGGGGCCCAGCCGGGTGTCGGGGCAGGGGAACGAAGTGTCCTCCTTTTTCGGTTTCTTGCGGGAAAGCCGGTCGAGCCGGGACCGGAGTAGAAGGTCGAGGGCCGTCCGCCGCAGTTCGTTCACGGCGGAAGAGGGGAGGAACGGCGGGATGTCGTCTGGCAGTTCGACATTCCGTACGGCGAAGACCGTGTCGCCGCTTTTGGCGGTTTGGCTTCGCAGGAGCGACCGCATCTTTTCCGGGTTTTGTGCCGGGTCGAAGGGGCCGGGAAGCGTCGCTTCGGCTTCGGCGCCCGTTTCGTCGCGCAGGTGCAGGGTGAGCGTACGGCCGTTCCATTCGAACCGGGCGTATGCGTCGATCGTGCGTCGCACCCTGCTTCGTTCCACGGCCGATGAGAAACGGCGGTCGTAGTTGCGGTAGAGCATGACGCCGGGCAGGATGCCCTCCATGCGGTTCGGGTAGATTCTTTCCCCGTCCGTGCGGTTGACGTTCGTGCCGGAGAGTTCGCCCCGGTAGAGAAAGCAGATGCCGTCGCCGGGAAGGGTTTCGGCCCTGTTCTCGAGCGTGAAGAAATCCCTGCCCGTTTTCGCCACCCGTCCCAGCGGGGCGCCTGTGGCTTTGGGCGTGTCGAACGAGGCTACCCGGTAGAGTTTCCCTTCCTGCGAAGGTTTCCGTGCGTCGAAGTAGTAACGGGTGAATCCCCGCGTGAAACTGCGTGCGGGATCGGGTTCGAAATCGGGTATGCTGTTCCCTGCCGAGGCGCGGACGAGACCGGGCCGGTCGGCGATGATCCGGTCGAGACGGCGGCGGTAGTGGGCGACCGTGTTTTTCACATAGACGGTGTCCTTGAGGCGTCCTTCGATCTTGAAGGAGTCGACACCCGCGTCGATCAGCGCTTCGAGACGGTCGGAGAGGTTCAGATCGCCGACCGAAAGCAGGTGTTTGCCCGGGATGAGGACGCGGCCCGAGGCGTCTGTCAGGTCGTAGGGCAGGCGGCAGGCCTGCGTGCATTCGCCCCGGTTGCCGCTGCGGGGAGACTGGCTGCGGCTCAGGTAACACCGGCCACTGTATCCCACGCAGATGGCGCCGTGGACGAAGCATTCCAGCGGAACGCGGGTGGCGGAGCGGATCGCCCGGATTTCGTCCAGCGAGAGGCCCCGTTCGAGGATGACGCGCGAAAAGCCGCAGGCCTCCAGGAAACGGACGCCTTCGGGAGTGGTGTTGCAGGTCTGCGTGGAGGCGTGGAGTTCTACCGGAAGGTCCATGCGGCGGAAAGCCATGTCCTGGACGATCAGGGCATCGACGCCGGCTCCGCACAGCTCCCGGGCCGTGCGGGCCGCCTCGTCCAGTTCGTCGGCATAGACGAGGGTGTTGAGCGTGGCATGTACCCTCACTCCGTAGGCGTGGGCATACTCCACCAGCCGGGCCACCTCCTCCGTGGAGTTGGCGGCGGCGCGGCGGGCCCCGAAACGCGCTCCGCCTATGTAGAGGGCGTCGGCGCCGAAATCCACGGCGGCCTGTCCGGAGGCGTAGTCGCGTGCCGGAGCCAGCAGTTCTATTTCCCGTAACGGTTCGTTCACGGGGCAAAGATAGTAAAAGGAATGTTAAAATGACGGAAGACCTTGTCCGGACGGAGAAAGGAACCGCCTCCGGGCATAAAAAAACTGCGGCTGAAAGAAGCCGCAGTTTTTATCGAGTCGTTCGTCGTGCTATTTGCTCAGCAGCGTGATCTGTGCTTTGGCCGTCTCGACGTTGCCTCCGGCCGTCACCTTCTTGTAGGTTTCGATCGCTTTGGCCTTGTTCTCCTTGTTCTGGTAGGCGGCACCCAGCAGGAAGTAGGCGTCCGACTTCAGTTCGGGAGTGGGCTGCAGTTCGGCGGCGGCATCGCCCAAGGCGATCACCTTGTCCCAGTCCTTCATGTTGGTGGCGGTCTGCAGGCGCAGCAGATTGCCCTGGGCATTGGTCGAGTCGATGGCGACGATATGGTCGGCCAGTTTCATGATCTCGTCGTATTTCTTCTCTTCGGCCAGCTTGGGAACGTTGAGCATCAGGTAGTAAACCACCTTCTCCTTGGCCGTGGCGGCATCCGCTTTGTATTTGCTGTGTTTGCTCTCCAGTGCGATGATGTTCTTGTAGACATCCAGCCCCTTGTTCATGTAGGTCGTGTCGTTCAGCCCCAGTTCGCAGTAGCTCATGGCCAGGTTCAGCCCCAGTTTCGTGTCGTTGGGGTTGGCCGCGTAGCCTTTGGCGAAGATTTCGGCGGCTTTCGCATAGTCTTTGGCGTTGAATGCGCTGGCGCCCATCGCCGTATAGACCTGCGAAATCATCCGTTTCGCGTTGTTGGCCGTGGAGAGGTCGCCGTACAGTTCGCCCATTTCCGAGGCCTTCGTCAGATCGGCCACGGCAGCCTCGAACTGGCTGCCTTTGGCTGCGGCCATCGCTTTGTAAAAATAACATTTCGGAAGCAGTTTCTGGGCGTTCTGTACCGTGGCCAGAGCGTCCGGACCCACCTTGACCCCCATGTCGATGGTCTCCTGCAGGACGGGAATCGCTTCGGCAAATTTCTTTCCGTTGATCAGTTCGGCAGCGGCATTGAATTTCTTACCCACGTCGGTCGCCGTCTGTGCGCTCAGGCTTCCGATTGTAAACAAGGCGGCACAAACCGCCAGCATCATTTTTACTCGCTTCATCGTTCGGTTTTTACTATTAATGATTATTATTCGATTTTTATCCCCTGTTAAGGCTTTCACACAAAATTAAATGATTTATCCTGAAATTCCAAAGTCAGTCCCTAAGTTTTTTGAAGAAGCGGGCGACCAGTTCGCTGCACTCCCGCTGCAATACTCCGGTAACGATCTCTGTGCGAGGGTGTAATACTTCGCGGCCCAGCCGCATGAAGCCCCGCTTGGGATCGTCGGCGCCCCACACGATGCGCCCGACCTGGCTCCAGGCACACGCTCCGGCACACATGACGCAGGGTTCCACGGTGACGTAAAGCGTGCAGTCGCCGAGGTACTTGCCGCCCAGTGCGGCGGAGGCGGCGGTGAGAGCCTGCATTTCGGCATGGGCCGTGGCGTCGCCCAGCGACTCGACCAGGTTATGGCCGCGTCCGATCACCATCCCTCCGCTGACAACAACCGCGCCGATGGGCACTTCCTCCTTCGAAAGGGCCTTTTCCGCCTCTGCGAGTGCCTGACGCATAAAAATTTCGTCGGTTTTCTGTTCCGTCTCCATGAAAATTCCTACCTTTGAAGTCTCTTTTATGAAGAGCAAAACTAATAAAAAATAATATGTACAGGACACATACCTGCGGGGAGCTCCGCATGGACAACCTGAATCAGACGGTTACGCTGGCGGGCTGGGTGCAGAAAGTGCGCAATCTGGGCGCCATGACCTTTATAGATCTGAGGGACCGCTACGGTATCACGCAGTTGGCCGTGGAGGAACATTCGCCGGCGGAGATCCGGGAGGCGGCCGCCCACCTGGGCCGTGAATTCGTCGTGCAGGCGACGGGGCGGGTGATCGAGCGGGCCTCCAAGAACCCGAAGATGCCTACGGGCGATATCGAGGTGGCCGTGGAGAAGCTCACCGTGCTGAATGCCGCGCAGACGCCGCCTTTCACCATCGAGGAGCAGAGCGACGGAGGGGACGACCTTCGGATGCGTTACCGGTATCTCGACCTGCGCCGCCCTCCGTTGCAGCGGGCGATGGCCCTGCGTCACCGGATGGCCCAGAGCATCCGGAGTTTTCTGGACGGAGAGGGGTTCCTGGAGATCGAAACGCCCTATATGATAAAATCCACGCCGGAGGGTGCACGCGACTTCGTGGTCCCTTCGCGGATGAATCCGGGAGAGTTCTATGCCCTGCCGCAGTCGCCGCAGACGTTCAAGCAGTTGCTGATGGTGGCCGGGTACGACCGTTATTTCCAGATCGTGCGCTGTTTCCGGGACGAGGACCTGCGGGCCGACCGGCAGCCGGAGTTCACGCAGGTGGACTGCGAGATGTCGTTCGTGGAGCGGGACGATGTGCTGGACGTTTTCGAACGGCTGGCCAAACACATGTTTAGGAATACGGTCGGAGTGGAGTTCGAGGGTGCTTTCCCTCGTATGTCGTGGCACGAGGCGATGGAGAAATATGGTTCGGACAAGCCCGACATCCGGTTCGGCATGACGTTCAACGATGTGACCGGACTGATGCAGGGCCGGGGATTCGGCGTGTTCGATTCGGCCGAATACATCGGGGCGATCTGTGCCGAAGGGTGTGCCGTGTACACCCGCAAGCAGCTCGATGCACTGACCGATTTCGTGAAGCGCCCGCAGGTGGGGGCCAAAGGCATGGTGTACGCCCGGGTGGAGGCTGACGGGAACGTGAAGTCGAGTGTGGACAAGTTTTACGGACAGGACGACCTGCGTGCGTTGGCGGCGGCCTGCGGAGCGAAGCCGGGCGACCTGATTCTGATTCTCTCGGGAGAAAAGAAGCATACGCTCACGGCGCTGAGCGAGTTGCGTCTGGAGGTGGCCGGGCAGTTGGGGCTGCGTGACAAGACGAAGTTCGCGCCGCTGTGGGTCGTGGATTTTCCATTGTTGGAATGGGACGAGGAGGCGGGACGCTTCTTCGCCATGCACCATCCGTTCACTTCACCCAAACTGGAGGACGTGGCGCTGTTCGACACCGATCCGGGCCGGGTGCGGGCCGAAGCGTACGATTTTGTGGTGAACGGGGTCGAGGTCGGCGGCGGCTCGATCCGGATTCACGATTCGAAATTGCAGCAGAAGATGTTCGAGGTGCTGGGCTTTACGCCGGAGGAGGCGGAGAAGCAGTTCGGTTTCCTGACCAATGCCTTCCGGTTCGGAGCACCTCCCCACGGAGGCATCGCTTTCGGGTTCGACCGCTGGTGTTCGCTGTTCGGCGGCAGCGATTCGATCCGCGATTACATTGCCTTTCCGAAAAACAATTCGGGCCGCGACGTGATGATCGACGCTCCGGCATCCATCTCCGACGCCCAGCTGGAAGAGTTGGCGCTGAGGGTGGAGTTGCCGGAAAAGGAGTAGATCCGGGGACAATGAAAAGGCACGCGGTCCGAAGGTTTTCCGGGCCGCGTGCCTTTTTGCCGGTTTTATAAAAAAGTTTCGGGTTCGCGGCGTGCCGAAAAATTGGTATGGAGCATGGCCGTATAGGGGGTGTCGAAAATGCGGGCCTGGTTGGGACACTCCTTGACGCAGGCGCAGCATTTGGTGCAGAGAAGCGGATCGGTTGCGATTTCGCCCTCGTCGTCGAAACGGATGGCGGCGGTGGGGCACAGTTCGATACAGAGGCCGCAGGCCGTGCAGTTCTCTTTCAGCGTGACCGGAGCGGCCGGGGTGGACGGTTTGACCTCTTTATAGGGAATATTGCCCGGGACGGTGACGGCCGGGAGATCGGCCGGGGAGGAGACCGATGCAAGTTTTTCTGCGGCCTGCCTGCCGAACGATTCGGCAGCGGCGAGATCGGACCGGTCGGGCCTGCCTTCCGCGACGGGCATCCCGGGGCGGCTGTAACTGTGTTCGCCGATGAACGCACCAGCAGCCAGCGGGACGAATCCCCTCGATACGGCCAGGTCGCGCAGTTCGATCAGGGCATCTTCGTAATCGCGGTTGCCGTAGACCGCCAGCAGGATCGCCGGGGTCCCTTCGCCCTGCAACCGGGAGAACCGTTCGCGTGCCACGGGGGCGATGCGGCCCGCATAGACCGGGGCGGCGATGACTGCGAGTTCATTCCCGATCCGGATCGGCCGTGTATCCCGGTCGCAGGTCAGGTCGGTTTCGACGATCCGTTCCGGGGCGGTTCCCCGGGCGACGTGTGCGGCTACTTCGGCCGAAGTGCGGGTCGGCGAGTAGCAGATGGTATGGGTTGTCGTGTATTTCATGAAACAAAGGTAGGAAAATAATCCGTTTTTGCATCGGGCAAGGGGCGGGCGAAAAGGGTCGTAAGGTCTTTTACAATAGCTTTTCGGGACGGATTTGAAAAAAATGTAAAAAAATGGAAAAAGAAGTCCGAAAAATTTGGAGTTATAAAAATTAGAGCTATCTTTGCACTCGCAATCCGGAAATAAGACGGTCAGCCGCAACGGATGCAGGTTCTGAAAATTTCGGGAGCTTAGCTCAGCTGGTTCAGAGCGTCTGCCTTACAAGCAGAGGGTCGGGGGTTCGAATCCCTCAGCTCCCACTTAGAAATCAACCACTTACAGCGATGTAGGTGGTTTTTTTATGCCTGTATTTTTCGGTGATTTCAGGGGGTGTTTAAACCAGCGTTTAAACCGGAATCACCATGAACGCTACAGTTGGAATGGTCTATTATGAGTCTAATAATCTGAAAGATAGGTTGAATCCTTTACTGCAGAGGATAACTAAAGACAGAAAAATCAAGTATGTGTCTTTGGGCGTTTCATTAAACCAGAAACACTGGGATTTCTCCAAACAACAGCCTAAGCCATCTTGTCCAAACAGGGAATATATAGAGAAACTTGTCCTTGCAAAGAAAGGGCAGTATCAGGATAAAATCATTGAACCGACAGCTTTTCATAAAGATTATACACCTCAAAGTCTGGTTGAAAATATTGATTATGGATTTGGATTTATTCGGGGAAAGTTTCTATCCCCAATTCAGTCGTGATATGTTTTTATCCAACTTAATATATCAATGGAAAATCAGAAAGTACACGAAATCAAAGCTTGCGTTCCCTTTCGATAATGCCGGAAAGGGACTGTGTATCTCCTCCCCCCCCTCCCTTTTTTTGTGGAAATTGAAAAGAAATGGACAGTGCCTGTCTCAAACTGGGGCTTGATTATGAACCAATTTATGCTTATATTTGGAAACAGAATCCAGATATAAGAAATGCTTACATCTGATCCTTGTTTCCGTTTACACAAAATTCTGGACAGTCCCATGAAAATCATGCATAGCCCCACTATTCAAAAAAAGATATTTGAATATGTTAAGGAAGAAGCATCTAGAGTAAGATGGCAGAATGAACCTCCATCACGATGTTCTCATAAATCCCTGTCCTCAAGTCGACTTTGTCCCTCTCAAGGATATGGAGGTGTAAGTTCACTCTATAAAAATAAGAAAATCGCGCAGAAAAGGGTGCGAAATTACGGTTGAGACGTGTTAGTAGGTGAAAATTGGGGCAAAATATTTCGCATAAATTACGGTTCCTTACGCTTTTTGAACGATGCATTGCACCCTGACTTGAGAACCTTAAAAGGATTTAGTTCTATTGTAAGCATTTGACAAACACTTTTTTGTCCCCTCTCTAACATTCTCCTTTACAACTGCCTATCGTTATCATGTGATAGCACCCCAATATGTTATGCGTATTTTGTTAATCGTGAATATTTTAAAATTTCAACTCCGTTAACGGGTTTTAAATTATTTCTTTATGGAATACAAAACACACATTTCTCGCCGGAATTTTTTAAAAAAATCGGCAGTATTGGCTGCAACGGCAGCATTTCCTGGCATATTGAATGCCATAAATCCTTCTTCGAAAAGAGAGGTGAAAAATCCGAAATTCGTATCGGGTGACAAAGTGAATCTGGCTTGTTGCGGTATCGGAAACCGGGGAAAAGACATTATTAAACAACTCTATTCTACCGGGTTGTGCAATATCGTGGCTTTGTGTGATACGGACATGGAGGCTGCCCATACCCTAGAGATACTCAAGATGTTTCCTAATGTGCCTCGGTTCCGCGATTTCCGTCAGATGTTTGACAGAATGAAAGATTCGATCGATGCGGTGTCGATCGGAACTCCGGATCACTCCCATTTCCCGATTGCGATGCGTGCCATGTCGGAGGGTATCCATGTGTATGTGGAGAAACCGTTGGCCCGAACGTTTCTGGAAGTGGAGTTATTGATGGCCGCGGCCCGAAAATACAAGGTCGTAACTCAAATGGGAAATCAAGGGCATTCGGAGGCCAACTATTTTCAATTCAAGGCATGGACCGAAGCGGGTATTATTAAGGATGTGACCCGGATCACGGCCCATATGAACAACAAGCGTCGTTGGCACCAATGGGATACGAACATGAAGAGTTTTCCTGCAGCCGAACCCATTCCGGACACGCTTGATTGGGATACATGGATCGGTGTGGAGCCGATGCGCGATTATAATCACGATTATATTAACGGGCAATGGCGTTGCTGGTATGATTTAGGGCTTGGTGCTCTTGGGGACTGGGGTGCACACATTATTGATACTGCCCATGAATTTCTTGATTTGGGACTGCCGGAAGAGATCAATATGTTGTATGCCGATGGATGGAATCCATTCTTTTTCCCGTTGGCTTCGACGATCGAATTCAAGTTCCCCGCCCGAGGCGATATGCCTCCGGTAGAGATTACTTGGTATGACGGCCGGAAAAATCTTCCTCCGTTGCCTGACGGGTACGTTGCCGGGAAACTCGATCCTAATATTCCGCCCACGTCTCAAGGTGCTATTCAACCTTCGAAACTCAATCCGGGAAAAATCATCTATGGAAAAGATCTTATTTTCCAAGGTGGGTCGCACGGTAGTACGTTGTCGATCATTCCCAAAGACAAGGCAAAAGAGATTGCATCCCGATTGCCGGAGGTTCCCGAAAGTCCGTCCAATCACTATGCAAACTTCCTGTTGGCCGTGATGGGTAAGGAGAAAGCTCGTTCTCCGTTCGAAATTTCAGGTCCGTTGAGTCAGGTGCTTTGCTTGGGTGTGATCGCTCAAAGACTTAATTCCCATCTGAAATTCGACCGTCAGACGAAGCGTTTCGTAAACAATGAAATGGCGAATTTCCTTTTGCAGGGCTATCCTCCAAGAGATGAATGGAAAGAGTTTTTCCAGATATAGTTTAGTGTTGATTTGTGATACTGCATTATGCGGTCAAAACTTCTAATGGATGTAGTATTTCTGCTTCTGAATTATGAAACGCCCCCTACAATCTTTTATTATTGTACTGTTTGATGATTGTCTTGTGTCTGAGGGAGTATGTTTTATAATGCAGAAGGATGTGTTGACGTGTATGAAGATGCTTCAGGTTGGAGGCAATTCGGGACCAATTATCGAAATTGACGAATGATATTAACAAATTATGCGATTCCCATACTTTTCTCGCTGAAAAGTATGGGGCTTCCGCTCATTCCGGTCAGAATATTCGGTACGGAGCATCATATATCCTTCTGCAGGCAGATGCCGGGGTGGATAAATCCATTATGGATCGGTTAATTTTGAATCATTAACGAACGGGCCGGCTCTTAAAACCGGCCCGTTCGTTAATGAATATATCGTTTAGGGCAGGGTTTGGAGCATGCCGTTGATCATTACCTTTTTCAGTGTGATGTTTTCGGCGTTCTTGACGATCAGGGGGATGGGTGTCCGGTCGAGGGTCAGATTGCGGATGGTCACGTCTTCCACGGGCATCCGGGCGAAGCCCGAGATGTCGATTCCGCTGATCTCCGCGACACCGCCTTTCACGTTCTCGATGACGAATCCCCGGAACCGGGTGGGATAGTTGTTGCGGCTTTCCGATTTGTAGTCCGGTTCGAATTTTACCAGGGTCGACCGTACCGAATCCGCCCGCACGTTGCGGATGTGGATGTTTTCGATATAGCCGCCGCGGTCGAGATTCGACTTGAAGTAGATGGCGTCGGTGGCGCTGGGGATGTAGAGGTTTTCGGCGAATACGTTGCGCACGCCGCCCGAGATTTCGCTGCCGATGCACAGCCCGTTGATTTTCGAATTGAAAGTGCAGTTGCGGATGATGACATTCTGGGTGGGCTGCCCGATACGCCAGGCATCGTTGTCCCGGCCGGATTTGATGGCGATTCCGTCGTCGCCCGTGTGGAAATAGCAGTCTTCGATCAGCACGTTGAGGCACGATTCGGGGTCGCACCCGTCGTTGTTGTCGTTCGTCGTATCGACCCGTACGCCTCTGACCGTGACGTTTTCGCAAAACAGGGGATGGATCACCCAGAACGGGGAGTCGATCAGCGTAATGCCCTCGATGAGGACGTTGGTGCACGAAACCGGTTCGACGAAAGCGGGCCGCAACAGATGGCCTTCCCCGAATACCCTTTCATAAAGGGGGACGAGTTCGGTGCCCATTTTGCGGAGTTTTTTCTGGTCGGGTTTCTGACGCGGTTTCCAGGTGGCGATGTTTTTGGAGCCTTGTCCGTTGAGGGTTCCTTTGCCGGTAATGGCGATATTTTTCACATTGTAGGCATAGACCAGCGGGGAGTAGTTGAAGACCTCCGTGCCTTCCCAGCGCGTGGGGACGGCGGGCAGGTAATCTTTCTCGTCGGCACTGAAGATCAGTTCGGCACCCTCTTCCAGATGCAGGTTGACATTGCTTTTCAGTACGACGGGGCCTTTGCAGAAGAAACGTCCGCGGGGGATGACCACGCGGCCCCCGCCGTCGGAGGAACACCGGTCGATGGCCTGGAGAATGGCCGGCCGGGAGTCGGCAGAGGCGTCGTCCGTCGCACCGTAGCGGGTGACCGGATAGTCCCGGTCGGGAAAGACGGGGGCGGAGATCTGCTTTTCGATCTGCTTCACCATGTTCCAGGGGTTGGCTGCATGACCGGGCCCTGCGAGGGCCAGCGGGAGAGACAGGAGTAACAGGCGGAATGATTTCATGTCGTATGGTTTTTATGGTTTTTACGATTCGATGCGATAGGTCAGGGTGACGGGTGTCCGGCGGGTGGTTTCGTCGCAGGGTACGTCTACCACGATCGGCAACGCTTTGAGGGCCGGATAGATGCTCCAGCAGGTTTCGGCGCCCTTTTTGTCGATGCGAAGGGTCGCCTCCGGACTGTCGAGCGTGAGTAGGATGGTGCGGGACCTCGACCCGATGCGGATCGTACGGCTGTCCTGCCGGGTGATTTCCGTGCCCTCGTTGAGTACGATGGGTTCCACGATCCGCACCGTGTCCGTGAGGGTCTGATGGGCGATCATGAAACTTTTGGTCAGACGATCACCTCCGAAGCGGTGCGTCAGCGTGTAGCCGACGCCGCAAGGCCGCTGGTCGCGGTTTTTCAACTGTCCGTAAGCCGTACATTCGACCGCTCCGTCCCGTTCGCCGACGGTGAAGGCGGCGTCGTATTCGTAGAGGTTGGTGTAATAGCCGTTGTTTGCGCTCACTTCGATGCGCGGGGTGAGGGGTGTGGTTGCCGGAATTTCGGGGAAGCTCATCGGTTCCCAGCGGTGGTATTCCGTCTGGGATGAGGCTTGCAGCAGGTCGAACCCATCCACCCACAGGATACTGAGCGAACCTCCTGCCGGCCGGTGCATGTATTTGCTCCGGGGGCCCTCTTTCGCCTTGTAGTTGTAGGCGGTGACCGTTCCGCAGAAGTCTCCGCTGCGCACTACGGCTACGTTCATCGTGGGAAAATAGCGCCAGCCTTCCGTGTCGGTGGGCAGCGGCGCGTCTCCGGGACCGTCCCGGGTCACCCAACTCTGGGCCATGGCCAGGCTTTTGGCTTTGGTGAAGGTGGGGTAGATGCAGGGCGGAGCGTTCCGTACCCGATCGTAGTGGGGGCCGAATCCCAGCAGGCCCTCACGGGTGAAGGAGTGTTCCAGTTGCCGCATGTTGCGTACGGCGGCGGTGATATAGGCTTCGTCGCGGTCGCTCATCAGGGCCAGCAGCGGGTGGCAGCCGTCCGAGGTGCCGCTGCCAAAGGTAGTCCATTTGTTGGAGCGGATGGCCCACGAAGCGTCGAGCATGCCGTTGGGATAGATGAACCAGAGGTGGTTCTTCAACGAAAGGGCCACGGCGTCTGCTGCCGGACCGTCGCCCGTCACGCGGGCATATTCGGCCAGGCCCCAGAGCGACATCTCCATGTTGTAACCCAGGTCTACCCCGTATTTGTATTTTCCTTCCCGGGACCCTTCCCCTTCGATGAAGTATTCGGGGTTCATCTTGGCGACGATCATCCGGGCCAGTTCCCGGGCCTTGGCCGCATAGGAAGGTTTCGGAAGGAAGGCGTTCATGTGGGCGAGGGTGGCTGCGGTGGTCGCGCAATAGTTGATGCTGGCGAATGCGTTGTCCATTACCCGGGCCAGGTAATCCCCTGCCTGTTCCATGGACGAACTCCACCGGGCCCGTTCGTCGGGGGACAGATGGGGGGAGACGATGGGCCATGCCAGAAGCATCATGAGCAGTTGGTCGGTGGAAGTGCCGGTCCAGGTCTCGGGCGTTTCGGGCCATGCTCCGTCCGGCTGCTGCCGGGCGACCAGCCAGTTCCCGAGCCGGATGGCCTGCCGCAGGCGTTCCCTGTTGCCGGTGAGTTCGTATTCGTAAGCCAGCGGGAAGAGCGCTTCGGCGGCGCGCGTGTGGTAGAGGCCGCACCCCGGACACCAGATGCCTCCGTAATCGGGGCTTCGGGTGTCGTCGTTCTGCCGGAGGACTATCTGCTCGTTGAGGCGCATCATCAAGGGTTTCGCATACTCTTTCAGGGCCTGTCGGGCGAAAAGGGGTGTCGCTGTCAGAATCGAGACGAGGATGAACACCCATGCGCTGGCGTATCGTGCGAAGTGTCGTTTCATGTTCGGTATAGAGGTTTTAGAAGGCCGTGTAATTCCGTGTGATTTTGTTCGGCTTACACGTCCGGGATGGCGGTTGGATATGTTTTGGAGTGGAATTTCAAGCGTTTTTTTATTGTAATATGTTTGTTTGTAGTTGTTTATGTGTGGTGTGAGGTATCCGTGTTCGAACACAATATACGGATTGTGCAGATAATTTGCAAATTTTTCCGTTTCGGGAGCGATCCGACCGGCCGGTCGGATGGGGTGCGTGAACATCTTTCGCTCGTTTCCGATGGGTGGAAAAGAACAAGAAAAGCGGTTTGGGAATTTCTCGTTTCCGGTACGGAAAGTCCGGTCGGAATGCCGCTGTAAGAGGAGCGGCATATCGGCCGGTTACCGGTCTCCGCCGGCGTCTTTGCGGGTAACCGTTCGATCTGAGCGGAGTATTGATCCGGCATTGCCGTTTTTGGGGCGGATAGAAGGGATGTACATGCAGGCGGTCTGCCGGCGATCGGCAATCGCCCGGCCGGGTCAATGAGACGGTAAGTGGCAGGAAGGAGGGAGCGGCCTGCGGGATACGGTTCCTTTTACGGTGGAACGCAGATATTTGCGCTCTGCGGCACTACCACCTGAAACGGTGTTCAGCGGATGGGAGGTGGTTCTACCGGTCCTCGGGAATGCTGAAATCCTTGTCGGCAAAGAGTTCGGCCAGACCCGTGATCTGCTTGAGCCGGAGCAGTTCGTCGCGGTCCATGCCGATATTTTTCATGATCCACCGGTCGGACATGCCCGCTTTGGTCAGGTCGGCGATGATCTCTGTCATCAGCCGGATGTTGTGCGAGCCACGGGCCCGGTTGTGTCGGATGGTCGAAGCCATACGGTTCGAGAGGTCTTTTTCGATTACAACGACCGGCAGCAGCCCCTGTTCCCGTTTGAAGATCCGTTCCGACGTTTTCATCACCTTGTAGCGGTGGAAGCCGTCCACCAGTTCGTACATGTCGTCCTTGTCGTTGTAGTAGCAGACGCAGGGCATCGTGAACCCGTCCTCCCAGATGGAGAGTTCCAGCAGTTTCATCTCGGGCGGAGCTACGGAGTTGGGGTTGTAGTCGTTGGCCCTCACTTTCTCCACGGGCACGGCTTTTACGTGATATACGGGACTGGTCTGAGTTTTCATTGCATGATGCTTTTGTACTTGGCGAGTATTTTCTGTTTCGCTTCCAGCTCTTTTTTCGGGGGTGTGAAACCCATGTATTTGCAGGAGTGGTCGTTTTTCAGGATGCAGATGCAGATGCGCTTGAACGTGGGAAGTTCCCGGAACTCCGGAAGGTCGATGTCGTCCAGGTAGTCCATGCGCACCGGCTTTTTACTGGTGTGATAGTTGGTCGAATCGCCCACCTCCACTTTCACTCCCGCTTTGCGCAGTTTTTCGATCGTCTCGTCGGCCAGGCAGCCCCCCTTCTCTTTCCAGAACCGGATGCTGACGGCCAGTTTGTTCAGGTAGTTCTGGCGGGCATGGGCCGGAAGCGTGGAGAGCAGGAAGTGCATGTAGCTCTCCCACGTGTGGTTGGGCGGCAGTTTGATGGAGTGCCACCCGACGGCCGACGTGCCCCCGTACAGACTGCTGAAGTTGGCCCCGTTGACCCGCCCCACCATGCGTCCCCACGTGTCGGGGTCGATCACGCGGAACAGTTTCAGATGCTCCTGTGCGGCGGAGATGAAGGGGCTGGCCACGCGCTGTTTCTCGATACTCACCCCGGCCTGGTAATAGAGGTCGTAGAGCTGGTTGTAATCCCAGCGGAATTTGCCGTTGGCCGTCCAGATGTCGGAGGTTTTCCAGTCGTAGATGGGATAGACGTTATAGACGTTGTCGAACAGCTTCTTGGTCCATTTCAACCCGTAATAGTGGTTGGCGAATTTCGCGCTGTATATGGTGCGCCAGCGGTTGAGGCTCTCCTGCGTGCGGATGCCAACCAGGCAGCAGGTGCGTTTGGCGTTTTTCCTTTCGTGGAGCCACCGGGCGAAATCCATCTGGAACTCGTAGTCCCACATGTCGTCGGCAAAAAAGGGGAAATCCTTCCGGGTGTAGGCTCCTTCGGGCATGTCCCGTACCCAGATGTCCCGTTTGCTCTCCTCCCATGGACGCCAGTACCTCTGGTGCATGGAGGCGCAGGTCGCCACTTTGAACGGGACGCAGATGCGGTAAATGTCCAGGATGTCCCGGTTTTCGGCGAATACCCGGTCCACGTATTCCGTGGTCATCCGGTACTGGGCCTCGTAATCCATGTGGAATACTCCCAAGCGCACCGGCAGTTTGTGCCGACGGATGTATTCGATGCAGAGGTTCAGTACCACGCCGCTGTCCTTCCCTCCCGAAAAGGAGATATAGATATTGTCGAAACTCGAAAAAATACGTTTCAGGCGGACCTGCGCACGTTCATATACGTTTTGTATCTGCATCGTCCGTCATCTTGATGTAATTCTTCCAGACCTTCGTGGCGCAGAAGCCGTTGCGGGCGAAGACGTCCCCGTCGCGGGTCTGTGCGACGGCTTCGAGCGTGTACTGCCCTCCCAGCGCCTCCTGTGCCTTGACGATCATGGCTTCGAGCACGGCAGCCGATTCGTCCCGGATGTAATAGTTGTTGATGACGGCTTTTCCTCCGTCGCGCCGCTCCACGGGCAGGAATCCGGCTACCTCCCCCTTGTCGAGGGCTACGAACCAGACGAAATGGAGTGTGGTTTTGAACGGATAGTTGTTGTTCTGACGGAGCACCTCCGGGTCCATCACCAGGCGGCAGACCAGTTCGTACAACTTGGGATCGGTTCCTTCTATCTGTTTAACGTCTATCATGTTGGGTGCGGTTAAGGGGTTATGCAAAGATATTGAAAAAATGGTTCGTTCCAATACCTTCGAGGGAAAAATATTTTGTTTGGTCGTAAAAATAGCAAAATCAGACCGTGCTTTTGCGGTTTTACCGTGCGGTTTCGGGCTGGTGAAAACGGCAGCAGGAACAGGAGCGAAACGAGTTTCAGAAATCGCATGGTATGAAGATAAGGAATTAGGTAAAACAAAAATAACAAATTAATCAGGAATCCGCAACGGATCGCCGAAACCGGAAAATTGGCCGAAAAAATGTTGATAATCTGGCCGGATGCCTCTATCTTTGTAGGTACAGGAAAAACTTAGTGTTATGAAAAAGGCTTTGAAAATAACGGGGATCGTGATAGGCGTTCTGTTGCTGATCCTGATCGTGGTGCCGATCGCCCTGCGCGGGAAGATCGACCAGATCGTCAAGAAGGAGGCGGCTTCCATGCTCGATGCCCGGCTTGATTTCGATCGGTTGGGGATCAGTCTGATCCGCCATTTTCCGCATGCCTCGCTCGATCTGAAGGGGCTGACGCTGGTGGGGACGGAACCTTTCGCGGAAGACACGCTGGTGAGCGCCGGCCGGATTTCGGTGGTGGTGAACCTGATGTCCCTGTTCGGGGATTCGGGCTTCGAGGTGACCCGCCTGGTGCTCTCCCGACCTTCGGTGACGGCCCTCAAGCTGGCGGACGGCCGGGTGAACTGGAATATCGTAAAGGAGAGCGGCGGGGAGACGCCGGCCGATACGGCCGTGTCGGAGCCTTCGTCGTTCAAGCTGTCGATGAAGGATGTACGGATCGACGGGGGAAAGATCGTTTTCGTGGACGACTCTTCGAAAACGGCTTTTTCGACCGACCGTCTCGACCTGCGCCTGAGCGGGAACATGGCGGCCGACCGGAGCGGACTGAATCTGACGATGGTGACCCGGAACCTGCGTTTCATGACAGGAAACACCGCGTGGGTGCGTGATGCGGAGGTGGAGACGGAGATCAATCTCGACGCCGATTTCGAAAACGGCAAATACACCCTGCAGAAAAACCGTGTCCGCCTCAATGCGATCGAACTGGGGCTGGACGGCTGGGTGGCCCTCGACGGGGATGCCGTCGATATGGACCTGAAACTGAATACGTCGGAAGTCCGGTTCAAGGATATTCTCTCGTTGATCCCGGCATTCTACATGAAGGATTTCGAGGATCTTACCGCTTCGGGCGATCTGACGTTCGCCGCCTCGGCCGCGGGACGTTACGAAGGGGACTGCCTGCCCAAGATCGACGCCGTGCTGGCTGTGGAAAAAGGTGCCTTCAAATACGCTTCGCTGCCGCTGGGCGTGGACGATATCCGGCTGAATGCATCGGTGTTCAACCCGGGAGGCAGTGCCGATCGGACGGAGCTGAGGATATCCGACTTTTCGGCCCGGGTAGGGCAGACGAACAACCTGCTGCTGTCGTTGTCCGTGACCACTCCCGTGAGCGATCCGGCGTTCGACGGAAAGGTGACGGGGGCGTTCGATCTGGGCGTGGTTAAGGATGTCTATCCGTTGGGCGATTCGGTTTCGCTCGGGGGACGTATCACGGCCGGTATCGAAATGGCCGGACGGATGTCCGACGTGGAGAAAAAACGATATGAAAAGCTGAGGGGCGAAGGGAACGTCGCTCTGCAGAATATGGTGTTCCGCACTCCGGAGCTGCCCGAGGTGAAGGTCGCCGAGGCGGTGGCCTCCGTAACGCCGGCGGCCATGAAGCTGGCCCGGCTCGACGTAACGGTCGGACGGAGCGATCTGGTGGCGCAGGGGGAACTCTCCAACTACCTGCCTTATGTCCTGCGGGGAGAGATGCTGGCCGGCCGGCTTTCGGTCTCTTCGGATCTGCTCGACCTGAACCAGCTGCTCGGGAACTCTGCGTCTGAAACCCCGGAGGAAGGGGCCGTGCCGGCCGATACGGCCGCGCTGAGTGCATTCGAAGTGCCGAAGAACCTCGATCTGGCGCTGAACACTTCATTCAAAAAGATTCTGTTCCAGAAGATGACGATTACCGATCTGACGGGCGATGTCACGGTGAAGGACGGAACGGCGAAACTCGGGCGGCTGAATATGAATGCGCTGGGCGGTTCGATCCGTACGTCCGGTTCCTATTCCACGGCACAGAATCCGAAGAGTCCGGAACTGACCCTCGACGTAAATGTCGACAAGGCTTCGTTCTCCCGCACCTTCGAAGAGCTGGACATGGTGAAGAAGTTCGTGCCGGTTTTCGAGAAGACGGGCGGCAACTATTCGATGACCCTCGACATGAC
The DNA here is from genome assembly GCF_014982715.1 of Gallalistipes aquisgranensis. Classification (NCBI taxonomy): domain Bacteria; kingdom Pseudomonadati; phylum Bacteroidota; class Bacteroidia; order Bacteroidales; family Rikenellaceae; genus Gallalistipes; species Gallalistipes aquisgranensis. Next base: position 1,817,529 of record NZ_JADCJY010000001.1, on the reverse strand, counting down.
GGCCCGTATGGACGAGCATATGGAACCCGTCCTGAACTCCGTGGCGGCCCGGGGTGTGTTGGAATCGTCGGATATTCATGTGCAGAACATAAAGGCGTTCGATCGGCTGGCTGCCGTGCTGAAGGACGACCGGCTGAAAAAAATCGAGGCGAAAGACGTGAAAATCTCCTTTACGATTGCGGACGGACGTATCGAAACCTCGCCGTTCGATCTGAAACTGGGAAATGTCGGGTTGAACCTTTCCGGTTCCACGGGGCTCGATCAGACGATCGACTATGTCGCTTCCGTGGCTCTTCCCTCGGGTACGGCCGGAGGGTATCTCAATAAGGTGAATGTGAATATCGGAGGCACCTTCTCGTCGCCCGAAATCTCCCTCGGAGTGAAGGAGATGGCGCAGGACGCCGTGAAGCAGGCGCTCGGAGGTGCACTCGGCAAGCTGACCGGCGGAAAGAGCGCCGTTTCGACGGAAGGTGCGGCCGACCAGGCCGAAAAGTTGAGGGCCGACGCGAAGGCGGCCGGCGACGAACTGATCGAAGCGGCGAAACAGCAGGGCGACAAGCTGGTCGAACAGGCGAAGAATCCGCTGGCCAAGATTGCGGCCAAAAAGAGTGCCGAGGCTTTGGTAAAAGCTGCCGAGCAACAGGCTCGGAAACTCAGCGAGGAGGCGGAGGCCAGGATCGCGGGAACGGGTGCCGCCGAGTGATCCGGGGACGATGCTTCCGGGGACGGAATGAAAACAAAAGGCTGCTTTCATTGAAAGCAGCCTTTTGTTTTGCAGCTCCGGAATAGCGGTGCTGCAATACCGATTATTCCGAATCAGATCGAGATGTCGAGGATTTCGAAATGGATCACTCCTGCGGGGACCGTCACATCCACCCGCTCACCCTTCTTTTTACCCAGCAGGGCCTTGGCGATCGGCGTCGAGATGGCGAGTTTGCCCTCCTTGAGATTGGCTTCCTTTTCGGATACGAGCGTGTACTCCACGGTCTTGCCCGTGTTATGGTTTTTCAGGGTGACTTTGTTGAGGATCTGTACCTTGCTCGTGTCGATCTTCGATTCGTCGATGATCCGAGCATTGGCTATGGTGTCTTCCAGCTTGGCGATACGCATTTCCAGCATCCCCTGGGCCTCACGGGCCGCATCGTATTCGGCGTTCTCCGACAGGTCCCCTTTATCCCGCGCCTCGGCGATCATCGCGGAGATGGCCGGCCGCTCTACGGAACGCATGTGGTCGAGTTCCTCCTTCAGTTTCTGATAACCACTTTCGGTTAAATAAATCGTGTTCGATGCCATAATAAAATTAAGTTTTGATAGAACAAAAAAGAAAGAATCCCGGCTTTTCTCAAAGCCAGAACTCCTCTTCTGCAAACAAAGGTAGGAAACCTTTTCCGATTTTCCAACTCTTGTGCCGAATTTCTTTTGGCATGTAATGTGATGAAAGAATCCGCTAAAAATTATATATTTGCGGTATCAGGAGGGATTCGTATGCAATTGACTCTACCCATTCTCATACTGGCTGACCTGGGCCTGTTGCTGAAAGTCGTCTATGCGGTTCTGGTGCTGGTCACCATCGGGGTCATCATTCACGATAAGCGGGAACCGGTCAAGGCGTTGGCCTGGATCACGGTGATCGCCCTGATACCTGTGGCCGGCATGGTACTCTATGTCGTGTTCGGCCGCAACCACCGCAAGGAGAAGATTTTCAACCGCAAGGAGATCCGGGACCTGGAGCAGATCGAAAAGCTCTGCGCCCAGCAGCTGAAGGATATCGCTGATCCGGATCTGATGCTGCGCCGGAGCATTGCCGACAACCGGGACATCATCACGCTGCTGCTCAACAACAACAAGTCGCTGTTGACGGTCCACAACCGGGTGAAGGTGCTCAACAACGGGAAAGCCACCTTCGCGGCCATCCTGGAGGCCCTGCGGGGAGCGACCAGTTCGATCCATCTGGAATATTATATATTCGAGAACGACCGTATCGGTAAAAAGGTGGCCCGCATCCTGATGGAAAAGGCGCGTGCGGGGGTTGCCGTGCGGCTGATCTACGACGACGTAGGCAGCTGGGGGTTGAGTCCGAAATTCATCTACGCCATGAAAAAGGCCGGGGTGGAGGTGGGGTGTTTCATGCCGGTGGCGTTTCCCTGGCTGACCAGCAAGGTGAATTACCGTAACCACCGGAAAATAATTGTCGTGGACGGATGCGTGGCCTTTACCGGTGGCATAAATATTGCGGAAAGATATTTGCTTCGCGGCGGTAAGCTCGGCCTGTGGCGGGATACCCATCTGAAGATCGAAGGAGAGGCCGTGGCGATGCTCCAGGTGGTTTTTTTTACCGACTGGTATTTCGTCTCGAAGCGTCAGCGGCTTAACCATGACAAGTACTTTCCCAAATCCCGCGTCAAGGAGGAGTGCCCGCTCCAGATCGCCTCGTCGGGTCCCGACTCCGACTGGGCGTCCATCATGCAGGCCTTCTTCGCAGCCATAACCCGGGCCCAGAAGTATATCTACATCTCTTCGCCCTACTTCCTGCCCAACCAGGCCGTTCTGACAGCCCTGAAAGTGGCTGCCCTGAGCGGCATCGACGTGAAAATCATGATTCCCAGCCGGTCGGACAGTAAAATCGTCTACTGGGCTACGCGTTCTTACATTTCCGAACTGATCGACGCCGGCATCGGCGTTTATCTCTACAACAAGGGATTCAACCATTCGAAAGTGATCGTCATCGACGGCCAGTTCAGTTCGGTGGGATCGGCCAACATGGATATCCGGAGTTTCGAGGATAATTTCGAGGTGTCGGCTATCCTTTACGACCGCAAGATCGCGCAGGAACTCGAAAGCTACTATCTGGCCGATCTGAAACATTGTACGAAAGTCACGCGCGAGATGTGGAATGCACGGTCGAATCTCCACAGTATGTACGAGTCTTTCTCCCGGTTGCTCAGCCCGCTGCTCTGATCTTCGTCGGAGAGGCTTCCCGATTACCGACCCATACCCCGTTATCCACCCGTCTGCCCGGACGACCGATTCTCCGGCGTAGGGGGCGTCTGTCCCGTGTTCCGTGTAGAGGAGGAGATTATGGAATTACTTATTTAATATATTGATTGGTTATGAAAAAATTATTCGCTGTTTTATTGGGCCTGGCACTCGGTGCCGGAACGGTTTCCGCACAAGTGCTCAAAGTGGGTATTAAAGGCGGTGTGAACACCACCTCTTACAGTTTCAAATCTGTTACGTTGGGCGATATGCGCGTCAGTCCCGGCTCCTCTTCCGGGGTGGGGTACCATTTAGGGCTGGCCGTACGGCTTTCGATTCCGAAATTCCTGCAGATTCAGCCCGAATTGCTCTACTCTACGCGGGATTACCGCTATGCGATCGATTCACCCGGAACTCTGAGCCGGGCCCGTTTTTCCGCCAAGCGGCTTGAATTGCCGGTGATGGTCGGCTTCAATATCCGGGCTTTCCGGCTCTATGCGGGTCCCGTATTCCAGCTGACCGCATCGGTCAGGGAGAGCAATGCACAGGGATTGGAGGTCGATTACCATAATTCGGACATTGCGATTCAGGCGGGCGTGGGAGTGGACATCCGCAAATTTTTTATCGACGCCCGCTATACGACCTTTACGGGTAATCGTTACAATCAGTTCACGGGACAGGGTGTTTCGAAGCGGGTGAAAATTACGACGGACGATCAGTGGTATGTCAGCGCCGGATTCTTTTTCTGAGAATCCTTTCGCGTCCGGAGATACGACAAGGGCGGTTCGTGTTGTCGAGCCGCCCTTCCGTATTATAATAGATGTGTCGTATTCGCTTAAAACTTGACGGTGAATCCTGCCGTAATACCCGTGCTTCCTTCCAGGCTGATGCCGCCTTTCTGCTGGTCGAATCCCTGGTTGACGATCATGGCCTTGAGCGTGAGGTTCAGGTCAATGGCACGCGATACGCGGAACCGGTTGATAAGACCTCCGTTGAAGGAATAGCTGTTGAACGAGGGTTCGTCCTTCTTGTAGGCCCTGGCATAACCGGCACCCAGATAAGGGATCAGCTCGTACACCCTTCTCGAGTAGGGGCAGATGGCCGAATTCAGATTGAACAGGATGTCGAAGTGGAGATTCAAGTAACTGAATTGCTGCTGGTATCCGCCTTTGGGGGTTCTTCCTCCGGTGGCATACGGATTGTCGAGCGAAGTGAATCCCTTCATTTTGTATCCGTCATACTGAATACGGGCACCCCAGACATGCGTGAACCATTTTCCGACCGCCACTTCGATATCCGGGGTGATCCGGTTGCCGAAGTTCCCCGTCGAGTAGTTCTCCGCCCAATAGACCTGGGCACCTCCGCCGACAGTCATGAACCAGTTGGCATGTTTGTAAGTTCCTGCGGTAGAGCTCATCTGTCCGTAGGCCTGTGAGGAAACCGCCATCGCCGACAGCAGTATCCCGAAGCAAATTCCTGTAATCTTTTTCATAATCATACGTATCATCTATGATACAAATGTATCATTTAAATCGCTATATTACAAGAACCATGCAAGAAAATATTTATAGATGATAAAACGAAAGCGACCGTTTCGGCCGCTTTCGGAGGATTTTCTGCAATGGTCTTATTTACAGGGCCTTGATCTCTTTCAGTACGGAATTGGTTTTCCGGACGGCTGCGGCGCTCTTTTCGAACAGTTCCTTCTCTTCGTCCGTGAGTTTGAGCTCGATCACCTTCTCCACGCCGTTTTTGCCGATCACGGCAGGAACCCCGATGCAGATATCGTTCTGTCCGTATTCGCCCTCCAGCGTTACGCACGAGGGAATCACTTTTTTCTGGTCGCGCAGGATCGACTCTACTACGTAGGCTGCCGCTGCTCCCGGAGCGTACCATGCCGAAGTGCCCAGCAGTCCGGTCAGCGTAGCTCCGCCCACCATCGTGTCTGCCGCAACTTTTTTCAGCGTTTCGGCATCGGCGAACTCACTCACGGGAATCCCTTTGTAGGTGGCCTTGCTTACCAGCGGTATCATGGTCGTGTCGCCGTGGCCGCCGATCACCATGCCTTCCACTTCGTTTGTGTTTACGCCGAGAGCCTTGCTCAGGTAACATTTGAAACGCGAGCTGTCCAGGGCTCCGCCCATGCCGAAGATGCGGTTTTTGGGCAGGCCGCTGATTTTGGAGGCCAGGTAGGTCATCGTGTCCATCGGGTTGCTGACAATCAGGATGATGGCGTCGGGCGAGTATTTCAGTACGCTCTCCACCACGCTCTTTACGATACCCGCATTCACGCCGATCAGTTCTTCGCGCGTCATGCCCGGCTTGCGGGGCATGCCCGACGTGATGACTACCACGTCCGAACCGGCCGTCTTGGAGTAGTCGCCCGTGACGCCGACCATATTCGTATCGAAGTCGAGCAGCGTGGCGGTCTGGAACATGTCCAGAATCTTTCCTTCAGCGAAACCTTCCTTGATGTCGATCAGAACCAGTTCGCTCGTGATCTCGCGGGTCGCCAGCACATTGGCGCAGGTAGCGCCCACGTTGCCTGCACCTACAACAGTTACTTTTGCCATAGTTTTCTCTGTGTAAATTATAGTGTTTGAGTCGTTAGCCGATGATTTTCCCGTAATCTGCACTTTCCATGAGCGCGTCGAGTTCGGCCGGATTCTCCATGCGGATCTTGATCATCCAACCTGCACCGTAGGGGTCTTTGTTTACGCTCGCCGGGTCGTCGTTGAGCGCCTCGTTGAATTCGAGCACCTCGCCGCCTACGGGGATGAAGGCGTCCGAAACGGTTTTTACGGCCTCAATCGTACCGAACACGTCACCGGCCGAAAGGGTCTCTCCCACGGTGGGAACGTCTACGAATACGATGTCGCCCAACTGGCTCTGTGCGAAATCGGTGATACCCACATAGGCGATTTCGCCTTCGGGACGGATCCACTCGTGATCCTTGGAATACTTCAGGTTGGAGGGAATGTTCATTTTTGTAATTTTTTTAAAATATGCGGTTCGACGTTCAAAGGTACTCTTTATTTTAATACCAGCAAACGTTTGTTGTGAATATTTTCACAGTAAAAGAAAAAAGTCTGTCCAATGGATTTCAGGAATTCCGGTCGGAGGGGGTCGGCGTATCGGTTACGGAACATACGCGGTCGAAAATCGTTTGAGGGGCGATGCCCTGCAGACAACGGTAGTCCTTGAAAAGGCAGCGTCTGTTGCCGTACACCGAGCAGGGGCGGCAGGGAAGATCAAGCTGTACGGCGTTCCGGGGGTCCTGTCCGAACCCGTAGAATCCGGCGTACGGATGGGTGGCACCCCAGACCGAAACGACGGGGACACCCATGAGCGAAGCGATATGCATCGAAGCGGAATCCATCGTCACGATCGCATCGAGGTTCGACATGATGTCCATCTCTTCCGACAGGCTGACCCGCCCGATCACCGAGATGACCCGCTCTCCGTGCCGTACCTCCATACATTCGGCGAAATCCCGTTCGTAGGGCCCTCCTCCGAAGAGGAATACCCGCTCGAAACGGGACACCAGCAGACCGATCAGTTCGTCTGTCAGGAGGGTGGGGTAGATCTTCCCTTTGTGCTGGGCGAACGGGGCCACGCCGATCCATTTTCCCTGTTTGGTGCCGGAACGCCGGCCGATAGAGGAAGGGACGGGAAGCGGTTTGCGGACGGCGGGTACCGGTTCCGAAAAAGAGAAGCCGAGCCTGGCGATCGTTTCGCCGTACCGTTGCATCGACGTGGGCAGCTGCTCCATGATTTTTCGGAATTTCCGGGTCAGCATCCGTTTTTCCGACCGCCCTTTGTCGATCACTTCCACCCGGCAGCCGCTCAGGCTCAGCAGGCGGCGCAGGAATTTGGTGCGCAGGACGTCGTGCAGGTCGGCTACGTGGGTGAATTCCTTTTTCCTCAGCTCTTTCCAGAGCCTGAACATGCCCGAGAGCCCCCGGTGGCGGCCTTTCAGATCGGGCGAGACGAATTCGATGCCTTCGATCTCCCGGAAAAAAGGCCGGAAAAAGTCCCGTGTGAGCACCGTGATTTTCAGTGTCGGGTTGTCCCGCTTCAGGGTGGCGATAACGGGAACGCAAATCGCCACGTCACCCATGGCCGAAAGCCGGATGACGAGCAGATGTTTCGGAATTTCGTTTTCCATATATCCGGGACGGACCCTATTTGGAGGCGTACAGTACCGGGTTCAGAGCCGGGTCGTTGTACATCTTCATCTGTTTGTAGGTTTTCATGTACTTGCGGCCGGCGGCGATGTCTTCCAGCAGTTCCTCAATGGCAGTCGACAGGTCGCGTTGCTGGGTCAGCAATACGTCGAGTTTTTTCCTGCAGGCGGTCCTGTGTGTCTCGTCCACGTCCCGGCGGAGGGTCTCCTGCCTCATGTGGTAGATTTTCAGCGCCAGGATCGAGAGGCGGTCGATCGCCCAGGCGGGCGTCTCCGTGTTGATGCGGGCGTCGGACAGGGGGGCGACTTCCCTGTATTTGTCGAGCAGGTAGCTGTCGATATATTCCACCATATCGGTCCGTTCCTGGTTGGACGCATCGATTCTCCGTTTGATCTTCAGGGCTTCTGCGGGGTCGATCTGCGGGTCGCGGATGATGTCCTCCAGATGCCACTGCACGGTGTCGATCCAGTTTTTGATATAAAGCAAGTGCTCGATGCTGCCCGCAGGATAGGGATTGGCGGCCGGATGATCCACGTCGTCCCAACGATGGTAGTCGTCGATGACCTGGCTGAAAATTCTGTTGGCTTGTTCCGTGAACATGTTGATCGGTGTGTTTAGTTTATTGCAAAACTATAATTTTTTGCTCGATTTACAATAAAATATTTATCTTTGTCAGCAACGCACTGAAGGAAACTGGATATGAATTTCGGAAAAATAACGGTCGCCGTGTGCGGCCTGTTCGTGGTGGGCGGGGTGCTGGCTGCCCAGCCCAGGATGTCGCGCGAGGAGTATATCCGGCGGTACAAGGAGTTGGTGCTCGAGAGTCAGGAGGTATATGGCATTCCTGCCAGCGTCAAGATGGCGCAGGCCCTGCTCGAGTCGGACAGCGGCAACAGCCGGCTGGCCCGCGAGGCCAATAACCATTTCGGAATCAAATGCAAGCGGGACTGGACGGGGATGACCATCTCGCACGATGACGATGCCAAAGGCGAATGTTTCCGCAAATACGCTTCGGCTGAGGAGTCGTTCCGTGACCATTCCGAATTTCTCGACAATTCACCCCGTTATCAGGAGTTGTTCAAGCTCGATCCGCTGGATTATAAAGGCTGGGCCTACGGGCTTAAGGCGGCCGGATACGCCACCGATCCCAATTATCCGCAGCGGCTGATCAAGATCATCGAAGAGAACCGGCTCTATCTGCTGGACCAGCACAAAGAGCTGCCCGAAGAGTTGCCGCGGCGTCACGAACCGGTCGGAGAGCAGCTTCCCGAGCCTGTGGTTTCCGCTGCGGAGAAGATCGACGTGGACAATTATATCGTTTCGGTCCAGAAGCTCAGGGGATATGCCCTCTATCACAATAACGGCAGCCAGTTTATCGTTGCAGATAACGGAGATACGTTCGAATCGCTGGGTCGTAAGATCGGCATTTCTGCCAAGCGCCTGCGCAAGTTGAATGATCTGCCCGCCAATGCGCAGCTGTCCGGAGGAGAGATGGTGTACGTGCGGAGCAAGGCGAAGCGTTCCGGCAACGGCAAACTGATCCACATCGTGCGCGAGGGAGATACGATGCATTCGATCTCGCAACAGTACGGAATCCGGCTGAAGAATTTGGCGAACATGAACCATCGGGACGTGGATGCCCGGCTGGAAGTGGGGCAGCAGATCCGGCTGATGTAATGGATACGGAATATTAACTTACTTAAATAATATATGGACGGTGACCCTGGCCTCAAGGCCAAAATTGCAGAGAATTTAATCAGAAAATCGAATCTTCAGCAGAGAATCTACGACAATACGTTCGCCGTGTTCAACGAACTGAAGGAGACCCTTCACGAGATGGCCTCCGAAATGAACGAAACGCTGGACGAACAGTTGGACAAGCGGGTGCGGATCGAATACCGCGACCGGGGCAAGTTCGAAGCCCAGATACAGGTGGCAGGCGACATCCTGATTTTCAGCATGCACACCAATGTGTTCGAATTCAACCGCGAGCACATCATCTGGCAGAACTCCTACGTGCGGGACCACAAGGAGAACTCGTATTGCGGCATCATCAATATCTACAACTTCCTGGCCGACTCCTTCAAATACAACCGCAACGGGGACGAGGGGTATCTGGTGGGGCGTATCTTCATCAATCACGAGAACCAGTATTTCGTGGAGGGAAAACGGCAGGTGAGCCTGCGCCACAACAGTTTCGGAACGCGCCGGATCGACAGGGAGGCGATCATGGACATCGTGGAGGCGGCTATCGACTACGTGCTCGACTTCGATCTGCTGGTGCCTCCATACGATACGGTGAAGGTCGTTACGGTCGACCAGCTCAATACCAAGATCGAAAATTCGAAGATGCAGACCGGCAAACGAATGGGATACAAGTTCAATTCGGACGATATTTGACGATTTTTTTATTGTTTACCATAAATAAACTGACTGAAAATGAAAAAGACAAATTGGATGCGTGCGGCCATCGCCGTGCTGGCTCTGACGGTCTCCCTGCCCGCCGGAGCTCAACTGGTGCAGGGAAAACGGGGTTCCGACGACTTCAATATCGGAATCGCCGGTTACACCTACCGTAAATTCGACATCGACCAAGCATTGAAAATGGCACAGCAGGCCGGTGTGAAGTATATGTCTATCAAGGATTTCCATCTACCCCCTCACGAGTACGGCGGAGGAGATGGCCGCCTTCAAGCAGAAACTGGCCGGTTACGGGATCGAGGGATATATTCTCGGCCCGATTTATATGAAAAGCAAGGAGCAGGTCGACAAGGCGTTCGATTACGTGAAACGTTACGGAATCGACATGTTCATCGGCGTACCCGATTACGAATTTCTGCCCTATGTGGAAAAGAAGGTGAAAGAGACCGGCATCAAGGTGGCCATCCATACGCACGGTCCCGATAGCAAGGCTTTCCCCAACGCCCAGGAGGTGGTCGACCGGGTGAAAGACCCGAACAAGGGGATCGGTATCTGCCTCGATCTGGGCCACTCGGTGCGTTACGGAGAGGATAATGCCGAGATACTGAAGAAATACAAGGAGTGGATTTACGACATCCATTTCAAGGATGAGTCCGCTCCCACCAAAGAGGGCAAGACGTGGGAGATGGGCCGCGGTGTGATCGACTACCGTCCGATTTTGAAAGTACTGCGGGAGACCGGTTATAAAGGCAAGGTTTGTCTCGAATTCGAGAAAAATCCCGAAAATCCCCAGCCGGGCGTATTGGAGTCGATCGGTTATTTCCGTGGTATCTGCGACGGAACCAAATAACATCTTTCGGGTTTTATCCGCAGAGATGCAATGGAAAAGGCGCTCGGGACCGAGCGCCTTTTTTCTTTTTTACCCTTTACTTTTTACTTTTCAATCGGATTCAGGCTCTGACTTCGTTCAGTATCCGCATCGCAGCGTCCAGAATCGTGGTGTCGTCCAGCGTGACCACGCCGCCGTCCGGGCCTTTTTCGTAGTGTACGCCTGCCGGGGCTCCCGCTTCGAAATGGCTGCCTCCGAAATAGTTGCGTACCGTGTCGACATCGATGTTCAGTTCGTCTGCAATGCGTTTCGAGCTGCCGCTGGGCAACTTGTCTTTGATACGACGCAATTCATTGAATGTGATGACCATATCTGTTAGGTTTTAGTGATGTTCCGTTTTCTGTCGTGTCCGGTCCCTCTGTCCGTTCCGGACCTTATTCCGCTTTTAAAATTAAATAAAAAAAACTTAACATCAAAACAATTCGGGACACTTTCGCCGAAAATCGGGTATTTGCCTTTTCTCTCCGCAGTCTGCTGCCGGACCGACGATTTTTCCCGGGGTCGGACCATTCCGGTCGAAATGACAGGGATCGTGTCATGCCGTCTGCCAAAAACAGCGGCTTTGTCAGTTTCGGGCTGCAAAAATTGTGCAAATGGCCCTTGGCATAAAGATTGATGATTTTCGGGTAGTTTTTGAAATTGAAAATAACAATTAATAATAGTACGACATTATGGCAAAGATTATCGGAATTGACTTAGGAACGACCAACTCCTGCGTGGCAGTGATGGAGGGCAACGAGCCCGTGGTGATTCCCAACAGCGAGGGACACCGGACGACTCCTTCGATCGTGGCGTTCACCGACGGCGGCGAGCGGAAGGTGGGCGATCCCGCCAAACGGCAGGCTATCACCAACCCCAAGAACACGATCTTTTCGATCAAGCGGTTCATGGGAGAGACCTGCGAACAGGTGAAAAAGGATATCGACCGCGTACCTTATAAGGTGGACTGCGTGAGCGGCATGCCGAAGGTGGACGTGGACGGACGTCAGTACACGCCTCAGGAGATTTCGGCCATCATTCTCCAGAAGATGAAAAAGACGGCCGAGGACTATCTGGGACAGGAAGTTTCGGAAGCCGTCATCACGGTGCCCGCCTACTTCTCCGATTCGCAGCGCCAGGCTACCAAGGAGGCCGGTCAGATCGCGGGCCTGAACGTACGCCGGATCATCAACGAGCCTACGGCCGCAGCGCTCGCTTACGGTCTGGACAAGAAAAGCCAGGATATGAAGATCGCCGTGTACGACCTCGGCGGCGGTACGTTCGATATCTCCATTCTGGAGTTGGGCGACGGCGTGTTCGAGGTGAAGTCGACCAACGGCGACACCCATCTGGGCGGCGACGACTTCGACCATGTGATTATCGACTGGATGGCCGAGGAGTTCAAAAGCAAGCATAACGTCGATCTGCGTAAGGACCCGATGGCCATGCAGCGTCTGAAGGAGGCTGCCGAGAAAGCCAAGATTGAGTTGTCGAGTTCGACCTCTACGGAGATCAACCTGCCTTATATCATGCCGGTGGACGGTATTCCGCAACATCTGGTGATGACGCTGACCCGGGCCAAGTTCGAGCAGTTGGCTGACCATCTGATCCGTGCCACGATCAAACCCTGCGAGCAGGCTCTGAAAGATGCCGGATATACGAAGGACCAGATCGGAGAGGTGATTCTCGTGGGCGGTTCGACCCGTATCCCGGCCATTCAGAAGGTGGTCGAGGAGTTCTTCGGCCGCACGCCTTCCAAGGGTGTCAATCCCGACGAGGTGGTCGCTATCGGCGCAGCCATTCAGGGCGGTGTGCTGACCGGCGAGGTGAAGGACGTGCTGCTGCTGGATGTTACCCCCCTGTCGCTGGGTATCGAGACGCTGGGCGGTGTGTTCACGCGGCTGATCGACGCCAATACGACCATCCCGACCCGCAAGAGCGAAACTTTCTCAACGGCCGCCGACAACCAGCCTTCGGTGGAGATCCATGTGCTCCAGGGCGAGCGTCCCATGGCCCGCGACAACAAGACCATCGGACGGTTCCACCTCGACGGAATTCCGGCCGCACCGCGGGGTGTGCCGCAGATCGAGGTGACGTTCGATATCGACGCCAACGGTATCCTGAATGTTTCGGCCAAGGATAAGGGAACGGGCAAGGAGCAGAAAATCCGGATCGAGGCTTCTTCGGGTTTGACCGAACAGGAGATTCAGCGGATGCGCGACGAGGCCAAGGCCAACGAGGCCAAGGATAAGGAGGAGCGCGAGCGGATCGACAAGATCAATGCCGCCGACAGTATGATCTTCTCCACCGAGAAGCAGTTCAAGGAGTACGGTGACAAGATTCCCGCTGACAAGAAATCCGCGATCGAAGGCGCTCTGGCCAAGCTGAAGGATGCGCACAAGTCCGGCAATGTCGGTGAAATCGACAGCGCCACGACCGAGCTCAACAACGCATGGCAGGCTGCGTCGCAGGATATTTACTCCGCACAGCAGGCTCAGCCCGGCGCACAGGAGGCCGGTGCGCAGGCCGGTGCGGGCACTCAGGGGGCTTCCGGCAATGCCGGCAAGACCGACAGCGACAACGTGACCGACGTGGAGTTTGAGGAAGTCAAATAATTGGCGGAATTGATTGACGCGAAAAAGGAGACGGTTTCCCAGAACCGTCTCCTTTTTTTCTTGTCCGTCCCGATTTTTGTATTTATTTTGCAGGATCGAATCCGGCGGCGCCTGTGGACGGTGCCCCGAAATCCGGAAACATGAAACGAGCACGGAACCAGAGAAAAAAAGTGTGGCGGACGGTGCTTGCCGTAGCGGGAGCCGTAGTGGTGCTGGCTGTCGTGAGCGGTAGCGTCTATCTGTTCAATTACGCTTTATTGAGCCAGCCCGAGGCCCGCGATCACCGGCGGGTTTACGACCGGATGATGCGCCATGCGGATATTCGGGTCTGGGCCGACAGTCTGAATCGTTGCGACGGTCTGCGGGATACCTTTATCACGTCGGCCGACGGGCTCCGGCTGCATGCCTTCTACATCGCCGCACCCCGGCCGACCGACCGCGCGGCCCTGCTCGTGCACGGCTATCAGGACAATGCCATGAGCATGCTGATGCTCGGGTATATGTACAACAAGGGACTGGGATGCAACGTTCTGCTTCCGGATTTGCGGGCCCACGGGACGAGTGAGGGAAAGTATGTCTGCATGGGCTGGAAAGACCGGGAGGACATGAAGCGTTGGATCGGGGTGATCCTCTCCCGTTTCGGCCGCGACAGCCGGATTGTGATGCACGGCATTTCTATGGGGGCCGCCACGACGATGATGACCTCGGGGGAGGAACTGCCCGGGAATGTCCGCTGTTTCGTGGAAGACTGCGGCTATACCTCCGTGTGGGACGAATTCGGGAGCGAACTGAAAGGTCGTTTTCATCTGCCCGCCTTTCCCCTGCTCTATACGGCCGATCTGTACTGCCGGCTGCGGGAGGGGTGGGGGTTCCGTGAGGCCTCCACCCTGCGGCAGGTGGCCCGGTGCGAACGCCCCATGCTGTTCATCCACGGCGACCGCGATACGTTCGTTCCCACCCGCATGGTCTATCCGCTTTACGACGCCAAACCCGGAGACAAGGAGTTGTGGATCGTGCCCGGAGTGGTCCATGCCCGGGCCTATTGGAACGATCCGGCAGAGTACGGGCGGCGGGTCGGGGATTTCGTGAACCGGTATATGCCCTGACGGAAGGACGGGTTTCCTGCCGGCCCTTTCGGGGCCGGCTTTTCTTTGCCGTACGCCGTACGGAAGCCGGGCGTACGGGGGCTCCCGGTGCGTTTCCGTGCCGTTGAATTTATGCTGGGGCCGCTCTTATTTCTGTCGCATTTATATTGTATTTCGCAAAAAAATATATACTTTTGCGCTCTAACGGACTGCTAAACTTAAATAATTTCAAAATAAACATTTCGACATGCAGAACAAAGGTGCACTTAAACTGTTGGCAATCGTACTGGCCATCGCCTGCGCTTACCAGCTCTCCTTCACGTTCGTGACCCAGCGGGTCGAACGTAAAGCGGCTGCCTACGCCGGAGGCGATGCGGCCAGGGAACAGGCCTATCTGGACTCCGTGAAGTCGCAGACGGTTTACAATCTGGGTTTTATCAAATTCAACTACAAGGAGTGTAAGGAGAAGGAGATTAACCTGGGACTCGACCTTCGGGGCGGTATGAACGTCATGCTGGAGATCGCCGTGGAAGATGTGGTCCGTGCCCTGTCCAACGACAGCAAGGACCCGATCTTCAACCAGGCGCTCGCCCAGGCCCGCGAGGATCAGAAGAACAGTACCGACGATTATATCACCCTTTTCGCCCGTGCCTACGAGCAGCTTTCCGGCGGCGGCCGTCTGGCGTATATCTTCAATACGCCCGAGTTGCGGGAGGTGATCACGGCCAACAGCACCAATGCCGAAGTGGTGAGGGTACTCCGCGAACAGACCGAGGGTGCCATCGAGAACTCGTTCAATGTGCTGCGCAACCGTATCGACCGTTTCGGTGTGACGCAGCCCAATATCCAGCGTCTGGAGAATTCGGGCCGTATTCTGGTCGAGCTTCCCGGTATCAAGGAGCCCGAGCGCGTGCGCAAACTGTTGCAGGGAACCGCCTCGCTGGAGTTCTGGGCCACGTACGACAATACGGAGATCTATCCCCTGCTGAATCAGGCCAACCAGATCATCCGTGAATACCGGGAGGCCCAGAAGGCTGTGGCCCCCGCCCGGGCGGAAGAGGTGACGGTGGAGGAGACCGAGACGGTGCAGTCCGGCGACACCACCGAGAGTGTGGAGCTGCTGGCCCAGATGGACCAGGGCGCATCCGATTCGCTGAAAGGGCAGGAGGATATCGCCGCGATGTATCCCCTGTATGCCAAGATGAGCCCGATCGCCGATCCGCAGAGCGGACAGATCGGACAGGGTCCGGTGATCGGCCATGCGCTGGCTGCGGATACGGCTGCCGTGAACGCATATCTGGGCCTGCCGGCCGTGCGAGCCATCCTTCCGCGCGACATCAAGTTGCTGTGGGGCGTGAAACCGGTGGATGCCGCCGGCAATATTTTCGAACTCTATGCGATCAAGGCTAACACGCGCGACGGAAAGGCTCCGCTGGACGGTGGCGTCGTCGTCGAGGCTAAGGAGGACTATCAGCAGCAGGCTGCCACGGCCGAGGTGTCGATGGTGATGAACGGTACCGGAGCCCGTATCTGGGAGCGTCTGACCGCCGATAACGTGGGAAGTTGCATCGCCATCGTGCTGGACGGTTATGTCTATTCCGCTCCGCGTGTGAACGGAGCCATCGCCGGCGGTCGTTCGTCGATCACGGGCAATTTCACCATCCAGGAGGCGAAGGACCTCGCCAATGTGCTGCGGTCGGGCAAACTGCCTGCTCCCGCACGTATCATCCAGGATACGGTGGTAGGTCCTTCGCTGGGTCGGGAGTCGATCAATGCGGGTATGATGTCCTTCGTGATCGCTTTCGTTCTGGTGTTGCTCTACATGCTCTTCTTCTATAACACGGCGGGTCTGGTGGCCAATATCGCACTGGTGACCAACCTCTTCTTCCTGTTCGGCGTGCTCACCTCGTTCGGGGCCGTGCTGACCCTGCCCGGTCTGGCCGGTATCGTGCTGACCATGGGTATGGCCGTGGATGCGAACGTGATTATCTACGAACGCGTCAAGGAGGAGATCAAGGCCGGCAAGGGGCTGAGCCTTTCGATCGCCGACGGATTCAAGAACGCCTATTCGGCCATTATCGACGGTAACGTCACTACGCTGCTGACGGGTATCGTGCTCTTCATCTTCGGAACGGGTCCCGTACAGGGCTTCGCCACGACGCTGATCATCGGTATCATCACCTCGCTCTTTACGGCGATCTTCATCACCCGTCTGATCTTCGTGGCCATGCTGGAAAAGGGTGTGAACATCCGTTTCTCGAACAAACTGACGGTGAATTTCCTCGCCAATACGCATATCAACTTCATCGACAAGCGAAAGTTCTCCTACATCATTTCGGGTGCGCTGGTGCTGGTTTCGCTGGTATCGCTCTTTACGCGCGGACTGAATTACGGCGTGGACTTCTCCGGAGGCCGTGCTTTCGTCGTGCGTTTCGACCAGAACGTGACGGCCAATCAGGTGCGTTCGGCTCTGGAGGAAGGCTTCGCACAGGAAGAGGGCGACGATGCGACCAAGAGTTTCGAGGTGAAACAGTTCGGTCCCGAGAACCAGATGCGTATCGTGACGCAGTACATGTTCGACGATCAGAGCCAGGACGCTACCGCCAAGGTAGAGGGTCTGCTCTACAAGTCGCTGGGTTCCCTGTTCGTTACGCCCGTTACGTTCGAGGAGTTCGCCACCACGGCCACCAATCCTTACGGTATCATCTCGGCCGACAAGGTGGGACCGAGCGTTGCGCACGACATCAAGGTCAACGCCATCATCGCCGTGATTTTCTCTCTGCTGGCCATCGGGCTCTATATCGTGTTCCGTTTCAAGCGCTGGCAGTGGGGTATGGGTAGCGTGATCTCGCTGGGGCACGATGCATTCCTGACGATCGGTATCTTCTCTCTGCTGCATGGATTCATGCCGTTCAACCTGGAGGTGGACCAGTCGTTCATTGCCGCGATCTTGACCATCATCGGTTATTCGATCAACGACAAGGTGGTGATCTTCGACCGTATCCGCGAGTACCAGACGCTCTATCCGAAAATGAATATAAAGAACAATATCAACGCGGCGATCAACACCACGCTGGCCCGTACGATGAATACGTCGGGTACGACCATCGTCGTGTTGCTGGCCATCTTCCTCTTCGGAGGTGAGGTGATCCGCGGGTTCGTCTTCGCGCTGATGTTCGGTGTGATCGTGGGTACTTATTCCTCGGTCTTCATCGCAACGCCGATAGCCTACGATATGATCCGCCGCAAAGAGGCGAAAGCCGTCAAGGCGTAAGTCTTTCCGAATGCCGAATACGGGGACATTCCATAAGAGGAGTGTCCCCGTTTTTTTGCCCGGTTATCGAGATTAATTCGTATATTTGCCCAACGCTTACCGA